>NZ_CAKMAB010000018.1:0-109709 GCF_924513355.1 Paenibacillus pseudetheri
TTGTCATGTTCGATACCGTTTGTGGCGTATAGTGGTGACCGTACATTCTCTCAATTAGGTCGGCAATCTCCGTCATTGTGACACCCTTTTGAAACATGTGGATGACAAAGGATTCTAGCGTATCATTGGAACGCTTATAAGGCGGAACAGTCTGCTGCTTAAACTCTCCATTGCGATCCCGCGGCATGTTTAGCTGCAGGTCCCCATACTCGGTATGAAGTGTGCGGCAATAGCCCCCGTTTCGAGAATTCCCTGAATTCACGCCCAAACGGTCATATTTTTCATAGTCTAGGAATGCAGTAAGCTCCGTCTCTAGCAGATGATTCATGGCAGACTCTAAGTGACTGCGAAATACTTCCGTTACATCTTGCTTTGTGACTAGAGCTTGGACTAAATCTGTTGTAAAATGATTCATAGGGAAGACCTCTCTTTGAATTGTTGTGTGGTAACTCAATTCTACAAGAAAAGGGCTTCCTTTTTCTATTTATCTATTTACACAAAATATTTTACGCTCTCGTAAGAATTCTAAATGTGCAATTAATAAATTTATTTTAAATAACACTCTTGATATTTTATAGATCCTTTTATAGATATCCTGTTACAAAATGATGAGCCTTCAAAAATCAAAATAAATATATTTTGATTAATATAGCTATTTACTTGATGATAACAAAAGTCTCTAGCTTGTAAATCATTTTACTGGATTACGTTCGTACTATAGCAAATATGACACTTTTCGAGTTGCCATGGGCATCACCTCTAGACATAGGGATTCTCGATAAAATGTTACTGGAGGTTTAATCTAAAAGAGTAAAGACAGAATTAAAGAAAGGAAAAGGTAACCAAAAAACAACACACAAGTATGTTTCATGAAATTTTTTCTCTCAACATGTAGCCAACAACAGAGCCTTGTTCGACTAAAAAATTTAATATCACTAAAACTTCCTGTTTTTGTTTTTTTCCTCTTCTTATGTCCTCCCGTTGTACATAAATATATTTTTTAATGATGGACTCTAAATAATACACAGTATTTGTATCTAATTTCGAGTTCCATAATACTTCACTTCTATTTAACATTTCTGAAATCCAGATTACTCCTGAGAGTAAGTAGCTGCCACCAATACCGTTTAATAGCTTGGACAGTGAGTATAAAGTAGAAGGACAATGGCCTATTTTTTTGGAAATTTCTTTAAAAAATCTTTTTTTCTCTTCACCAAAGGTTCGCCACTCCGTTGCTGTTTCTTTCCATTGGACCTTTGCGAATAGGTAGCTTTTTATTATGTCGCTTACATACCAGTGCTGCTCTCCCTCTTTAGCGAGTGTGGTTACTTTCTCAAAGAAGGCTTCCCATACTTTCCAAAACTTATCGTTAGTATTAAGGGTATCCTCAGCAATAATAAATTGATCAAATAATTCTGAGAAAACCTTTGAACTATTAAAATTTTCAATAAACGGCTTTAAATACAATGGTATGTGCGTTTCAGCAGAGCTTAAAACCAAGTTTGAGAATTTGACTAAAAAATCATGTTTAACAGAGTAATCAATTCTATCTTCTCTTCTATCTGATGCAAATTCAGTTGCAAATTCAGTTGCAAATTTAGATATTATATCTTGTGCAATTTGTATGTGCTCAGGATTTTCAGTTCCCAAAGGGATCAATTGAAAGGCTATTATCAAGTAACTTAAATCTAATTCGCAAACCGCTTCCAGATCATTTAGTGTAATTTCGTTCGATATTATTTTTTGTATATCATTTTCATAATCTCGAGCCAAAGTCTCGATTACTTCATTTTCACTCAAACCATAACTACTTTGTCGATGTCTTTCCTTCCAGAGTTTTTCACGAACCAATTTATATTTGGGAATTAAAAACAGATACCCAATGAAAATAGCATGAGCATCTTCAAAACTCAAATCCCACAAATCCTTTAGGATTGCATTAACGGAGAAGTCTGAAAAGTCAGCATACATACCAATGCTATTTGAGTCAAAAAGTATCATCAGCAAAATAAACTTGATAACGTCCTTTTCATTGGGGAATTTTTGCATTAAGATAGGCAATACTGAAATCGTAGATTCCACCCCATCTGATATCTGGTACTGGTAATTCGCTCTAAACGATGAAGTGGCTGCTTCCAGTATAATCTCTTTACAAAAATCTTTATCTTCATCAGTAAGCATATTGCGAAAATCCCTAATTAATACAGCAGAAACCTCTGAAGGAATTGAATGATTCATTAAAAAGAAACCTTCATATTCATTATGTTTGTTAAGTATTTCCGTTTCAGAGAGTCGTTCAAACTCCCCAATAATCTCCCGTACTTCCTTAAGTGCACGTTTAGGGTCTTCCTCATAACTGATGTACTGCTTGTACTGTTCTTCATTTTTCATTCTATAGTTTGCCCAAAGCTTTAACGAAGTGTATTTCATCTTTTCAGAACTTTGTCTTAATGAGGATTCACTATACTCACGCACCTCTGGCTCCAACTCAGGATTAAAACTTATTAGAATATTACCATCCTCTTCTTCCAACGTAGGGTTCATTTTTCTACTATCCATTCTTGCCAAATAAAGCTTCCACGTTTTTGTATACTCATCTTCATCTGATACTTCTGACAATTCCTTGTAGTATGTGTCCAGAACATCCCAAATAGTTTTTTGTCTTCGTTCTGCTTCCTCTTCACTAATTCCTTTAGTCCTAAAAAATTGATATTCAAGCGCAATATGTTCGAGGCTCTTTGATCTATGTTTATCATTACAGGTTTCGATACGTTCGTCCTGATAAAGCTTAGAACTATAGTTTAATCCATATCCAATGGAATAATTAAATTTTGAAGATTGATCAAGTACCATTCTACTAGTGTCATAAAAGAATAAATCTTTAGTTTTAAATAAATTGATTGCAACATTAAATGTTTTTTCTGGATATGCCAGAACAACACTCACAACAATTGCAGTTATCGAAGTTGACTTGGAGTTTTTTAATAAATACAAAAGCCAGCCTTCTAATGCTCTAGCATCAATATCTTTTGCAGCCTCAAGAAGCACCTTTTCCAAAGCCATATGCATTGATTCCAGGACATCAGGAGCAACTTGAGTCCCTCTATAGACATTCCACAACCTATTACAAATATATTGTTTGTAACTTTTATCTTCAACATAAAGCTGTGTTGTTTCAACTTCATTTTGTCCCAGCTCAGATGTTGCAAAGCATTCTGCTGTTTTATTAGTAAAATCTAAAATAAAGTTAATTGTCTGTGCGAATTTAGTTTTCAATAGCCAATAAATTGGAGTTTGATATGCGCTTGCAGGAAAGTATCTACCTAGCCGTTCTTCTATGCAAAAATCTTCTTCAACTCCTAATCTCGAATGAAATCTATCAATTCTTTCATTTGAACGAAACCAAAATAAGTCTCCCAGTTTTAACACATATTCTGGTAACGCTTTGACAATCTCCATATTCACAAATATTTTGGTCAGTAACATTTCAATCAAATCATAGTAAGGTGACCTATGATCTTTTGATTTGTTAGTTAATACCTCATCAAAAATAGTTGTTAGTTCCGCTTTAATTTCCCCCGCACTATACAAAATTGTCTCTAGTATTTTATCCTTAATGTCTTCGTCACGGGAAAAGTAAACATTTTCTTGTAATACCCACTGATAATATTTAAGGGCGATTAAACCCGATAGTCTTGTAGTTTCGCCTTTTTTGAAGTTTGAATTCCAATCATGAACAATGGGTAAAATAAAATTCACATTCTTTAACCCAATTTCATCTAAGTTATTATATACAAATTGTATGAGGCTGTTCCATCCACTCCCTTTGGGTCTCGTAAAGATATATTTGATCGACAAGAGATCGATATTCTTAGCTTCCGACTGCCGAAAAACATCGTCCACTTCTTTACAAGAAATTCTTAATAAAAAAGAGGCCCTTCGTAATAATTCTCTATTTTTATCCAAGAAAATTCTTTTGAAAGAACTGAAAAAATATTGGGAGTAATCGCAAAGCAACACGGCAATCATTACTTCGTCTTTCCAAAATCCGATTACTTGCTCATCATCAATTACTTCTTCAATGAATTCTTTGACTGACTCGACTTCAAGATAAAGTTTTTCTGAAATCCAATTTCTAAAACTTCTACGAATCGAAAATGATTCTCCAATTTTTTCAAAGAAGCCAATGTTGCTTTCTTTTTTAACAAACTCAGATTCTATTATTTTTTCTAAAGCCCATTCTTCATAAATATCATGTGCAATAAAATAGCCAGCAATTTCATACCCAAGTACACCCTCTTGTACAAGGGCTTCCATATTAATATCATTTGAATCAAATGATAAAAAGAATAGATTTTCATTTGCTCTTTTAAACGCTATCTGCAAGAAACTTTGCTCCCTAGATGGCCTTGCTTTTTTAATTATTTTATTCCACAACAATTCTTTAAATTTTAAATATCCCACATTACTACCTTCAGTATAAAATTTCAGATATTCACTTAAATAAAAGGGGGTTGTAATTAATTCAAATAACTTATAATCGTTAGGAAGATCGAATTTATAAGTACTTGCCAAGTATCCTAGTTCATCCTGACTTAATTTACTAACATAAATTCTTGAGGGACTAAGTTGAAAGTGATCAATAAAATGAATATCAAGATCAACTAAGTATCTGCTTCTTGCAGTAAAAACAACCTTCCATCCAGTTCGCAGTATTTCTGAGAGAAACTCTTTAAAAGGAATATGATTATTTAAATCCATTAACTTTTCAGCAGAATCTATTACGAACACCTTTTTACTATCATTGTTATGAACATCAATAAAATCTTTAAAATTGGCTTCACCAAATAAAAGATCAACATTGGCTACCTCAAATTCATTAGCCTTCATTATATAAAAAGGAATATTATTACCAAAATTATTGTATAAATTTTTAATAACCGCTGTTTTCCCAACCCCTCCTTCTCCACTTAAAACTATTATAGAATCCCGCTCCAAATTAGTATTCAAGTCCTGAAGAAGCTTGCTTCTATCCAACTCTATACTGTACTCATTGAAAACAATTGAGGTTTGAATTTCCAATAATAAAGATTCAGTGTGCCTTCTCATATCCTTTATGGAATCCATAATGTTCTTTTTTAAGCTGAAGAAGTAATGCGAGATTAATTTATTTTCTAATACCACAAAAGGTGATTCAAAATAACTAGCGGTTCTCCATTCTATTTGAATCTTGAGTTTTTCAGCTTCTTTCTCAACTGCAAGCTTAACCTCAGAATCACTTTGAAGTTTCCCTTGTCCCCATTCTTGATTAGTAAAAATGATGATTTTTGTTAAGTCAGGATATCTATCTTTACTTTTTTCCAACATCTCTAATAGATCAATTTTGTGCGCTGATAATGTAGTCTCATAGAATTTTGCCTGCCATCCAATCACATCGTTATCATGAGTTATAGGATTGGTTTCAATACCAGATTGATTCTTGTAGCGAAAAATACCTAATGGCAACTTAAACTCAACACAAAAAAGTAGATAGCACATCCATTCAAAGTTACTCTGTGGGTTTTCACTAAACTTCGCTTTGAATATATTCCAATCTGGTTTAATCATAATCACATTTTCCCCCAATTGAAATTTATAGAGTATATAAAGAAAACACAATTCAAAAAATTACCATGAATTTATTCTACCATTTAGGCTACCAATTTTGAAGAACGTTTGTTTGCCTTTAAATTAGGTTCTTAAGTTGTAGATTTTATTACAAATGACCAAGCCTCTGGACTGTTTCCAGAGGCTCGCTTTCCTATCTATTAAATAAACCCAATTAAAGGGATTTCATCTATAACAAACCGTCAACTCCACCCGATTCCCTTCCCGATTATACACAATCCGCTCCACCAACTTCTTCAACGCCCGATTCTTCTCTTCACTCGTCACCACACTACTCCACAATTCCCTAAACTCACCTATCCGCTCATATATCTGCTCCACAGTCGGGTAATTCCCTTCATCTACTATAATCTTCCGCAATTCCTTCAACTCTTCCTCCAGCTTCTGTATTCGCCTAGACCGGATAGCTTTACGCTCCAAAAATACTTGTTTCGTTATCATGTCCTCTTCATACGATTCATGCAGCTTGTCCAGCGCCCGCTTCTGCTTCTTCAAATCCTGCTCTTTGACCTCAATGATCGTCTGCGTATCACTATAACGACTTCCATGCAGTTCAATTTCCCGTAATATATCCGGGTCTACATGAATAATTCGATTATACAGAGCATTAAAAAAATCAGCATCCATGACTTTACCTCGCTGCTCACATTTGCTGCCATCTTTATACTGGTGATAGCACAATGCACTCCAATGCTGCCCTTGCTTCTTATTCTCACCTACTCTGAATCTCATTCGTGAACCGCACTTTTCACAATACAACAAGCCTGACAAAGGAAAAATGCTCCTCCTGGAATTCGGATTCAGCATTCTATTCTTAAGCAGCCGTTCCATAATCGCTTCATGTTCTTCCGGCGTTTTCAGCTTTTCATGTGTTCCCATGACTTTAATCCGCTCTTCTTCGGGAACAAGCTCCACCTGACCACGCTTGGAACGGGTTTTTCCATAAGTAATGTAACCCAAATGAATTTCGCTTGCCAGCAACCGTTGAACCGTAATATTTGACCAGCCCTTGTTCTATCCATCCGGCTTAATGTTGTATGGCGTGGGTATCTTGTTATCCGTCAACCAAATGGCGATCTGACCAAGGTTTGTTCCATTAAGATATTTCTCTACAATCGCTCGGTAAATCGGACGCTTCGTCTCATCGACCAGTACCGACCTTGTGTTCTTATCGTAGTAGTAAGGAAACGGTGGCTTTCCGTTTGTCCACATGCCTTTCTTGGCTCCTGCCTCTTTGCCCTGCTTCATTCTTCGCTTAATCGTTTTGTACTCTATTCGGGCAAAAATAGACATGAAATCAAATGATACATCGTCATTGTCTATTTCCAGATCGTATATCTTGTTTGGTGTGATAATGACCGTTTCTGAGTTTAAGAATGTATCTTTAATGAGTGCCCAATCCTTGTTTTCTCCACGCCCTAAACGGTCAATATCCATGACCACTACTCCATCATAGAGCTGGTCTTCAACATGCCGAAGTAACTTCTGCATTTCCTTACGGGACTCTATCTTTTCACCAGAGGCCACTTCTTCATATAGCCTATAGGTCCAATTTCGATTCTCGACCAAGGCCAGAAGGGTATCCCTATGCTTCGAGAGAACGTCTTCAAACTCACCATCGTCCCGTGATTTTCTTAAATAAACGGCTACGTGTTTAATTGTTTTGTTTTCCATAATAGCTTCTACTCCAAACGTGTTAATATTTTGCCGCCTTCCAAATAGAATGTTGAGCATTTTTGATGACACATCATCGAATATGACAACTGTTAAATTTTGGAGGCGTAATTCATGAAGAAATGTGAATATGTAATCAAAGAAGTTAATCAGCCATCTGGCAAAGCGTTGCGGCAATTTCATGAGCATGTGGCCGAGATAGACATACCTCACCCCAAAGTGCATCATTCTACGCAAGACAGTCAGAAAATTTAACAAAATAAAAACAAGCCGGAGCACATGACCAATCCATGCTCCGGCTTGTTCTATTTCAGGTTATTTTGAATGAATTTTCGCTCCGACTTTTTCAGATACCTTAGTGAGTTCTCGAAGGAATACAAATACATGGAGCGAAGCATCCTCAGCTTTTCTACTGAGCCAACCGTAATCACTTACTTAATGGCCGGGATCATTTGGCTGTTCGTTACTCCGAATTTTCCCGGCTTTAAAATATCTTCAATGGCAAGTGGCGGCTCTTCTTTGCCATCGTTTGATTCTGGCTGCAACTCTTGTGTATTTGCTTCATTTAATATTGCTTCTTGCTGTGACGTATCTTCTTCCTGATGTTTGCCATCCCCTTGTTCAGGGACGATCTTCTGTTCTTCTTGTCGGACTTGCTCTTGCCCTGTCTCTTCATGAACTTGAATTTCTTCTGCCTCAATACTTGTCTGCTCATTTTCACTTTGAAGCTGTTCTGACATCGTTTGTTCACCTTCCTGTTTAACCTGATTACTTCCACGGCTGTTTCTACCTGAAACCCTATTCTTATTTGCTATCGTCATAACTCCTATAAATCGGTATTTTTCTTGAGTCGATCTTATCAACATGCTTGACTCTCGTACACCGTTTCTTCCTCTTAAATAGTAACTATTTTGCTATATATCTTCATTTAAAAGACAAAACAAAGCCCATAGTGAATTTCTACACTACAGGCTCATAAAGCTTGATTAAAATGAAGTTATCCTGCACGCTTTACGACAAGCTTCCCCAATCCCTAATGATTGTCCAAGGGTTCTTCCTTGTCCAGGTTACAATCTGCTCCGGTATAAATGGCTCTGTAGTTATCTCCAGTTGGATAACTTGTTCTGGACTTAAACTCAGAAAATGTGGCCTTGGCTCGCTATCCAAGTCCCACATATGATATTTGTAAAATTTGATCTTTGCCCGCTCACTAGGTGCCAAATCTAACGGCACACACCGTCTACTCCGTTCCTCTCCACTTCTGGTTGTAAACTCAACTCGTAGTAACCTTCTTTGCTGAATGGCAGCTGCAAATATCAGCTGCATTTGTTTATCCATAATTGACACTTCCTGACACGTTTTTTCCACTTCTGCGGCTCAGTTTAATCATATATCTTGTTGGACAGGACATAACCTGATGAAGTAAGTTCACATTGAAAGTGTAAATATTCATCGGACAAAGAATTAACAGTTTGACCACATCGAGACTATTCTAAGAAAAAAAGCTATTCATCAAAATCAGTTGCCGCCCAAACTTGCTCCCGACTTATCATATGACCTCCTTTAAAATACTGTTGTCCTTGTTTTTGTAAGCGTTCCCCACATTGTTTGCAGGAAAAACGCTCGCTCTTTACCAACATAAATATTTAAACCAGATTCTTTCATTGCTCGTACAAGCTTATTCCCACAAGAGCAAGTTGCAATACATACATACTTTACTTGTCCCGGATAAATGTTCGTTCCTTTGGCATTGATGATTTGCTTCATAAATATGCGCCTCCTTCATGTGCTATTGAAAATGAAAAAGACGTTAACCAGATGTATAACATCCGTTAACGTCTTCATAGGTTAAGATTGAAGTAAACATTATCCAGCTCTTGTCGAGTGATTCCTATGTACGCTAAAGTGACACTCGGTGCTGAATGGTTGAACAGCTTTTGAATACGAGTAATATCTACACCACTTTGATAAGCATGAAAGGCAAACGACTTTCTCAAGGTATGTGTTCCAACTGCTTCTTTAATGCCAACACGGCTTGCCCCTTCACTCAGTATCCGGTAAGCAGGTACTCGACTAATTGGATTCCCACCTTTGTGGCTGGCAAACAGCGCTCCTGACTTATGACCTGTTGCTTTTACATATTCCTGAATTGCTTTTTTACAGGTATCCGACAAGGGGAAATCTTTTCTCTTACCTGTCTACTGCTCTCGAAGGCTGATCCGATCTTGATTGTACACCTCTTCCACCTGAAGCTTGAGCAAATCAGATATTCGCAATCCTGAATTAATGCCAAGCACAAACAATAGATAGTCTCGGATATTCTGCCCTCGCAGATACTTCTTCAAAGCATCAATCTGTTTCTTACTACGGATAGGTTCTACAAATTCCATACCACACACAGCATTTGCTGGGTTGTCCGGCTGCTTCCTCGCTTCACAACTTTGGCCGGACTATGGAGCGTCAACTCTGCGGCGTGAATCTGGTATTATACGAAGGAATCGACTTCTCGAATACGCATTCAAAAAGTTACTCGATTATTTCATAACTCTCTTCTAAATATCTAATAACGTCATCTTCACCTAGTTCTTTCAACTTATTTATAGTACTTTCAGAATCCAGAAGATAACTAGTCTCATAAATGGCATATCCGATATTGTTTGTAGCTTCTTCTTTCATTTTAATAAGTTCATGATTACTTATACTAATATCGAAAAGTAAAACTATTTCTTCAAAATACTCAATAACATTATTAATTAATATTACTAATTGTCCAAATAATTTATCAGAAATCCACGAATTATACATTCCACCAATACAAGAACCCCAAATAGAATTTCTATTCGAATGTACAACATCACTTAATTCAGCATATATTCTTCCAGAGGTAGAATTATTATCAGTTGCTATTCTTCTTTCGAGAGGAGTAATTTTTAATTTCTTTTTTATGACCCAATTTTCGGCTTTTAATGGATTCTTAATAAAATATTTTAATAGCCAAGATAGTTCCAAAGCTTGCCTAAGCATAATCAAACTTTCGTCTTCTAATCCTATCTTTAACATTTGGTAACTAGCCATTATATGGTTTATTAATCTTGAAGTTATAAAATACCTAGCATGATGGAAATATATATTCTCTTCGGTGAACTTTTCTTCATTAAAAACTGCAAGATAATTTAGAGCTTGCCAAAATGTATCATCTCTATCGTTCAAATGATTTAGAAAGGATATTTCTTTCGTATTATCATAAAATCGATCTTTAATGTTTATCATAAAATTCCCCTTAGGTAATAAGATGATTTCTTAATGGTATTTCCGATTTTTTCGTATAACGTTCTTGTATCCACGACGTTCAACTCGCTCAAGCTCGAAGGGCGGCCGCGATGCGGTTAGGGAGTTGGGTGTGTCCGGCAGAATATCTACTTCCCTGCTACTGAAAACCTTCATCGAATCTATTTTTAACTTCGGTCCGGACCGAGGGCGAATGCCCGACGCGTGAATATGATGTTATAAGAAGTCGGCTCATCTTTGAATGTTCTTTCAAATGATTATGTTTCTATTATTTTTTCTCGGACCTGGAAACCTTCTAATTTGTGTCAAATATTGACTTGCCTGCCTTTGTTCATTATTAAATGAATTAATTAGACTTCTTGAGCCTGTAAGAATAAATCCGATACCTAGCAGTTCTTTAATAAATTCGAGATTTTCAACATTAGGTCCGAGTGTTAGAAAAATACCTAACCCAACTTGCGAAACTGTTGAACATAAATTAAATATCTCTGAAGAAAGACCTATCTTGACTTCTTCGATCTCAGAGATGATATGCCGCATATTAACTTCACTCATATTTCCACCATGTAAATCATTAAGTTTGGAGACGGCTTCTCTAAAAGCTTTAAGTTTAGATTGGTATTTTGTTTTATTTCTAAAATCAATTATTTCATCAACGCTTATAGAATCGATATTTCTTGGTAAATTTAATTCTATTGTTTTCTTTATTGCTTTGAATTCATTATATCTTTTATTAAATTTCCAAGTGTTTTGACTTATTTGAGAAACCATATTATGTTCTTTGATATCAGTTATTACAGATACATTATTGTGCTCACCAATGTTATGGGCCAATATTGACATATAAATAACTCCAAATTGATACGGTAAACTAATACCATTTTCTGAGCGATGCGCAAAACCTTGATCCAAGCAAAATTGCTCAAAATCATAAGAGAATTTGGAGAAAAATAGTTCGAAATTTTGATTTTCTCTAGTTCGCCAGTGGTCAATAACGTTTACCCTTCCTAAAATGCCAAAGTTTCTTGAAGGATTATTAATATACTTTTCTATTACTTCTATAGTTTCTCTACTACTCTTTTCACTTTCCATGTAATCTGGGCGATATCTCTTTAGCAAACCCGTTTCTTGCTCAATAAATGTATATAAATCACTTACGTAGTGATCTCCACCCATTGGAACTATTGTGCTAATCTCCTCAAGATAAAGCAAAGCGAATTTTAACCAGCGTTGATCTTGAATTTCGAATCCTGGGTAGTAGAGCAAATTCTGCATGTGATTCCCCTCCATATAATGTTCTTAGCCGATTTCTTATAACGTAATATTGACGAAGTTCGTCAATCTACAGAATACAATTAAATAAACGAACAAACCGAAACTCGAAACCTATAGACTATCTTCTTATTATACTATGAAATGGAAGAATATGACGAATGTCGTTCTTATACTTCAAACAAAAAAACTCCCGCCAAAACTTCAGCGAAAGTTTCTTTGAAAAATTGATTCACGCGAAAATCCCATCAATGTGATGTATTTCGTGAGCGATGACGTGACGCATGATTTCTCCATGCTTATATGTTATCCATTCACCATTATCACGTATAAGTGTCAGTTATTTACATTCCATCTCCGGTGTCCATGACGTAACAAATGGCTCCACTTCTGCGTGAAACTGTATTGATAAATCTCGTATCTGCTTCAGACTTCTGTGAGCCTCGAAGGGCTCTTGCTCAAACTCTGCCTTTCCTTGCAATACGCAGTGAATCCAACTATATTCCCAATAAACGATGTGAAACAGTGTTTTTAAGATTCCTCCAACACCGCCAATACGAGCTTTAAGCAATTTCATCTTCAGATACATCTTCACACCAAGAGAATCAGTCATTACGAACCTGCCAGTTGTATTGGAACAGAGTCTTCATTATAGAGCACGCTCCTAATTTATATCATCTAAATATTAAAATTCTAACTATTCAGACAAACTAATTCGACATCAACCTGCTATTTCTTCTTGTGACATTAACTGTTCGTTAGTGTAATGCCCTCGTCAGTCTAGTGCTTTATTTTCCAGGTCTGACACTTTATTTTTCAGTCCCCGTAAGTTAAACGTTCTAGAGTGAATCAGATGAGTCAGACGAATTAGAGACTTTCATAACACCCTATTTTGCTAAGAGCAGACGTTTAAGTGTATTTGGACACTGCCAGTGCGAGATATGTTGTGAAGCATAGGTTAGTTTGTGCATCGCATTCTCTACTCTATTAAAAACACCAAAAGGCATCCCAAGCACAAGCAACCAATTCATTGCTTTGGGGGACACCTCTTTGTCTGAGTAGATATAAGCGCTGCAACCCAGTGACCTTTTGCAGATTTAGCGGGTAGCCTGAAATCTGCTTCATAGATTCTGTCTGCCATTCTGTCTGCCATTCCGACTGCCAATCTTAGTCTTTCATCGTGGAGTTAATTTTCAAGTACAACTGTTTCAGCGGATTAACAATACTGCCACTAAGCATTGAGATCAGCAACCAGAACACTATGAACACGACGATGTTTAATCCAATCATTAAATACTTAAATGTCCGCAGCTCTGCATTCATCCCGTCTGCAGAGATATAGGTGACGATCCGCTCGTCCGATTCGGGCAGCGGATAGAGCAAAATCAAGCCGTCGGCCGTTTCACGCTCCAACAAATCCATAGAACCGCTACTTGAACTATCTTGTTCTTCCGGCATAGCTGGATTATCCTTCTCTGGTGTGGCCAGCGCTGTTCTAACTTCTTGCAGTCGCTTCATGGGCACATCCGCCGCATTCAGCAGCTTTCCGTTACTTGTCAGCAGATAAACTTCATTCTCGCCGTAGATCGTATTCTTGCCTGACAGGTAGAAGCTGTACAGCTTGTCAATCTCAACTTCGAGCGAGAGCAGACCTAAAATTTGCCCCTCCGTATTCTGAATTTTTACCTCAAGCAGCAGACGGTCGCGCAGATCAGAAGGCGCGTTCATCAGATGTTCCCGGTTCAGCACCGTCCAGCGCAAAACCTGTTCTCGATTATCCAGAAATTGTTCCATCCCCGGAACTTTCTTGATCTCTGTAAAGGGGAGAAGCCCGGATACATTGCTCGAGGAGTACGTCCCCCCTGCTTCACCCCAAATATAAATGCCGAGAATGTCACTGCTAGAGGAGCGAATGCCCTCAAGTATAGGAGAAATCGCTCCGTCGTACGCTGGTTTTTTCAACGCATTCTGTACCACCTGATTGTTGGAGATAAGCTTGGAGGTCTCCTCTAGCCAGTTCATGAACAAAAGAGTGTTCTTATGCTGCTGGCCAGTGTATTGAACGGACAACTGCCGCAGCATGTCCAAGCTTCTATGCTCCATAGTACGGTACAAAATGAAACTCGAAGCGGCAATGTAAACGGTAATAAACAGCACCAGGACAAGGCTGATGTTGCGGCCGAATGATCTGAACATATAACTCCCCATCCCCCTCTGGTGTATGAATCAACGAAAACGAAGATCAATTGAAATCAGACTATCAGCTAAAGTGACTAAAGTCGATCTCCTTATAAAAAGAACCTGCATCTGTCAGCAGCACTTCATGATTAGGCAAGATAATTGTAATCGCCGAACCGGCTGGCCAGTTAGCTTCAAAATGGAAGCTTTTATGTCCCGCTTCTGAATGGATTTCCCATTTTACATGTATTGGACCCAGACTTGTGCTTACGATTCCACTGGCCTGTTGCAGTTCGCCGCAATGTGGCTTTATGGTTATTCCCCCTATCCCTTGCAGGACACCCAATATCCCTCTTGTGAACTCAGTGATCGGCAGCGCGCTCCAGGCGTGACAGTCACTTCTGGTTCCAACAGAGTCCATTTCTGGGAGTGTAGTGAGGTTCAAATCCAGCTGTTTCATCCAACGAGCCCATAGTCCGAAGGAGCGGTCATACAATCCGCAATGTTCCAACGCGCGAAAAAGATAATAGCTCATCGGCAGTGAAAGCTTAGCCAGCGATGTGTCTGTCATCGTAGCTTCTAGTAATGCCGCCCCCTCTACAGCATCTACCGTACCAGCTAAAACTGCCCAGACCTGCGTATGCTGGCTAAGCTGGGTTTCTGTAGTCGCCTTCGGGCTGTCGCGGAACATTAGGCTATTCGTTTGGCGACAGCAATCCAGTACTGCAGCGTTGACCGCCGCTTTGCGCTGACGCAATTCTATTGCAATCTGCGTCCACCCGCTGGCGGCAAGCAATTCAGCCGCTTGCTCCAACGCGGCTGCATACATCAAGCTAAGCACAGTTGCAGGTGCACCTTCCGTACAGTCTGGTGCACCGAGTGGCCATTCTTCCACCCAGTCAAAATAATTCCAATATTGGCGGGGCGTTCTGTCCACCAGACCTTGCGGTGTCAGTCGCTGATCGAACCAGTCCAATACGGATAACAGTGGCAGTCGGTACCGATTTACGATATCCAGATCTCCAAAGGATCTGTAGTGGTCATGAATCATCCCGATCCAATATAAAGAGAAGGAGGGGATGACCTGTGGCAGCACGGAGGGGTAGCGGCTTTGCAGCATGCCGTTTGGCAGCTGCGAAGCCCTATAATCTTCCATTGCCCTCCGTGCCAATCGGTCGTCTCCTGATAACAGGTACGTAAATTCCATCATCAGTTTGGTATCCATGGTATATTGCAGCTGTTCATAATACGGCGTATCCTCGTAGGTCTCATGCATGCAGCGTTGTAGTGTTCGGACACTCAGCTCCCAGAGCTGGTTATATCGTTCATCGTTGCAATGAAAGCTTCCTTCCGGCAGCAAAGGATATCCGGTCTCCCGATAACTGAAGCCGGATATCGTCAAAGGCTCAGCTCCAGTATTCACCTCCAGCCGGACATACCGGAAAGTACGAAACCAGAATGGCTCATAGCATTCCATCTGCACCGAGGTGCCATAACCGGCTGGATGGTAGCTGTCATAACCGCCTCTTAACACATGCTCCTGCATATCATCGCGGACAGCTTTGCGGCGGATCTCGTCATCCCCAGTCTCTTCTTCGTAGCACTCGGCGTACAGTAGGGTGATCCTGCTACCTTTCCCCCCAAGAAGCTTAAGCTGC
Source organism: Paenibacillus pseudetheri (assembly GCF_924513355.1). Taxonomy (NCBI): domain Bacteria; kingdom Bacillati; phylum Bacillota; class Bacilli; order Caryophanales; family Paenibacillaceae; genus Paenibacillus; species Paenibacillus pseudetheri. Next base: position 15,738 of record NZ_CAKMAB010000018.1, read on the forward strand.
GGATAAGCTGTGATTAGCTCACCTGCATCCAACTCCAGCCAGAGTTGCTGTCCCTCTTCCACGTGTATTCCTGCAAATGGCGTCGAGGCTCCACCAGCTTCATTCCGCAGCTCCAGACTATGCCCGTTTTCAAAAAGGGCTTCCCCTTCACCACTGCTGCTGCGCATCAGCTTCAGGAAGAGCTGCTCGCGCTCATACAGCAGCGGAATCGGTCGCTCCGCCAATTGCCAGGGGGTTAATTGACCATAATCATCCCGCACCGGCTGTACAATCCCTGCAGCTAGCCAGGCGCTGTCGTCATATTCCGGCAGAGTCCAATCCAACAGCGACATGTCCCCCTCCACCTCTTCCAATCCGCCCATCCAGCGCATAATCGGAAACGGCTGAAGCCGGTAGCTGTGGTCCCTAATGCTTTTCCATGAGGTATCCGTATTGAGTTCCTGCACAAGCTGCCCATTGTTCATAACATCCGCTTCTACAAGCAAGCCGCCTTTTTGCGAGCGCCAAATCGATAGAGGACCGTCTTCACCCAGTTCAAATGGCGAAGTCCCAGCATAATGAACTACCATAACAGCAATCACATTTATACCTGGTTGCAAAACGTCGTCCAAATTGAACTCCTCATAATAGTGTACATGACCATGACCCTTGCAAGGACCGGCCCATAAACGCTGCCCGTTAACAAAGAGTCTGTAGCGACTGTCAGCAGTAATGGCCAAATTCAGACTGTAGGCCCTCCCGGCTCCAGCTGGCAGCTCAAACATTTTGCGAAAATACACTCGCTCGTGTTGCTGCTCCCAACTTTCTGTCCCTTCCTCATCCAAAGGCCAGATCCATCGCGCGCTCCAGTCTCCCCATTCTTTTGCTGCCATATAATGCACCTCTCCTTTATCCCTTAGAGTAGATTTTGGCAATGTACGCAGAAACGGCATCGCCGCCCTTCAGAAGGACGACGCCGCCGTTTGACTGTGTTTATTTTACTTTGTCGAGATAATCACGTTGGAATTCTTCAGCAGCCTTAGTCAAAATCTCCAGTGGATCTGCGTTTTTGTCCGTTAGGACGGTTTGCAGTACAATATCCAGCTTCTGGTACAATTCCTGAGCGTTGACCGGCTCTTCTGCCCGCATGCCTTTACTGCCGTTGTCCATATAATCACGGAACAAATCCAAGTTTACATTGTTGTATTTGTCGAGAATCTTCTGTTCTTCACCGATCCGTTTCTCATCTGTCCAAATCCGTAGTCCGTAAGGGCCTACGATCAGACCCTGATCACTCAGTGTCTTTTTCTCGATATCCCAGCCGGTCAAAGCCTCCTCTGAGGATTCCGGAGTGAATCCGTAGGTTTTTAGCCATTTGAATCCAGCATCAATCTGCTCAGGTGTTACATTAGGCGAGAACATATATAGACCACCGCCGAGCAGGGTTACAGGTTTACCGATCGGTCCGACTGGAAGTGCGGACATTGCCACATTATCTTTAGACATTTTAGTCTGCTGCTGGATGACTGGAGACCAGTCATTCGTGCCGAAGCTCATAGCGACTTGATCAGTTCCGAACAAGCGGAACATATCATTCGTAACATCCACCAGATTATTGTCCGGCAGTACATCATATTTCCACTTCAAGTCTTTCACATATTGCAGTGCTGCCGCTGCTTCTGGAGAATTGAACACCGCTTGCCATTTGCCATCTACCTGTTTTTCGAATTCCGCGCCGTAAGCCCAGGCAATATTCATAAACATCCAACCGCCCTGGCCACTTTTTGTTGGTAGGAACATTCCCGCCTTACCAGTCTTTTGCTTGATGATCTGCGCGGTTTCTGCCAGCTCATCATATGTCTTAGGGAACTTTGGTATGCCTTTATCGTCCAACAAACCAGCTTCCTTGAAGAGATTCATATTGTAGAGCATGCCGATGACGTATCCGTCCTTCGGAATCCCGTAATATTTTCCGTCTTTAGTAACCATTTTAAGCAGATCTGGATTAATCGCCTGATCATAGCCGTATTTTTTCATAGTATCCGTTATATCAGCTGCGTAATTTGCCTTGATAATTTTGCTTGTTTCTGTAAAAAAGGTCTCGTAAACCGTTGGAAGCTGACCGCTGGCCGCTTTAGGCAGGAAAGAGCTGACGTCATAACCCCATTCATCCTTGTCCACAATGATATCCGGAAAATTAGTTTTCATCTTCGCCATAACCTGCTCATACTGGGCGATTTTGGCTTCCTCATTCGGCTTTGGCCAGTTACTGACCTTGATCGTCACCTGTTTGTTGCTCGCTTCCTCCGTATTCCCTCCAGCATTCTCCTCTTTGGAACCTCCGCAACCAGCCAGACCGGCCGTAAGAAGTAGCATTAGCGTCAGTGTAGCTGTAATTTTTTTGGTGTGTTCGATTCTCAATGTAATTCCCCCTAGTCTTATTGTTAAAGCATTCTTCACAACATGTAAAGCGCTTTCTTTTGAATCTGAAATCATCTTACCACGCACCTTCTGCAGCACCCTACGGGGCAAAACTGTGAAATGGTTTGTGATCGGGTGATGTTACCCTTTAATACTTCCGCCAAAGGATTGCCCGTTCATAATGTACTTTTGGAAAAAAATAAACAGGATAATCGGCGGCAGGATCGCAAATGTCAGCGCAATAAACTGAATGTCCTGCGGCAAAGTCGCTTTTAGATTATAGATGGCCACAATGACCGACCAGGTCGATTTATCCTTCAGCACCATAAAAGGCCAGAAGAAGTCCTGCCAGACACTGTTCATCGTTAGTATCGTAATCGTGGCCATAACTGGTCCACTAAGGGGGAGGATCACCCGGATAAAGATACCAATGGTGCTCGCTCCGTCAATTTTGGCCGCTTCCAGCAGCGCCTGTGGGATAGTATCAAAAAAGTTCTTGAAGATCAGAATTACCACTGGATTCACGGCAGCCATAAACCACATCGGCCAGTAGGTATTGGTCAGATTCAAGTGCAGCAGCGGAAAATCAATCAGGTTTTTGAACAGCGGCACCATACCGACTGTATTCGGAACCATCATGGTCCACACGATCAGGGCAAACAGCAGTGCACTCCCTCGAGGCTTCAGCTTGGAAAAAAAATATCCTGCCAGCCCGTTAAACGTAAGGCAGAACAGTACAGAACCGAGGGCTAAGTAAGCCGTGTTCAAATAATAACTGAGAAAGTTGAATTCCTGCCAGGTCTCCCATAGCTTGCCAACATTGAATGAGCGAGGAATCAGGGTGGGCGGGATCGCATAGAACTCTTTGATGTCTTTAAGACTCGAAACCATAATCCAGACCGGAGGCAGAATACAGACGGCGGCAAGCACAATCATCAGAATGAACATGCACCAGTACAGCACGCGCACCCAAGGTGATCTATATTCTATATTGCCGATAATGCCAAATGCTTCTTTTGTTTTCATAGCTTCTACTCCCTGTTCAATTTCTTATCCAGCCGGAAATATATAATAGTTAGCACCATCAGGACAAGGAAAGTAATAACCCCCAGCGCCATGGAATGGCCTGCTTCAAAACTCCGGAACGCATAGTAATAGCTTTGGAGCATTAACGTCATAGAAGCGTTGTTCGGCCCACCTTCGGTCATAACCAGAGGCTCGTTGAAAATCTGGAATACACCGCTGATCTGCAAAATCATCATCAATCCGATCATGCTGGAAATTTGCGGAATGGTGATGCTTTTAAATCTCCGCCATACATTCGCACCGTCGATAGAAGCCGCTTCGTACAGATCATGATTAATGCTTTGCAGACTGGCTAGATAGAGCAGCACCGTTCCCCCGAAATTCCGCCAGGTAATCGTGAAAATAATCAGCATAATCGTCATGTCCGGGTCCTGAAGCCACTGCTGCACCGGGAATCCCAGAGCGCTCAGCATAATATTCAGCACGCCGCCCTTCCCAGGCTCAAACAGAAACATCCATAACATCGAGGCAGCAATGCCGGGAACCATGCTCGGAAAAAAGACCGAAAAGCGGAAAAACGATTTCCCATGCCTGAGCTCATTGATCACAACTGCGACTATAATGGGTACAGCAAAACCGATCAGCAGCGACCAGAACACATACACAAAAGAGTTGGTCAGTGTCTGCTGAAATGCTGAGTTCTGTATCACATCCTTGTAATTCTGCAGTCCGGCAAAGCTTACGGCATTATAACCCTCTGTATTGAAAAAAGAGAGCACAATGCCCTTCACCAGCGGCTGCCAGGAAAAAAAGAAAAAGGCAAACAGCGTAGGGACAATTAATATCCAAGATGACCAATCTCTAAATAGACGCCGCACAGGATAACCTTTCTTTTTCTTAGTCGTTAAAGGATTTAGTTCAGTGGTTTTTCCAATCATGCTCCTGTCCTTCCTTCCTCCCGAAGCCAAGAATTCACTCCGGTCAGGCGTTGTATAGTTGTTATATATAAATGATAGCGCTTCCTACAAAACCTCGAAATCCGGTAACCCTGCGAAAGCGTTTGTAAAGCTACTTTTTTTGCTGGTAAGCAATCATGCGAGAAATATAAGAGATTGTGTATGGTATGAAACTTATACTTTCTTATATTTCAAAAAAAAGCGATGTACGCACCGGAATGGTCGTACACCGCTTATGTTCATGGTATGACGTTTTGTTTAGGCCTCACTTAGCCCTGAGCTAATGCATAGGACGGCTGCTTCCGCTCGAAATGCTTCGCTCGCCGGATTGGGCTGCTCCTCCAAAATGCGGAGTACCGCCTGCGGCTCCACGCCGGGCTGCGGCACACGGGATGGAGATACTACGTTCCAGTCCTGTTCACCCTTGAGCCTGTAAGATAACTCATAGAGATAATAACCCGCATGCTGCCCGTCAGCGAGTTGACTTACCCCATCCTGCCACGAGCAGAGTTCAAGAGGATGCTGTTTGTCAGGTAAAACACCGGACGCGAGGGTAATGCACTCATTACGGACTACCTGCTGCTTCTGTTCCCAAGCCTGCTGATCTAGGATTCCCAGCTCTAGGCGGTATTCCATTCCCGGCTCTCCATAAAGAGTCCAAGCCACTGGACTACCCACCGCTACGAACTTCGGTGCCTCCAGAAAAACTGGCTGATGAACCGGAACAAAACGTTCCGTCTGCTCCCACTCGCCCGCAGCTGGACTGCGTCTGCGATAATGCACCGTCCCCGTGAATTCAAGCTCCTGTTCCTGTAGTATAGCTTTTAGACACAGAGCAGCCTGCTCGTAAAGGTCCGTGCAGTTGTTATGCCCGAAACGGTAGCCGATCTCATGGCGAAGTGGAATGCCGTGACTCCGGACCAAGGCCGCGAAGGCAAAGCTGAATCGGCTGAGGGTAAAGGCATCATGCGTGCCGTGGTTTATCAGTAGCTTAGTGCCGCTCGCTTTAAGGCCGTCTAAGAAGAAATCGGATTCCAGTCCGGTCGTTTCCCGCAGACTTGCAGAGTCACCAGCTCCCGTTAGTGTCTGTAGCAGAGTCTCGATACCTGATCTTCCGGTCTGAGGATGCCGCCAGTCCTTCTTCCAGATATCCCGGTAACCGGTGTCCACCTCTGCCACATGCCAGATCAACGGGCATGCCCCTTCCGCAAACTCACGGGTAAGCCCATTCAGAATTAGCGGAGGTGCATAACACAATGTGTACCGCATCCGGTACGGCAGCCTTAGAGGATTGCCTCCCGCCAGCAACGCGGTCAGCCCACCGCGTGAGCCACCCACGGCCACAACCTGCTCCGCATCACCACCATAGCTATCTTGGCCTCTGGCAATTGCCGCCCCAATGCCGGCGTAAATGGAGCTTTGCAGGGAGCGGCTGCCGATGTAACCTCCACCGTTCCAGAGAACACCAACAACACCTTTGCCTGTGCTGGCCAGAGTCTTTCCGATGATTTCCAGAAATGAGGGACCTACAGTGCTGAAGGTATTTTCATTGGCATCATAATAACCGTTGAATAACAGCGGATAGCCCTTAACACTTTTCGCACTCCAATTGGGCGGCAAAATATAGGACGCAAGGCTATGCTGACCGTTCTTCGTAACTAACAGACTGCCGCTGATGAGCTGAAACACAGGCGCATTGCTTAAAAGAGCCTCTTCGTCAGCGGATTCATTACGGTAGACCACCGGATACCCGAAGGTCTTAAGGATACGGTCGCTTAAGGAGATGGCAACTAAATCATCTACTGCATAGAGACTGTAGCGGTCACCAATATAGCGTTCAAATTGCGGGGTTTTAAGTGCTTTATACCCTTCGTTACTGCCGAACAACTGATAATCTTCGGTATTGTATACATAAGGGCTATCTGGATCGTTATTATAGAGCCGTACATGCTCAGCTACAACCTTCTCTCCAGTTTCGTCCATCCGCAGGGTCCCGATGCCGTCGGTCCCACCATAACGGAAGCCGCCTTTCCCCTCATCAGCACTGTTATCCCAGTGTGACACTACTGGAAGCGTATTGGTCAGCAACGGGCTGACCAATACGAACACTCCTTCCTCTGAATTCTGGGTTCCATCAGCGTTCTCAGCCTCGACTGTATCCTCTCGCAGGGTTGACCAAGCGGCTCTGTGGAAAGTCACTTCACCGCTCCGCAAGCAGGCTAGCAGTAGTTCTGCGTTGTGCAATTTTAAGTAATCGGCCACAGCCCTAGTAACGGGTAGAGCAATGGGTTCAGATCCACCACTCAGAATAAAGCGACTTAGCGGAACGTATTTCCCCGGTACAAAACACAATGATTTACTCATAAATTCCTTCTCCTTCATCTGGTATCGTATCGCCATGTGCTGTCAGAAACGAGCAAAATTTAATTTCTGGCAGACCGTCAGTACTACAGTAATTCTCCCCAGCCAGAAATCCTCCCGACAGTTTTGGTGTGCAAGTAACCGTCACCGTCCTTTTTTCTCCTGGAAAAAGGGTGAGGAACTGTTCTTCTGCTTCCATCCAGTAGCGGTCCCCCTTCTCCTCTGCATGTACATGTAACAGTACTTCACTACCAGTATTATGGAGAGTGAAGTGAGCTTGGTGACTTATCTTTCCTACACCAGTAGGTTGCCATAAGCTTTCCTGCCACACCTGAAGGTTGCCACCTTTAAGATCAAGTGCTGGGGCATAAAGATGTTGGTTAGCGGTAGAGAACACATATAAATTTTGCTGCGATTCTTCTTCAATGTTCCGGAATGACAATCTGACAAAATATAATAGATCCTCAGGCTCAGGAACGCTGAAATTCAACTCCCCAACACAGACAGCACGATCTTTGTCTCCTTCTGCCTCGAAGGTTTGCCGATATAAGCTTCTGCCCGTTGCATCTAGCACTTCTGCATCAACCTTTACCTTGCCTCCATCCACACCATGCACGAATACATTTCCATGAAATCTAGTACCAGGCGTTAAAAGTAGGCTGCGATAATCTAGCGAAGCATGCTGCGGACGGAAGGCTTGTTTCACCCAGTGGTAGGCCATTTTAGTTTCACCATAATAATCTACAAGATTGGTGCAAGACACATTCGGCCATGGCTCGTTGAACTGCCAGACAATGCTGCCGCTGTTCCGGAATTTGCGGCGACGGTTAGCCTCCAGCACGAAGCGGATTCCTTCTGCCTGCATCCATTGGCTGCAAGCAGAGAACTGCTTCAAATCATTCATGCTACCGAACATTTCTTCTTCACGGCTTAGCGTATCCCACCACTCCCCGTGATGTCTCCATACGGCGCTGTTCTCCATCGAGACAGGCTGCTGGTTGGCTTCATTCAGAAATTTTTCTAGGCTTTTGAGAGAACTCAGACCGTCCACACCAAATTCGCTATGCAGCAGATTATCGTTACTGCCATATAATTCGTAGTGATAGGGGTTGCCCATATACTTCCAGTAGCCATGAACATCATGCCCCTGGCCCTTGGCTTCCGTAATATACTCCACCGGACCAGATGCCGAGGTCGGCAGAAAGAGCCGCTGCGGATCATACTGCTCTACCAGCCCCTTTAGCATCGCCAGATTGGAATCACTGAGGTCTGAAGGCTTGTTTGGTTCACTCATTAATTCATTTCCACCGCTCCATACCGTTAGTGATACATGATTGCGTTTGTCGTAGAGTGCGGTGCAAGCCGTCTTACGCAGCAGTTCCAGGAACTCTGGCTGCTTGGATGGAATATTATCAATGCCAGAACTCGATTGGATAAACTCCTGCCAGACCATAATGCCGTTTACATCACATAAGTCGTAAAACGCTTTCTTCTCAATGATTCCACCGCCCCATACCCGAACGAGGTTGATATGTGCCGCTTTCATAAGATGGATCATCTGCTGATACTGTTCGACCGTCACATTTCCGTAGAGATGATCCAAGGGTGTCATATTTACCCCTTTTATATAAATCTTGCACCCGTTGATCACAACCGTATAAGGTAGCGCGTTGTCGGGGCTTCCTTCATTAAGGATATAATTAAGTTTGCGGATGCCTGTCTGTAAGCTTCGTGTATCGAGCTCCATATCGTCTTCGTCCATTAGCTTTAACTCAAGGCTGTAGAGCGGTTGTTCTCCGTAACCGTTTGGATACCATAGCTGAGGTTCAGGTATTTCGAGCTCCGTGTTCACAACTTCTCCCGCAAGAACAGAGTACGTCTGAACCAGCAGCGGATTCCCCTTCGGATCAGAACAAGTGATGCTCGCTGTCAGCCTTCCTGTATGTTCAGGACCAGCCATCTGTTTGATGCTTGCCTGAATAGAAATTCGACCAGACACCTGCCCGTCATTTTCACCAAGGTCCGCATCTGTAGTGATCGACACGTCTTGCCAAGAACAATCCCGGTGAACCCTCAGTACCACATCATCCCAGATTCCGACGTTAACTAACCTGGTGGAGAAATCCCATTTATAATTAAAACGGCTCTTCTGCGTAAAGGTGGCCGAAGTTTTGCCGATTTGACCCATTTCATCCGGTGCCTGCTTCAGTAGCACTGAGATTTCCAGACTCTCCCGCTCCGAGAGGAGATCTGTAACATCGAATACAGCCGGCTCGAACATTCCCTTATGTTCACCCAACAGGATATTGTCGGCGTAAACAGCTGCTTCATAGTCTAGCCCCTGAAAGACCAGTTCAACTCGGGATGCCTTCAGCTCAGGATGTTTCAAAGTCGTGCGGTATACCCACCAACGGTTCTCTACCCATTCACAGCTTAAGCTGTTCAACTCTTCATAAGGATTGCTAATCCAGCCCTGTCTGTAGAGATCATAATGAACTCCACCCGGCACAGTAGCTGGCATCCAGTCTGTAACTCCCATCAATTCCTGCCCTAGCTCCATGCTGGTGCCCTTTAACGGTACCCAAGGCCAGTACCCTTTGACTTCCCACTTTAGATCGTTCAATAAAATTTGTTTCATGTCTTCTCCCGTTCCCCCAAATCCTGCTTAATTTGGCGCTGTTCATGACTAAGAACGGCTCTGGCGCCATCGGTTAATGCGCTTACAATTCTATTCATCCAGCTTCATTACCAATGATAGCATCGTGTTATCATTTTCGAAGGCCCCTAACCCTGTGAAATCGTTTGTTAATCTGCGCAGTTGCAGATAAATACAAACAACTATTCTAGAACCAAGCCGTTTGTAGAACGCGAAAAAGGAGTTCCCTCAAGCCGTGAAAGGCCACTGGGGATCTCCTTTGCTTTTTGTTTGGTTTGAGATTCAAGAACTCCTGCAACAACGTAGCACCTATCGGACTGAGATGACCCTAAGCGCAGTATTATTCCACTTTTGGAATGTTAAACGGACCCTATAGTCGCTATTCGCATAAAAAACTCTGAAATTGAGCCTCTTTCTGAGCAATAGGTTCACTGGAGTCCGAAACTCTCACAAGCTAGAGGATGATTACACTGTTGAAGTTGAAGTCTGCCTCCTAACTAGCAAAAAAAGAGCAGCGGTTTTCTCGTGACTTAGAGAATCGCTGCTCTGCTGTTAAACGGTCCATCGTACATAAAGAAGCACTGTCCCTGTGTTCTGTTCATCCATATGAAATACAATGAAGAGCCTTAGCAATCCCCTACTTGATTAACTCAAGAAGCTCGTTAACAGTTGCTTTGTATTGTGGTTTGAACGCTGCGGATTTCATGTAACCCGCAAGGCTTGATAAGAACTGTCTTCCTTCAGGCGTATCGCTTACCTTGTCTGTATCTAAAGCGCACACTAGTAAGTTGCCTGCTCCTACGCTGCATTCCATGAGGAAACTAAGCTTATGATTTCTTTCAAAATTGTCGATGGTCTGCACCACGGGATTCCAACTGCGGTCAGCTTCATCCATGATAATGGATTTTGAGTGCTGAACGATATTCCACCATGGATAGGTTGAATACTCCTCGGTAGGGAACTCGTGGAATACAGGATGGCTGTTATCAATTAACAGCCCCATGGTACCCACAGGAACTGGCCGGTTCATACTCTCTGAGATAGAGCGGAACATCGGGTAACACTAGAAATCTGTGCAGTAATAACCCTCGACAGCATTTTGGAGAGTTTCCGGTTTCGGCATCAGCAGCACCTTCTCACCTTGCTCCAGCAGTGCAAGCGCATCACTAGACAGCTTGTCGAATACATGGATGCCTTCCAGCATATTGCCGCTCTTTTCTGGGTAAATCCATAGATCGTAGCTCTTACGAATATCTGTCCCCTGTATCGAGAGAGACAATACGATTGTACTCATCCGGTCAACTACAGGCAGCGTTATTTCCAAATCGCAGATATCGATGTAATTCGTTCCTGCAGGAACGTTCACCTCGGTTGTCCCTTCTGTCAAAATGCCGTTATCCACAGTTAGTTCCCAACGTAATTCAAGTGTATCTGGCAAACCGCTGCGGAAGCAGCTTAGCTCTACATGAGCATCGAACGGTTCACCGGAGACATAGTTATACTTAGGAAATCTCGCCAGCAGAACGGCATCATTGCAAAAGGTTCGCCATTCCTCAGGGCTAATCATTCCTTTGGAATCCATAAAGGCGTCGAGGACACCTACTAATGCTGTTCCCTGACCGCTGAAATCCTGGAGATCCAGGAGCTGAAAGCCGGCAAGCCGCCGGGAGCGGAATGCCGCCTCGAGTTCCTCTTTGTAACAGGATACGGCCAGCTGCCCTGAACATTCGAAGTATTTAGCGGCTAAATGCCCCAGTCCCTTACTTTCCAAGCGTTCACGGAAAATTTTGAAATTCTCGGCCTTGAGTGGTCCGTTGTATTTTTCGATCTCTTCAAAATTTGGATAGGTTGCGTATTGTCCAATCTCATGCGAAACAACAGGAATGTGCGGTATCCATTCTCCGGAAGCCTCATCTGCTTTCACGGTCTTGGCTTCGGTACCATACTGAATCTGGATCTCACCGCCAGCTGTATCTTCCATCTTCTCTCCATTCAAGAGATCCAAAGGTACGATCTGATCATCATAATCCTTCAATGTACTCGGCAAGGCAGTCTGTACATGTCCTAGTGGTGTATCACAGATGGCATAAGAACCTCTGAACAGTCGGTCTCTGGAGAAGCGCACCCCACTGAAGAAATCGTCATGTTCCAGAATTTCCGGTACCCATTGGTGGTTATTGGAGCCCTGTGTATAGAGAATCCGATTATCGAACGCTTTATAGTCCTTCAGGAAAGAATCAATTTTAGCTTTACTGCCCCATAACTCATTACCAAGGGACATCATCACGAAGGAGGGATGATTGCCGAAGGCCTGGAGAATGGCATAACCCTCACTGATCAGATAATCCTGCTCTGCTTGATTATGGCCATCATCGGTTTTTTCCGTAATTGTACCCCAGAATGGAAGTTCTGGTTGCATATAGATCCCAAGCATATCCGCAGCGGTAAAAGCAGCCTCCGGTGGACAGCAGGTATGGAAGCGATAATGATTGATACCGTAGGACTTGGAAATGCCAAGGATTCTTACCCATTCCTCGACATCAGTTGGGGCATAGCCGGTGAGCGGGAAGATCAGGCCGTCATGTTTGCCGCGGAGAAAGGTTTTCTCTCCGTTGATTGTAAACTTGTCGCCCTCCGCTCGGAATTCCCTCAAACCAAAGATAAGCTCCTGTTGGTCAGTAATATGTCCATCCCTGTCTTTCAAAACAAGGGTTATATTATAAAGATTGGGAGCGCCTTCACTCCAGAGCAACGCGTTTTGGCCTAGCACATAATCGACGGAAAAAAGCCCCGGTGAAACAGGAAACTCACGCTCGTCCACCGCGTGTGTCTCTTCACTATTGAAGCTTTGGGCAGACACCGCAAGCGTAGTTTCACTGTTGCTGTCCAAAATTGCTGTAATACGAACCGTACGTGCAGCCAGATTCGACTCCAGTCGGATATTAGTAAGCTGCGATTCCCCATAGAACTGAAGCTCCATACGACCGGTAATTCCATTCCAGTTGGTCTGGGTATCCTGTGAAGTCAAATGTCCGCCTTTGGTTGGGTAATCGGTATTGTCCACACGGACGGTGATTGTATGAATTCCAGCTTGTAGCTTCGGCAATTCATATATATGCGGGGTGTTCAGACTGTTACGGCTACCGATCTCCGTATTGTCCAGCCTAATCACTGATCTCTAGCAGTATAATGCTCTACTATATAAAGCTTAGCATATTAAGCCAGATAATTCAGTAGAGTGGTTAACACTCATTTGAATGACGACAGGTCTAATCTTACAATATAGCCGGAGCATGAATGTGCCTGATGACAAGATTTAATAGTAATTTCAGAACAATAAAAAAAGCCGCAATGAGCGGCTTTTGAATATAATTTATTACACATTCTCTAGCATGAAATTCCCAATTTCAATCAAACTATCTTCCGCTTGCGGTGTGACGCCCACCTGATCGGCAAAGCCGTGAGAAAGTCCTTTGTACCGTACCGTTTTCACTTGGACGCCCGACGCCTTCAGCTTTAAGGCATAAGCATCATCTTCAATACGCAGAAAGTCATATTCGCCAAACAAAATAATGACAGACGGCATCCCTTTCAGATCTCCTCGCAGCGGGCTCACATAAGGGATTGTATCATCGGACACGCCCAAATATTCGCCTAAGCCCACAGTTCCTAAACCACCACTCAACAAATTCAGTATAGAACGAATCTCTTTATCCTGAGACGGGGATTTTTCATAAACATCTCTGCGCTGCATATGTTCCTGCATACCTGCTGCGTCCACGCTTGGATATAGTAGTGCCTGTGCCTTTACCATCTGCGTTCCTTCATCCCGATCTTTCATTGCGCATACCGTGGCTAAATTCCCACCTGCGGAATCACCGGAAATACAGATGCGATTCGGATCACCATTAAATTCTTCGGCGTGAGCATATATCCATTTCAACACGGTATAACAGTCGTCGAGCCCAGCGGGGTATGGGTTCTCCGGAGCTAAGCGGTAATCAACCTGAATCGATACACAGCCCGTATTTGCAACCACAAGCTTGCACATCTCCTCTACTACTTCGGGTCCTCCTGCTACGAAACCGCCTCCGTGGATGTAATAGAACACTGGCTGCAACTCTCCACTCTTCTTCTGCGAAGTGTAAATTCGCACCGGGACAGCAACATCACCGTTTTGAACGGTAGCATGCCTCACATCAACACCTTCAGTAATCGGAATGCTGTTCACGCCATTCATCATCTTGCGCATTTGAGCTGCACTTTTTTGGATATTTTTCTTTCGGCTGCCTTTCAACATCATCTTAACCAGCATTCCCTTGAAGCCTTTTAGGATTGACTCCATACTTTGATAAAAGCGAGGATCCAGCACACCAGGCTCATCGGTTTCAGGAATAGGCTTAATCAGGATATCCAGTCCATTTTCATTAATTACATGTTGCCTTTCTAGCATCGATGTAAGAAGCTGTTGCGAATATTTACGTTCCATGATGATTACTCCTTTTCAAATGTTGTATGGTAAAATGATTTGCGGCGATTTGTATTGGTTGCCATAACTCAATTATAGGTTTGGGTTTGCAGAAAAAATATCGCATTATTTCTTTTGTTATATCTTTCTTTTATCATTATTATTGAAAGCGATTTCAAAAATGATGTCGAGAGCAAAAATACAATATAAAAAACAAAAAAAGGACAACACTAAAGTCATCCTTGTTATACTATTCTCTATTTAACGTGTTAATCTAATCACTTGTACCTCATGAGGTTGTACAACAGCATTTACCACAAAATTTGCTGTCACTTGCAGCGAACGCATTTGAAATAATGGCAGGGACCGACCTTCAAGATAAGACCATTCTTCTGGACGCAAGTCCTTAGGTGCCCCCATATTCAACCATTCATCAAAGGCGCTTCCCCCAGCCGGACCTACCGAATACCTTCGCTCTGTATAAACACCCGGCGTTAAGCCGTCTAGACGAATGTGATACTGACGGGTATTGCGTATATTGAACACGTTGTAACGTTCGGTTTGAGTCAAGTGAGTGGTATGACGGTAGCGATATAGAGTATCATAATGACAATAATTATATAGGAATATCTGTATTTCACCTTTCGAGGAAGTTATAAAATACCCATCACCTTCAGCTATCAGACCGCTTCCTGCATAACGCAACAATTGCAGCGCCCGATAACAGCTTTTGGGCAAACCTCCGCGAGTGAATAAACCAAACCCGCGATGAAAAAGATCCGACGAAGGAACAATTTCCTCCATATGGTCACTGAGCGACCAGTATCCCATAGCCTCAAAGTGGTCGTAATTCTCCAGAATATTTTTGAAAAGAAAAGCAGATTTGTAGGAGGTATCATTACATAAATCACGCTGCCATATGTTATTACTCCACTCTTCAAGAATCACAGGCAGACTAGCGAAACCACGTTGACGCAACAGCTTTTTGACCTTATGTAACGCGTGTTTCATAAACTGTTCATCGCCGCTTACCGCAAGTGGAAAAGCTTCATCCTCTGCCATGAGCTGAAGACCAGTGTCTTCCTGACCCGGTAAGATGCTGTGATAAGCACGTAGAGCCAGAGAGTCGGGCAAACAATTCCCCTTACTGCAAGACACTAGGAATTCGCTGATAAAATTACTAGAATCAATGTTGCTTCCTGGACCAACAATATGTAGCTGCGGATCGATAGCACGGATGGCGTGGCTGGTTTCACGGTAAAGCACCCAGTATTCTTCCATGGTAAACACACCATATCCTGAAAACTCTGGACTCACAAAAGGAGCAAATCTCCATTCCCGCACGGACTCAATCCCATACCGATCAATGAAATGCCTAATAAGGGAAGTCACAAGGTCGAGCCATTTGTCTAGATGCTCAGGCATAGAAAGGATACTTGGCCTCTTAAATGGAAACACGGCTTCCCTCGCTAATGCAGAAGGCATATAACTAAATTCAACATAAGGCTTTAACTCCACTGAAAGCATGAAGTCCAGTACCTCATCTACATAAACAAAGTTATAATCTGCGCTACCAGACATTTTCCTGACATACAACATCATGTCATCGTCTAACAGACCTTTGCAGCGCATATAGCGAAAGCCAATCTCCTTTTGCAGCTTTCGTATTTGCGCCTGTACCGCGCCATTCAACAGATCCTTGGCGTAACCTGCATTAATCAACGTCCGCCAGTTATGACTCAGCGTCCGAATCTTACGGCCAGTGTCCACATGAAGATCATATCCCTCATTGACCTGAGGTTGGACAATGGAGTGCTCGTTGTGATGCAAATGCCGCATTAGTGAAGTGAAATCGGTCGAAAATCCCGCTGTGACCATTCTGTTCTCCTGTGGATCTGTCGCATCATGCTCATTTACTAGACGGTATTGCCCTGGTGTAACACCAAAGCGCCGTTTGAAGGCGTCGATCAAAGCGTTGGTACTTGGAAATCCAACTTCTGAGGCGATGTCCGTGATCGTTCTTTCACTACGAAGAAGTGCCACTGCCTGACTCAGTCTGACATTTGTAAGGTAGGCAGTAAAAGTAAGGCCTAGCTGTTTCTGAAATAAATGGGACAGGTAGGAGCTACTTAAATAGATAGTAGAGGCTAGTCCACTCAGAGTAATATTTTCCCGATAATGTCGGTGGAGATAGTCGGTTGCTTTGCGCAATCTTTCCTTACTTGAGGATTTGGAGGAATCCTTCTGCTTGTTCTGCTCAAGAAAAGTATGCACTAGACTGTTCAGCAGTACACCTACACGACTACGCATTAGTATAGGTAAACGAGATTCGTTTTTGTAATAGGCCTGGAATACACTGGCGAACTCACTTCGGATTACATTAAAGCGAGCTTGTTCGTCCTTAGGGTATAGAAAAGACTTACACTCTATAATTATACTTTCAATCTCAGGACAAAAAGCTGCCAAAAATGCCGGCGAGATAAACAGCGATAGCGCCTTGCCCGAACCTTTCATATTTAAAGCGTGCAGTTGGTAGCTATTCAATACAATAATGTCATCCTGCTGAACTTCATAGGTAAACTGATTGTCATCCAACTGTAGTACCCCAGTTCCCTGCAAGATGTACATTACTTCAAGTTCTTGATGCCAGGAAGCGATAGCGTCTTCAGGGAGGTTAATTGAAAACCTGAAATCCGAGGCTATCAATGTATTTTTTTGCATACCTAACCTCCTATTCTTAATCTTAATAGAGCCTTGCCTCATTCAAAATCCTATCATATAAACCCATGAAATCAAGTTTACTGTCTTATTGATAACGAAGGTTCAGGTTGTTTTTAGTGTCTTTTTTACAAACAATATAAAAAGCACCAGACTTATAAACCCAAATATAGCACAAGTAATAAATACCATCTGATATCCCATAAGCTGTGAAACAAACCCAAGTAGTATAGCTCCTAAACCAATTCCTAAATCAAAAGCTGTAAAGAATGTAGCGTTCGCTACACCTCTTTTGGCTGGTGGGGCTAATCGAATTATCGCTACTTGAAGCGCTGGTTGAGCTGATCCGAATCCAATTCCGTACAAAATAGCTGTAATAACCAATCCAACAATTCCTTTAGTCATTGTTAGGACGAATAGTGCGACTATCAATATGAAAAGAGCAGGTACAATAATGACCCCTTCCCCATACTTATCGGATATCTTCCCTGTAAGTGGTCTAATTACTGTAAGGGTGACAGCATACACTAAGAAAAAAGTACCCGTGTTAACTTCAATTTTTGCCGCAAACAGTGGTAAAAATGTTGTAATGCCACCAAAAGTAAATGATAAGAAAAATGTAACGATAGCGATAGGTAAAACTGTTTTTTCATAAAATGATATTGGTTTTTTTGATGTATTTTGTACTGTTGGAATTTTTGCACCAAATCCAAGTATGAATGCAATCAAAGCTAATGCTGTGCATAGAAGAAATAGGTAATGAAATGAATAAGATTTTGTTACCCAAAGACCAATGATTGGTCCTAATGCCATTCCTAAAGTCATTGCTAGTCCATACCATCCCATTCCTTCTCCACGACGAGACTGTGGAATAACATCAGTCACTGCCGTTCCTATCGAGGTTGTAGCAACTGCCCAGCTGACTCCATGGAGGATACGTAATACTACTAAAAAAATAATGCCTGTTACCCAATCATAAAAATACATTGTTATAGCAAAAAATAGTAATCCGCTTATTATGAATGCACGTCGACCATACCGATCCATTAATCCTCCTATAATAGGACGAAAAATTACTGCCGATATTGTAAACACTCCAATTATTAATCCAACTTGAGATTCACTTCCACCTAGTTGTTTGATAAACATAGGCAATGTTGGCATTAGTAAATAAAATCCGCTAAATAGTAATAAAGCTGTAAGGGTCAGCATGATATAGTTTTTTGTCCATAAACGTTCCATTGTAATGTAATCCTTCTTTCTATCGACTTTACGTACTCCCCAAAAATAGTGAAATAGGCGAATAAAAAAGCAGCACCACCGCTAAAAAAGTGAGGGTACTGCCCTATATTGACTGATACATGCTTGGTTAATTAGAACGCCCTTGATACTTTAACAGCTTTTTCAAGCCCTGCGACAATAATCTCTTCTGCCTTATCAGGGAATTGGCTGTGCCCTTCAATGACAATGGTCTCCATATTTTTCACACCAAAGAAGTTCATCATACTTGTTACATATTTAACAGCCATCTCTAGATCAACTTTTGTTCCCTCAGAATATACACCGCCACTTGCGTTTAATAACACTATTTTTTTATTTCCAATAAGACCTACTGGACCTTCTGGCGTATATTTAAATGTTTTGCCTGCGCGGTTTAAGTAATCAATATATGTGTGTAGTACAGCTGGGATGGTTAAATTCCATAAAGGGAACCCAAATACGACTTTATCAGCTGCAAGGAATGGATCTAAATACTTATCAGCAACAGCTACTGCTTTTGCTTCTTCTACTGTTAAATCTAATCCTCTATTAATCTTAAATGTACCGTTAATCATATCTGCACCTACGTAAGGCAATTCCTCATTGAATAAATCCAGCTCTACCACGATGTCATTTGGATGTGATTCTTTATAACTCGCTAAAAAAGCCTCATATAATCTAACACTAACCGACTGATCCGCTGGTCGATTGTTTGCTTTTACAAATAAAACAGTTATCATTTTTTGTTCCTCCTGATGTGCACTCTAATGTTGTTTATAATATTTTTTTGAAACTATACTCCATTTCTCCAGCCATAGCTTCAGGCGTATCACCAGTTACTCTGAAATCATGTGTATAAATTTGTTCGAACACTCCGAAGTTCACTTGTTTATAAAATTCAAAACAAGGAAATCCATCATGTGCTCCTTGCATATTGACAGTACCATCCTTTTGGATATGAACTATTAAAAAATAGTCAACTGGAGGTGCAAATGCATTTAATGGATTGCTAGCACTTGCACTCATTTGAAACCTGACGTCTTCAGGACCCCATACAATATCAGTGCACAAAATACCTTCTGTAGTAGCTTTTCCTGTTTTTTTATTAACAGAACCATCTGGAGTTGTGACTTTTTCTGTTGTAATACCAGTATTTGCATATGTGAAAATATCTTTTTTGTAAAAATCTACAACTACTTCTTGTTCCACTCTGGAGCGCATAGCGTTGACAGCATACGGTGTAAATTCACGTGAGTCACCTTCAAAATGGATTACGTTTCCTGTTTCTTCATCCTTCCTAGGATCAGTCCACGGTGTTGGAATAAATACACTTGCTCTAACTTTAACAATATTAGTCATGAGAACCCTCCATAATTAATTAATTCTGTTTCAGTGATTCCTGTTTCTTTCATAATAGAAATATAGTCAACTTGATTGACTACTTTTTGCATAGTACAATGTATTTCGAACAAAGTCAACTAAGTTGACTTTATTTAAGGAGGTTTTATGTATGACTCAGGAAGTATTTAGTGAATTGGATCTGACATCACTTTTATCATTATCCTTTAGTACATCCATTAATGAACTACATGATAGATTGCGTGAATTAGGATTTGGAGATATTAGACCTGTACATGGTTTTATGTTTAAGTGTATTACTCCAAACGGAGCAACAGGTATAGAATTAGCCGAATATTTAGGAATTACGAAGCAAGCTGTAAGTAAAATGGTAGATTATCTTGAGAAAAGTGGTTATGTAATTCGCGAAAATCATCCCACTGACAAGAGAGGAAAAATCATTGTTTTGACTGAGCGAGGTTGGTTAGCAGTGAAAGCAAAAGAGGAAATACTAACTGAGATTGAGCAACGTTGGATTGAAATCATAGGTACTGAACGACTGCAAATGCTCAAAGATGATTTAACAAAACTTGTTTATACAGCAAATGAAGATAAATCTACTATGAGATCAAGACCTGTCTGGTAAGTGTGTGGTGAATATATCGTGTATGCTGCGATTCAGCAAACCAAAAAGGGCAGAAGATTTATAGATCTGTCTTCTACCCTTCTTGAAGGCTGATTATCTTGAATAAGCCCAGCGGAAATGGCTTGGGCTGCTCGCAGCTGGTGACCAGCTGAGCATATTGCTTAGAGTCGGAACTTGTATGGAATGCATGCATGATCTCAAGTACGTGATTGGCGAGTTCTCCGTTTTCACGAGGAGTTTGACAGCAGTCATTGAACTAATGACTGTGAAAAAATTTGATGATATAACCCTTCAGGAACTCTCAGATAAAAGCAAACGTGAGCCGTGGTACTATTTACCTTCACTAAATGGATAAATATGATCTTCTTGATAAGCTTATTGAGAAGCATATCAATGAACTTCGTGAGAGATGTGAAGCAGCATCTGATTTGGATTTTGTAACGGGGTCCGTGATTTGGACGTAATATTTTGAAAGTAACTATGCCTTTTCTCCATGATGTTAGCTAGTAAAGGAGCCCCTTTCTTCCGGAGTCGTTTTCTGGAATTTCTTATAGAAGAGTTCAATGACGAAGTTGATGTCACAAAGGGTAAAAACGAAGGTTTAAATAGAGATCTAGTCGTACAATTTGTAGTTTCTTCGTATGTGGGTGTAGTTGAATGGTGGTTCACGAACGAAAGACCGGTAATCTATCAAGTATTAGCAGAACAGCTGGGAGCCTTGTTGGAACGAACTTGTACAAATAACCCCTCATCCTAATAGATGAAGGGTGACTTAAAAAATAGTAACTATTATGCGAAATGTTAGCCTATTTTGATCTTCCTTAGAAACAATATTTAGCTTCTTCAGCCTCTCGAATTTTGGCATAAGTCTCAGAGAGTACATAGGTATCTTCCACTAAGCGGTCTATTCGGAATAGCACAACGTCATTTACTTGTAGTTATGCACAACCGCCGCCTCCTGCGGATCGATTCGATTAGCCATCATTCCGTTAATCTCTCCAATATATCGTGCCGCCATCTGGATCGAATCTACAGCTCTGTGCGGAGCACTATGATGACCGGATGTCCCCTGAAATTCCACCTTAAAATGGTTGGACGCTGCCATGGCATCATGAGGGTGAATACCAAGCGTTCCGACCGGAAGCTCTGGCATGACATGTAGCGCGTAGGCATAGTCGACACCTTCCAGCACGTTATCCTCAATGAGATCGCGGCCGCCCGAGAGTAATCTTCCATCAAGCGGACTCTTGACCGCGCCCTCCTCAACTGGTTGAAAGACGAAAATGATCGTGCCAATCAATCGTTCCCGGAAGGCTGCCAAGGTTCGGGCAGCCCCCAACAGCATAGCGGTATGGGCATCATGGCCACAGGCGTGCATGATGCCGTCATTGACTGACTTGTAAGGCAACTCATTGCACTCTTGTATCGGCAGGGCATCCATATCTGCCCTAAGAAGAAGAGTGGGCCCACTATTGCCATTGTCTGCTAAGCCGTGCAGGAGGCCGACCACCCCCATTCCGAAATGTTTACCGACATTTCTACGTACTGTGATCCCCCACTCCTCTAACAAATCTGCTACTTTATTAGAAGTGCGAACGACATCATATAGTAGCTCCGGATGGGTATGCAAATCACGACGGTATTCAATCATTTCATCCTGCAGCTGGCCGGCGTAATGCATCATCTCCGCAATATTCGAGTTTTGGTGGATTGCGAATACTGGATCAACCGTCAAATTTGCCCTGCTGGCTGAGAAGCTTTGGAATAGCGGTTCTCCGGCAACGGAATGCCGAGGTTTCCACGCAGCGTGTCACTTTCGTATTCAGTGCGGAACAAACCCCGCTCCTGCAGAATCGGTACCACCCGATCGATGAATTCCTCCAGTCCGTTAGGGACGGCAGCCGCGATCATAAATCCATCTGCTCCACCACTCTCAAACCAAGTTTGAATCTGATCAGCTACTTGCTCCGGTGTGCCAATGAAGCTGCTGCGTGGGGTAGCCGATTGCAAGGCGACCTGGCGAAGCGTCAAGCCTCTCTCCTTCGCATCCTTTTTGATTTTATCCGTGCCGCTCTGAAAGCTATTGCGCCCCAACTCGCCAAGCTCAGGGAACGGCTCATCCAGCGGATATTGCGAGAAATCATGATGCTCGAAGAATCTGCCTAAGTAGTTCAGTGCATTCTCAATCGTTACAAGGCCAGCAACCTCCTGGTACTTACGCTCTGCCTCCTCCGGCGTGTCACCGATGATTGGAGCGATTCCAGGGAAGATCAGCACCTCATCCGGATTCCGGCCAAATGAAGCTACCCGTGTCTTAACATCGTTGTAAAATGCTTGGGCATCTTCTAGCGTTTCGTGTCCAGTAAAGATAGCATCTGCTTCCTTGGAGGCGTAATTCTTACCGACTTCCGAAGATCCTGCCTGAAATACGACTGGCTGCCCCTGTTTCGAACGAGCAATATTCAGCGGTCCCTTCACAGAGAAGAATTCTCCTTGATGGTCCAGGGTATGCATTTTTTGCGGATCAAAGAATACACCTGATTCCTTGTCTCGTACAAACGCATCATCCTCCCAAGAATCCCATAGTCCGCGTGTCACCTGCAAATATTCGGTGGCAATTCGGTAGCGCTTGCCATGGTCAGGATGCTCTTTTTTGCTGTAATTTGACGCAGAACCTTCCAGAGGTGAAGTCACCACATTCCAGCCGGCCCGGCCGCCGCTGATTACATCCAGTGAGCCGAATTGACGCGCTACGGTAAATGGTTCACTGTACGAGGTAGACAGAGTACCAACTAAACCGATATTAGTGCTGACGGCTGCGAGTGCGCTAAGAATGGTCAGTGGCTCAAACCGGTTAAGAAAATGAGGAATGGACTTTTCATTAATGTACAGACCGTCTGCGATGAAGATTAGGTCCAGCTTGCCTTCTTCCGCCTTTTGTACCCACCCTTTGTATAATTCGAAGTTTACACTGGCATCTGGTTTGGCATCTGGATGGCGCCACATCGACGTGCTGCCTCCTACCCCGTGCAGCAGTGCACCCAGCTTCAGTTGTCTCGGTTTGGTCATGTTCATTCCTCCTAAAGTTTTGTGAGCATACGCTTCCTAGATTTCACTTCATGCAAAACTGACTTCGGAAGCAATCATTGCACAAACGATGCATTAGCTGCGCCCTGTTTGATCCGCTCGATTTGGCCAAGATGTCTCTCCACATGTGCAGTGAAGCCGCGCACGATATCGGAAATTTTCACGGTCTCTCCCTTGAAATTAATTCCGCTTTTCTCCCAATCTTCTTCGCTAAGCCGTTCAAACAAAAGGCTGTTATAGTAAAGCAGGCTGCGGAACAGCTCCAGATTGTCGGAAGCATTGCTGCTGTTGGCGTACTGACCGCTGACCCAAGCATCCTGATTGAAGACTGGAAGCTGTGCAGTCGTAGCAGCGAGAATATCACGAATGCGGAACGAAACTACAATGCTGTGATCAGCCAGATGAGTCAGTACTTCTGTCACACTCCAACTGGCGGGCTCTGCCTTCCATTTCAGTTGTTCCTCCGTTAATCCGGCGGTCGACTTTACTAATTGATGGTACGTCCTTAGATAATCACTGATTTGAACTCTGCTCATTAAATCCCCTCCAATATAAGACTTGTTCGCGAATGATCCGGTGGTGCGAAACGAGATAACGAAAAAGGCTGGATGTTATGAGTTGTAACTCCGCCGATTGCTAAGTCAGCCAGTATTTCACCCACAACACTAGAAAATTTAAAACCATGCCCCGAAAACCCTCCAGCTATCAGCACATTGGAATGGAGCGGATGGCAGTCTATAATGAAATCTTCATCAGGCGTATGCTCATATTTACATGCAGAACCTTTTAGCAATCGACCAGCTGCACCGGGCATGTAAGACTCCAGTACCTTGCGGAGGTCACCCTCATCGCTGGCTTCACTGCCGAACGGGGCAAGTGGTGTACCCGGCTTCCATTCCAGCCCTGTATCATGCCGGCCGATCTTCAGGCCAGCTCCATCAATGCTGGGAAATCCGTAATAACCACCTTCCTCTGCTCCTAACGTAAAACCAGGAAAATTACCAGCAGCAAAAACAGGGGAGCTCTCAAACCAGCCCACAACTTTGCGGATTGCTTTAATCGGCAAATGTACAAAAGGTGTCAATTTGCCAAACCAAGCTCCGGCACTAAGGATAGCTGCCGCTCCGTGATAATCGCCATTTGTCGTATGAACTGTAACGCTGCCTTCGCGAGCGGTGACATTCACTACCGGAGTGTTCGTCAACAGTTCCGCACCATGCCCAAGGGCAAGCTGGCGGTAGGCGGAAATACAGCGTTCGCTGTACAAATACCCGGCATCTGGTTCATACATTGCCGCGAATGATCCCGGTATGTTCAGTGCCGGCCAGCGCCGCCGGACCTCTTCGGCATCCAGATGCTGGACCTGCACCTTCCGTTTCTTCGCTTCTTCGATAGGACCGTTGAAGGAATACACTGTGCTATCCGCGAGATTCAACACGCCTGAGCGGACAAGGAGTTCTGTTCCGCTCAACTGTTCCGCTTCTTTCCATAGTGTATCTGCCCGCAAAGCTAAATCAATGTAGGCGGGATCACCGCTGTAAGCATGCCGGATCAGCCGGGATTCCCCGTGATGGCTGCCCTGTGTATGTGGAGGATCGAAGGCATCAACTAGTAGCGTCTTCACTCCGCGCCTCGCAAGATTGTAACCAGCGCTCATGCCCATCGAGCCTGCGCCTACGATAATTACATCGTAACTTTTATGTTCAGCTATAATTCTGCACCTCCACCGGAATTGTAGTTCTCAAGGGAACGTACAGCCGCATCCGCAAGGAATCGTGCTGCCACAGTGAGTGCCTGTTCATCCAGATTGAAGGCTGGATGATGCCATTCTTGGCTTCCTTCAGTACCTATAAAGACGAACAATCCCGGTACCACGCGCTGATAGAAGGCAAAATCCTCTCCGGCCAGTGAAAGCTCTGGTTTGACCGCTCGGTAGCCAAGAGTTTCAGCCGACTCTACTCCTAACGCCGCTAAGGCTTCGTCGTTGATAACCGGAGGCGGCCCTTCGATCCAGCGGACAGTGGCTTTTGCTCCAAGAGCAGCTGCCACACCAGTCGCCACTTCCCGAAAGCGGTCAAGTACTTTGCTGCGCACCGTTTCATCAAAGGTACGGATTGTACCCTCAAGCACGGCTTTTTCGGGGATGATATTCCATGAATTTCCGCTGTGAATCTGCGTCACACTGACCACCGCACTTTGTAAGGGACTGACATTGCGACTTACAATGGATTGAAATGCGGTCACGATATGCGAAGCTGCTACAATCGGGTCTATCCCAGCTTCTGGAACGGCAGCATGAGAACTGCCACCCTGCACTTCAATGACAAACCCGTCAGCCGCTGCCATTAAAGGGCCTGCCGTAATACCGATCGTTCCGACTGGCAGTTCCGGCTTGTTATGCAGCCCGATTACTGCCCGGACTTTTTCTAGTGCCCCGCTAGCAATGATCCGCTGTGCCCCTTGCGCCTTCTCTTCGGCCGGTTGAAACAACAGGCGGACCGTTCCTAGTAACTGACCCTCTCGCTGCTTCAATTGATAGGCGGCACCGATCAAGGCAGCCGTATGGAAATCATGTCCGCAGGCATGCATTTTGCCGGGATACAACGAAGCATAAGCTGCTCCAGTTTCCTCCTGGATTGGCAAGGCATCGATATCTGCGCGAAGCGCGATGACCGGACCGGGCTGCTTGCCTCCAATTTCTGCGATCACTCCGGTAGACAGACCGTAATCTACGACCCTGACTCCTGCCCGCTCCAGCAGGGAAATAATATATTTTGTTGTCTCATATTCTTCGTTGGACAGTTCCGGGTGCCGATGCAGATGACGGCGTATCCCGATTAATTCTTCTCCAAGTGCTTCCGCACTCAGCTCTTTAGCTTTACTAGTCATATACAGTCACCCTCCTTTAAACGATTTTCTGTGTGATCCTGATCCGCCCGCTTATGCCTTTGCCGGCACTTCAGCGATTGCTTCGCTCAGTAGCTCAAAGGAGCGGAACCGTTTGTCAAAAGGCTGCACATTCGTAGTTATGATGAACTCCTCAATACCGGATGCCTCTGAAAGTGCAAACAGCTGTTCACGCACAGAAGTCTTTGTTCCTTTGGTAATCTCTGGTTCCAACTCTTCAATCGTGTAGGCTTCATTGCTCTGGCGGGCAAACTCCTCCGCCTGTTCCCGGGTTCCAACGGTTAGCTTCTTCCCGCTTGCCAGCTGAATCCGAATCAACTTATGGGCGCCCGCCAGTTCTTTCGCTTCCTCTTCGGTCTCAGCCACCACTAGTGCTAAAGCGATAATTGCTTGCGGTTGTCTGCCCTGTGAAGAAACAAAACCGCTGCGGTAAGCACGAATAGCATCTAGTGCTACTGTCTTATCGCTATTAATAAATAGGGAGAACACATAAGGTAATCCAAGTTCAGCAGCAATCTCTGCACTGCCTACACTCGCGCCAAGCACATACAGCTCGGGCGGAATACCTGGAAGGGGACCTGCCTTCAACCCAGCCATTGGGTGGTTTTCTTCGAGCCGGTTATGTACATATTTCTCCAGCTCGATGATTTTGTCCGTTAAGCTAGGGGATTCGGCTCTTTCCTGCTGAAGCGCTTGTGTGCTGCGCGGGAGACCGCCGGGAGCGCGTCCCACTCCGAGATCCACCCGGCCAGGTGCAAGCGTAGCCAGCACATTAAAGTTCTCCGCCACTTTATAGGGGCTGTAATGCTGGAGCATGATACCACCGGAGCCAATGCGGATGCGCTCTGTTTTGGCCAGCAGATGCGAGATGAGTACTTCTGGAGAAGAGCCAGCTACCTGTTCGGAGTCATGATGCTCCGAAACCCAAAATCGATGAAATCCAAGCTCCTCAGACAGTTGTGCCAGCGTAATCGTATGCTGGAATGCTTCCTCTGGCGTTTCTCCCGGATAGATCGGACTTTGATCGAGTACGCTGATTGTAATAGCCATTGTTTTTCCTCCTATATGGAATAGTTAAATTCAGGTGTGATTCGCTTCAAGAACTGCTTCGTTCTTTCTTCGCGCGGATGATTAAACAGCTCTGTCGGCGTTCCTTCTTCAACAATGACGCCTCCGTCCATAAAAACCACATGATTCGCTACATCACGAGCAAACCCCATTTCATGGGTGACTACAATCATTGTGATGCCTTCCTTGGCAATTTTTCGGATAACAGCCAGCACCTCACCCACTAGCTCAGGGTCCAGCGCCGATGTTGGTTCGTCGAACAATATAACCTCTGGCTCAAGCGCCAAGGCTCGGGCAATCCCTACACGCTGCTGCTGACCCCCGGACAGCTGACTCGGGTAAGCGTCCAGCTTGCTGGCAAGACCAACCTTTTCAAGCAGTGCTATACTCCGTTTTCTCGCTTCGTCCTTCGGAAGCTTTTTGACAACTAACAGCCCTTCCATCACGTTCTCCAGCGCGGTTTTATGACGGAACAAATTGTACTGCTGAAATACCATTGCCGTTTTTTGCCTAAGCTGATAAATCTCCTTCTTACGGGCATGTTTGCAGTTCACTTTGAAATCGCCAATGACGATCTCTCCGCTGCTTGGCCTCTCCAGATAATTCACGCAGCGTAAGAGAGTCGTTTTGCCTGAGCCACTGGGGCCGAGAATGACGACAACCTCTCCCTTTATCACCGTTAAATCTATATTGTTTAATACCTGATTCCGACCGAATGACTTCGAAATTTGTGTAAGTTTGATCATGCTACTCCACCTCGATTGTACAGATTAATCCTTTTCTCAATGACCGACGTCACGCGTTCGATCAGAAATGTTAGTGCCCAGAAGATCAGCGCTGCCGCCAGATAAGCCTCAAAAAACTTCCAGTTCGTTGAAGCCACAATCTGTGCCTTAGCATTGATATCCACCACCGAAACCGTAAAAGCAAGGGTAGATCCGTGCAGCATACCGATTACTGAATTCGAAAGATTAGGCAGACTTGCCGCCAGCGCTTGAGGAAAAACAATCCGCTTCAGTGCTTGAGGCGTAGTCATACCGATAGAGTGGGCTGCTTCTAGCTGACCACGATCCACAGCGAGTAAACCGGAACGGACGACCTCGGACATATAGGCTCCAGCAGTAATCGAGAACGAAATATAAGCAAAACCGATCATCGGAATCGAAACCGACCTAAAGCTCCAGCCGAAATGCGCCGCCAGACCCTCAATCAGCACAGGAAGCCCAAAATATATAAGCAGCAGATGCGTCAGCATTGGTGTCCCGCGAATGAACGTAACATAACCGACGGCCAGCGGATGCAGCAGTGGAACTCTGTATAGCCGGATCAAGGCTACAGCCACTCCAATCACAAAACCAATCAATACAGAGACAACCGTAATATATAAGGTCGTAGGAATTGCACTCAGAATTTGTACCAAAGCAGTCCATATAAACCATGGGTCCAGTTTCATAATCCGGTGCCTCCTTTGCCCGGTCCCAATTCTGCAATAATGCGTCGGTAGGACCAGCTTTTGTTGATTTTAAACAATTTTTTCTCAGTCGTATTTCGCCTTTCATGCCGTAGAAGATGGTGTTCTGCTACAAGCAGCAGCTTCTCAATCGTAAAGCTGATGACCAGATAGATAAGCGCAAGTGCGATATACGTTTCAATAAAATGCTGAGTTAAGCTGCCAAGCGTCTGAGCTTTACCTGACATTTCCATCACCCCGAGGGTAAAAGCTAATGACGTATCTTTCAGTAGTGCAATTACTAGATTGGAGAATACCGGAACTGCTATACCTAGCGCTTGGGGCAGCACGATTCGTGTAAAAGCTTGAAACCCCGTCATCCCCGCAGCATATGCAGCCTCCACCTGCCCCTTATCCACCGCCATCACAGAAGCCCTAATCATTTCGGACATGTAGGCTCCCGTATGCAGACCGTAGGTTAGAATAACAAAGACAAGTACTGGAGTTCGTGTCATATCCACATGGACCAGCTTCATGATTTCAGGCAGTCCATAATAAAACAAGAAGAGCTGGATAAGAATCGGAGTTCCCCGAAAAAAAGAAATATAGATTTCGGAGATCGTTTTTAACACAGGCACTTTATAAAGTCTTGGCAGAGCTACGAGAAAGCCGACAATAATTCCTGTCAGTAGAGAACAGGCGACAATCAGAAGCGTGGTGCTTAAAGTCCCTAGTAACTTAGGCAAAAACGAAAATACAAAACTGATATCAAACTGTGCGCCCATATATTCCCTCCCTTCCCGTGCTCACCGGATCAATCATTTAACCGAATCCGCTGTAACATCCGCACCCAGCCATTCCGTGCTCAGCTTACCCAGTGTTCCGTCCGTCTTCAGCTCTTTAATCGCACTGTCAATCGCATCTGACAGCTTTTGTGAATCGGCATCATCCTTACGGAAAACATAGAGAATGTCCGCGGAGGACAGCTCGTCGCCTGTAGCTTTTAGCTGACTCTGCGGATCAATGATCGGCAGGACAAAATCTGCAGCCAGCGTAGCGTCCACACGCCCAGTACTAATCTGTGGGACGGTATCATTCGCTGCACCGTTCTGATACACGATATTAATCGCATTGTCATGCTCTTTATTGTAGTTCTCCAGAATTTGCGCTTGTGCGCTTGTCGCACCGACTAACACTTTTTTTCCTTTAAGATCATCCAGTGATTGGATCGAATCATTATCCTTCGCCACTACGATGCGGTTTCTCCAGTGGGCATAGGCTTCTTTGTTAAAATAATATTTCAACTCCCGCTCCGGATTTTTCTCCATGACATGGGCAACCAGGTCAATTTTTTTAGTTTCCAGACTTAGCAGTAAATTGCTGAAATCCATGGTTTGAAACTCAAATTCATATTCAGGCAGCTGCTTATCGATTTCTTTGAGCAGTTCCACATCGAAGCCAGTAAGCTTGCCGTTCTCATCTATGAAGCAGACCTTCGGAAAAGCAGTACCCGTGCCTACGATGATCTTAGTTACCTTTGTCGAACCATTTGCCGTTGCCGAAGCTTCGGCTGCATTTCCATTCTGACTGCTGTTTGTGCTGTTATTTCCGCAACCTGCTATCGCCAGTGTCAATAACGATGCAATTACTAATGAAATGGATATTTTCATTGTTCTATCCCCTTTGAATGAATTGTGGTTTATCTATGAGTGTTTTTTTCATCAGATACATAATGCCGTCACCATTCTGCTGATCCAGTTCCATAAACCGTTCATACCCCCGGCGTTCATACATTTGAACTAACCATGGGTGCTTCTTCGCCGTTGCCAGCGTGACCGCAGTCGAACCCAATTGTCCAGCAATAATGTGCTCTTCCACCCAATCCAGAAGCTTTCCACCATAACCTCTGTTACTGTAATCCGGATGAGCAGCAAACCATTTAATAAAAGGCAGTGGGCTAATCTTCTTAATCTCTTCTTCTTTTGAAAGTGTTATCGTCGCAACTATCGTTCCATCAACTTCAAGTACATAACACTCATTCGTAGCAATATTGTCTTCAATAAGTGCCAAGTCAGCTGTAGCCGCCGGCCAATGCAGCCCGAGCTCACGAATCAGCTCATACGCACGATATGTAACCTCTAGCAAATTCTCCGCATCTTTCAGTTCTGCCAGTCTGTATGTCTCACTCATCGCAAGCCCTCCATCCTTCCAAAATTAATTTTATAATTCCTATCGAAATAGTCGTCATTATATGCAATTAACTTTATCACTGCATGTGTCCATGCGCTAATAGAGTTTTTTAATACTTCTATACAATTAGTCAATCTCCCGTTTTACCAAAACCGAGTTCAAGTAGAGTTTCTATGAATTCAGCGTTCTCCCCATTTAGTGAAATCAGGCTGGTTCGTAAGGAGATGCCTTCCGTCTCCGCAATATCCACCCGTACTAACGTCCCAGCCGCTACTTCCTCTTGTACACTAAGTGCCGGAAGGAAACAGATGCCTGCTTTTTTCAACACCAGCTTCTTGGCTGTCTCCAGGTTATCCACCTGATATTCAATCTTCGGCGGCTGTTCCATGCTCTCAAATACACGATGCAGTCGCATCCAATCTAAAGACCCGCATTCAAAAAAGACTATCGTCTCCTGGCGAATATCTTCCAGCGATGTACGTTGGGCCTTAGCTAAGCGATGTCCCTCCTGTACATATAAAGAGATGGGGTCTTCGCAGAAAGGAAAGACTTGAATGGCCGGATTTACAACCTTACGTATAAAAGCCAGATCCAGCTCTTTCGATTTCAGCTTATCAATCAATACTTCCGTAGAAGCTGTCGTCAGCTTGATCGTGATTTGCGGATACCTGCGTTTCAAATGAAGCATCAGATGCGGCATTAAATAATTGGAAACCGAGACAGTACTGCCGATCCTCAGTTCATTTGGAATATGCCCCTTGGCCTGAACCTGATATTTTCCGTTCTGATAGATCTGGAGAATCTGCTGGGCATAGGGAAGAAATTGCTTACCTTTATCCGTTAGGCTAATCTGCTTACCTAACCGATCAAACACTCTGCAATCCAATTCCCTTTCGAGCGATTGAATCCGTGCTGTAACTGTCGGCTGAGAGATATATAGGACTTCGGCCGCTTTATTGAAGCTTCCATAATGGTTGATGTAGACAAAAGCCTCAATATTTTCAATGTTCATCCCTAATCCCCCTAAACAAATGTTAACTTACTATTCCGATGTAAAAACAATGAAATATGACGATGCTTCCCTATAGATTTTGTTTATATCTTATGCCCCCCCCCATTTTTTGTCAACTTAAATTCCGTGTAAAATAATCGGATTTCTACAAACTTTCATTCATCATTGATTAATAATTTAAAATTTGAAACTGCAGAAGCTGTAGTGAATCCCTTTGTAATCGACTGTTATGTTTATTTCATATAGAGCTTTTCTATTCATTTATCAAAATTATGAAATACCACTTATATAACTCGGAATTATCGTTTATAATAACTTCATTCGTATGAACTATACATTTGACTGAGAGGGGATCGCGAGAATATGGTACAAAAGATTATTATCCGTGAAGCTGAGAATAATGACCGTGATGCCATCGCTGAAGTGATACTGGACGCTTACCACCAATATTCGGAGATCATGCCCGAGCCTTTGTGGCTAACGTACCGGAAATCATTTCTTGAATCTGTCCATGACGAGGCCCCGATCGCGCGGATCATCGCTAAAATCGACAAGAAAATTATTGGTAGCGCACTCTTGTTCAGCTCCTCGGAAACGGCATACGGTAAACCAGAGCTAGGCATTCATTCCCCTATCCTACGCTTACTTGCCGTATCCCCATCGGCTCGCGGTCTCGGTGTTGCAACCCATCTAATTCACGAAGCTGCAAGTAGATCTCGCGAGTTGGGTGCCACCACTTTAAATCTGCATACCTCAGAAATGATGGCTTCAGCAATCAAGCTCTACTATCGCTTAGGCTTCAAACGGGCGTATGAGACCGATCTTATGAACGGCGAAACCCTGGTACAGGGTTTCCGACTAGACCTACAGACTTCCGTCCGTACTACAGCGGGGTAATTGCAAAATTCGAGTACAGACTAACTCGATGAATATAACGTATTCTTAAGCATTGTCTTGAAATTATAAAAAAGAAGCCTCGGGAAGCTTTCCAATGATTTTATGTGATCATTGCGGCGAACTTCCGAGGCTCTTTTAATTTCCTTTTTTATAGGTAATCTCTTTAAAACTCACAGTGATATTCCCTTCATTATCGGCATCAACTATGCGAGGATCTGAAATTACGGCTGCGCTGGAGGGGATGGACGAAAAGCTAGCCTCCTTCTGCTTCTTTTTTACATCATAGAGATAATAAGAAACATTCTTAACCTTCAGCCCTATAGTATCCTTGTACAAAAGTTCTACAGAATAGGATTTCATCACGGCTACATTAGCGTCCATCCATCCTACAACTTCAACCGCTGCATCTGCATGTTCGCTTTCAGTCTTAATAGAGCTGATGGGAAGCCCATCCTGATTATAAAAATTAATTATTTGTGGAGCTATTTTCAAATAATCGATATCGATGTCATGGATTCGGTTTTGGTTGACCTCTGCTGTATCCATCCAAGCAATCGTGCCCGCCGGGTTCCACTTTATTTTCTCAGAAGGTAATATCGCTCTTGTGGTAACGGTACAGTACGTAGCGTAGCTCCTTTATTATCGTAAAAGGTTAATTGCCCGCTCTCATCATCATGTACAAATCTCTTAAAGGTTGGTGAAAGAAATAAAGATGGCGCCCCAGTCGTCGAATGAGGGATTACGCGATATTTCAGAAGATGGACATCGTCCTTTCCTTTCTTCAGATCAAAGATCCATACATTACCGAGGTAACTCTGCATAAACAATTTTTGCTCTTCAGCTTTCCATTGAAATTTATAAACGTACGGGATTAGCATATTATAGTTGTTCATAAAGGCATTGTTCCAACGATTATTGGAATCGTGTTTTTAACTCGGCAGTTGATTCCTTAGTAAGCGTGTAGCCTGTGCTCGTTTCGTTCACATTCATTACCATGCCTTGCTCGCTTGATTCGTTAATCCATAAATGAAAGGCATATTTATTATTATCTGAAATTAGAACTATATCGTAGTTAGGAGTTGCGGTATTTAAATTTCCTGGTATTTGTGCAGCGTTACGGATGGCTCGGACGAAAATTTCTATGGTTTCATAATCTATATATTCTTCCTTTATGTTAGCATTCACAGAACCATGTGCTAGAGAGTCCGCTATTGTAATTCGTTTAATGTCCTCATCGATCTTTAGATTATCGGTTTCTGCTTGTTGATCATTTGATTGAAATAAGTTAAGCAATACTGCTTTTTCTGTTTCCGGCAATTTGTAATGTCCATTTTGTCCTGATTTGGTGAAAAGACCATTATTCTCGCCCTTAATCCAGAAAGAGAACTTTTCGTTTTCTTTATTCTTCATTTCAACAATAGCTTCATAATCAGGTGCTACAATATCAAGCTTGGCGCTGTCATACTCAGCAGTATGTATAGCTTCATTGAATTGTTCTATTAAATAGTTGTCCGTTACGGTCATCGATTCACCGCTATCGTTCTGGATTGTTATCGAATTAACAGAGCTTAGATCGATCAGAGTTTGATTCGCTTTATCCTTATTCCCTGTATTGATACATCCAACAATAATTACTGAAATGACTGCTAAAAGGGCTAGTAGATTTATCCTTTTCATATAGGCTCCCCCTTCGTATACTCTCTTCTTTAACGCCAAATAGAGGATAAAGTTACAAAAAATGAGATTAGTAATTGGATCAGATTATTGTCCTGAACAAAGTTAAAGTGTTTGTAGCAATAAAAAAGCCACCGTACAGGCCTGTTCTCCTGTAAGGCAGCTTCTCTTTTATCCCAAAGGTTGGATGAACTATTTAATCTTTATCACTATCGCGTTCAGACCCGAAAGCCCTTTAAAAAATTCACAGCCTGGCGGATATCCTCCTCTGGATTAGTACCAACTTCCCGTTCTATGGTCAGGAATCCTGTATAACCAATGTCGTTCAGCGCTTGCAGATAGTTGTTCCAATCAACAGAACCCGCTCCGAGCGGAACTTCACGGAACGCCGAGCCGGTCTCGGCCATTTCAGCGATTTTCTCATGGTCTAATGCTTGTGCTTCATAACCATATTGACCGTAAACATCGCGCGGATCGATATCGGCAAGTTTGAGACCATCTTTAGCATGGGTGTGTACAATATAGTCTTTTAGTGTATGAACACCTTGCACGGGATCATCACCAGTCACCATCACCATGTTGGCCGGATCAAAATTAACAGAAACCCCTTTGGAACCCAAACCGTCGAGGAACGTCTTCAGACGCGCAGCGGGTTCTGGACCAGTCTCAATCGCAAAGTAAGAATTCATCTCATGCGCGTATCTGCTTAGTTCCTCACAGGCGATGTGCATGGTTTCATAAATTTTACTGTTGTGGTCAGAGGGAACAATACCGATATGTGTAGTGACTATATCTGTACCTAGCTCCTTGGCCAGCTCCATAATGCGTTTGGACTTTTCGATTTTGGCACGGTTCTGTGCAGGGTCCTGAAAGCCATGTCCGCCTAAATCTCCCACGAGGGCAGAGATTTCGAGACCCAGTGAAGCGATGTATTCCTTCCATTCACGGCGGGCTGATGTAGAAAGGTTAGCGGGATCAAATTCACCTTGCACCGCATAAATCTGAACTCCATCAGCCCCTGCTTCTTTTGCCTTGCGCAATCCCTCTTTTACTCCGACCTGAAAACTGTCTACGATAACGCCGATTTTGTTAGTGATAATTGGTTTAACCATGGCAATAATCCTCCTTTAAAATGAATTAGATTTGGTTCCAAACCCGCTTGATGTATTCCAACCCAAGTCTTGTCCCCTTACGGCACTCTTCCATTCCCTCAAATTCTACAGAGATATATCCGTCGTAACCGCTTTCCTTTACGGTTCGAATTACACTCGGCATGTCGATATCTCCTTGACCAACGATGGCACCCCTCAACCAGTTCCCACCTGAGGACTGGAACCAACCTTCGCCAGGCTGGCGATCCTGCGGACGAATATAGAAATCTTTGAAATGCACCATCGAAGCAAGCTTAATATTGTTAGTCACAGCAATAAGCGGATTCTCATCTGCACACAGGAAGTTACCAATGTCGAGTGTTGTACGGAAGTTATCTCTTCCTACTGCGTGAACCAACGCCTGTACACGATCGCTGTGCTGAATAAAGTATCCATGATTCTCGACACTGGTCGTTATGCCCAATCCTGCGGCATAATCGGCAATCTCTCGGCAAGCTTCAGCCAAATGTGGAAGCTCTTCCAAAAAGTGCGTAATTGATAGATCATTTGACGAGGCTACATCATGCCGCATCCGCTGAATGCCTAATGCCGCACAGACGTCTACTTCCCGCTTTACCCGCTCGACTTCCCGCTGTCTTTCCGCTGTCTCCAGCCCGGCAAAATTCGCCCCGATAGCATAATTAGACAACTCTAGTCCACGACCTGCTGCTGTTCGTACAATCTGATCAATTAGCTCAGGATTCTCAACCAAATTGATTCCCAAGGGTACAATCTCCGTATGCTCCGCGCCCAGATCGGCGATCGTCTCAATAACTCCTTCAAGCGTGAGCTCACCCGTTGAAAAAGCTGAATGCAAACTGTAGGTACTGATTCCTAGCTTCATAGTTTCACCTCTTCGCCTTTGGCAGCGGATTCATAGATCGCGCCGAGAATCTTCATGATTGTAACGCCGTCCTGCACAGGACTAATCGGTGTAGAGCCGTTGCTGATGTTGTTCGCAAAATGATTAATCTCATTCTGGAATGCACTGTTGAACTCAAACCCCTTATGATCGGTCTGCGGATAGGTATTGACGATCGTATCCGACTGTTCTTTGACGAGGACTATCTCAGGATCAATTTCAAACCCACCCTTGTCACCGTACAGGCGCACCGAGCGCTCGTCTTCTTTGGCATGCAGTGTAAAGCTAACATCAACCATCAGTGAAGCTCCATTCTCAAAACGAATTAGTGCATTTGCTAAGTCTTCCACCGTATTGTTCGCTGCGTCGTAATCAGCGGCTTTATAGAAAGAAAGATTCTTGATATTAGAACGATTGCCGAGCTTCCGGTAGGTATTGGCACTTACTGATACTGGATTCGGACGGCCCATCAAATACCAGCATAGATCGATTACATGGACGCCGATATCAATCAATGGTCCACCGCCGGAGCGTTCAATATCGCTGAACCAGCCGCCAGGATTACCAAGTCTCCGGAACGTCGTTGCCTTCGCATAGTAGATTTCGCCGAATTCTCCTTGTTCCACCAATGTCTGAAGTAGCTGGGCATTGGAGTCATAACGTCGTACAAAGCCTACTTGCAAAATTTTGCCGCTCATTTCCACTGCCTGCTGAACCTGAAGCGCTTCTTCAACCGTGCGGCAAAGCGGCTTTTCTACAAGTACATGCTTGCCTGCCTCAAGCGCCGCGATGCTGATCTCAGCATGAGAGTTGTTCCATGTGCAGATGCTGACTGCATCTATTTCGGAATTAGCCAGCAATTCACGATAATCCGTGTATACGTTTTCTACGTTATACTCAGTAGCAACAGCTCGTGCACGCTCTTCATTCAGGTCACAAACCGCATATATGGTTGTCTGCGGATTATTCCGATAAGCACTTAAGTGCATGCCGGAGATAGAGCCGGTTCCTATTACGCCAATTTTGATCATATCCATCAATACTCTCTCCTTTATTTTGCATAGGTTATGATTCGTATTATAATGATTTCAACCCTAAACACCATGCAGAGCCTTGCGGTTTCATTTGTACAATTGTGCTATAGGAGGTGCAGTCAATAAATGTTGGACTATGATAAACATCTGCAGGAACCCATGGACATGCCGGATCCCGAGTTTCCGATTAAAGTACATACCCAGCGCTTCAACCAAGAGGGAGTTTTGTTGTTCCCACATCACTGGCATGAGCATCTTGAGTTTCTGTTTATTGAAAGAGGTGAGGCTGTTTTTGAATGCGGACGAACACCGATCAACGTACGGGCTGGTGATTTAGTTGCTGTGAACAGCAACGAGCTGCATTATGGGGTGAGCGCTTCTTCTGATTTATTGTATTATGCGATTATTGCAGATACTTCTTTGCTGCATAGTGCGGTAAGCGACGCTGCCGAGACCAAGTTCATCGCCCCGATTCAGCAGAACCAGCTGCTGTTACGTAATCATATCCGTGGGGATCAGCACATTACAGACTGTGCACTGGCGATTATTCGGGAACTGGAACTTCGCGAATTTGGATATGAGCTGGCCGTCAAGTCCGAGCTATACCGCCTGCTAACGCTGTTATTGCGCAGACATATCGTCACCGTACTCTCACAGGCTGAGCAAGAAAGACGTATTCAGACCGTTGAACGCTTCGCACCTGTTTTGCGTTATATCGATACCCATTACCAGGAGCCCATTCAAGTTGACGAACTTGCGGCACTAACAGGGCTAAGCCGCTTCCATTTCAGTCGTCTCTTCAAGGAATTAACTGGTCATACGATATCGGAATATATAAATGCTGTCCGTTTAGACCGTGCAGATTATTTGCTAAGGCATACCCGGTTAACGATTTCTGAAATCGCTGCCACTACTGGCTTCAGTGATATCTACTATTTCAGCCGGACTTTCAAAAAACATAGGAAAGTACCCCCTAGCAGTGTGAGAGGGTTCTAGTTAGGGTGAACAAAGGAAAGGTCAGCAAAGGGTAATCCCCCTCTACTGACCTTCTTTTATTTTATTAATTGCATAAAAGAAACTATCTTCCATCTAATGGGTATAATTAGCATAACAAAAATATAGGAGGAGATTTCATTGAGAAAAATTATTAAACTGACTATATTAGCACTTTGCATAATGATTTTACCGGGAACAATGATTTATGCCGCATCGAACCAATCAGAAGTTTCATTATATTTCAATAATGTGATACAAAAACAGGCAGCAATAATATCCGAGGGGGACATTCTCGTACCTGTTGAACAGCTCTCTAAAAATTTGTTTGCTTTAATCGCTTTAGATGAAACAAGTAAAACAGTTCGAATCTACAAGCCAAATGTGAACATGG
This sequence comes from Paenibacillus pseudetheri, assembly GCF_924513355.1. Taxonomy (NCBI): domain Bacteria; kingdom Bacillati; phylum Bacillota; class Bacilli; order Caryophanales; family Paenibacillaceae; genus Paenibacillus; species Paenibacillus pseudetheri. The sequence continues at coordinate 54,286 of NZ_CAKMAB010000018.1, forward strand.
TATTGCTTGATAACAATGGAGAGATTTTCGGTAAGGTAAAAAGCCCTGCACGTTTTGCCTTTTCAACCTTATTACAAGTGGATCATTTAAAAACAGAAATTTCAGATATAAAACTTACAATCACTGATCCTGCAGATAAAACAGAAACTATCGATAATCAACAAATTAAGAAAAGTGAAGAAAACTTTTGGTTCAAAACCAACGAATTTACTTATTCGTTTAATACAAAAGGTACCTATACTATTCAAGTATTTTTTAAAGACGTAAATTCAAAAACATGGTATCCTGTCTCTGAAATCGATGTATTCGGCATATGAATTTCCGATAGTTGAATTCCCGTTTCCTTACTTCCTCACTTCTTATTATTCTTAATCACTTCTTTAAAACGGTCAGGAAAGTTGGTATGTACCCCGTCTACACCCCAAACCACGGCTTTGTCCATATTCACTTGATAATTCACTGTGTACGGAAATACCTTTAGACCCGAATTTTTCACCTGTGCGACATAGGATGAATTTATTCTTTGAAAGTTAGGGCTAATACCAACCGCATAAGTTTTCACCCGATTGATAAAAGAATCTGGTACTTTATAAACCGGAATATTATACCAAACAATTTGATAAAGCGGGATCTCTGGGTTAATCGAATGAAGCCTACGTAAACTCGACTCACTAAATGAATGTATGGAAACATGATCAGACAGATTATATTTTTCAATTTGTTCGTTTAATATGGTTTCAATATTCGGATTCAAAGCGGGATCTTTAATCTCAATCATATAGTCCACTTCTTTTCCAAACTTTTCAAATACCTCTGCTAAAGTCGGAATACGTAAACCGGCATATTGATCCCTAGCAAACATGGGATACTGTTCGTTAAACCATGAGCCAGCATCTAATTTCGAAAGCTGCTCTAAGGTATAATTCTTAACATAACCCGTTCCATTTGTCGTGCGATTAATAGTTTCATCGTGAATAACAACAGGAACACGATCCTTAGTTAACTGAATGTCTAACTCGATATAATCGGTCTCCATATCAATAGCTAGTTCGAATGCAGGTATAGTATTCTCAGGAGCATACCCCGAAGCGCCACGGTGAGCAATGGTATAGACTTTGTCCGCAGGCTCGAGAATTCCCTTCACTTTAGTACGAATCCATGGAGAATAGGCATACATTGAGGTACACAATAAGATCAACAAAAATATGTGAACAAATATAAAGTACATTTTTGAATTTTGAATCCTTTGCATAAAGCTTCCCTCTTCTTTTCAAAGAAATTATTGTATATTACCTGATGTCCAATTTGCCAAAAAAATAACCCATATCACCTTTCTTCCATATTCTAAATGAAAACGAAAAAAAGGTGGATACTGATGACCGAAATACAAATAGCTGCAGTGGGAGACCTTATGGTCAAACGTTACATTATTTCAGATGCTAAACAAACGAACGGAACTTATTCGTTTACCCCCCTGTTCGCTAAAGTAGCCGGAATCATCCTTAAGCTCACAATCAAAAAGGACAATAGTGGCAGCACGAGTATAACGAACATAGATTACATCCCTACTTGCGTCGATCGAAGGATAACAAACGGTGGCAGGCAAATTTCAGAGGTCATTCCCATCCGTGATGCATTAAAAAGCACAGATTTAAAAACGGAGCGGCGTACTCTCTTAAATCGTATGCTGAAGCATACGACAAATATCTTAAAGCGGCAATAAAGGCATCAATTCAAAATCATTTAGTCATTCCAACAAATGTGGTAAGTACCAAAGAACGAGCTTAGTTGTTCAAGCAACGGATACGAGGTTAGCGAAGTCACTGAAACCTTTCCATTATTGATGATGGGTTCCGATTTGAAGCATCGTTTCCTTCTCTGCGAGTTACCTTTATTTCTTGTGAACGGTAAAAATCCTCACTCACTCACTCACAAAACAATATTAAAATTCTACCTCATTCTTTGACAAGTTTCTTTACTTATTTTCATAACAAATGCCATAGAAATGTTAAAGAAGTACCCTCTCCCTTAAAAAATCTGATGATATAGTTATTGTAGAATACATTTTGATAATATTGAAAGGATCCTTATTAATATGGCAGCGCAAATAAATAGGCAGTTGAATGATGGCACGAAAATTCGAAAAGAAAAAGAAATTGTTGAAAAAATGATTCGTGTATATTGTAAGAAAAAACATCATCAAAAAGTCTTATGCGAGGAATGTCAGGGCTTAAATGAATATGCTGCAAAAAGACTATCTCTCTGCCCATTCGGGGAAGAGAAAACAGCATGTGCAAAGTGTCCTATCCATTGTTACAATAAGGAGTATCGGCTAAGAATTAAAGATGTTATGCGTTTCTCAGGTCCATGGATGCTATTATATCACCCAGTTGAGTCCATTAGGCATATCCCTCTACCTGGTAAGTTAAGAAAGTAGCATATAATTAAAAACAGCAACAGTCTATGACTGCTGCTGTTTTTAATTACGTGTCGAGGTACTGGGAGCACACTCGTATCTATCTCATCGCTTTAGCTAGCTCTGTGAAAATAACCCCAAGCGCGTAAGCTCCCGCATCCGGATAACCAATGCTGCGTTCACCTACCGTACCTGCTCTTCCCATTCGGGCAACGATGTCTGAAGTCTTCTGTGCACCGAGAACCGCCGCCTCAGCAGCTTTGACGGCTGCCGGCTTTATATCTTCGCCTTGTTCTGCGCTTTGTGTCCAGGCATCCGCAAAAGGTACAAGCGCATCAATTAAAGTCTTGTCTCCAACGACAGCACCTCTCCCGAAAGATCTTTCACCCGTATCCTGAATTCCTTTGACAACGGCCTGCATCATATTGGCGAAATCCTGTATGGACAACTCCTGCTTCTGCTGTGCAGTCTTGCTCGCAGCGCGGAAGCCCGATCCCCAGATCGGTCCAGAAGCTCCTCCACAATGCTCCATAATGATCAATGAACAAGCATCAAGGAAGTCACCGATATTGCTGAGATGATTAGTTAGAATATCTTCCCATTCTACTTTCAACTGCTTAAATCCCTTGGCTATGCTCATCCCAAAATCACCATCTCCGGCGTGGGCGTCTAGCTCGCAGAACGGTACCTCATTCTCGATAATGACCTCACTCATTTGATCGATCAAAAATACGATATTGTGCAAGGAAAACTGGTTGTTCTTAATTACTGCTGCTTCAGCATCCGTATTATTCTTAAAGGATACCGTGCTGTCTGCTTTCTCTTCCTTGATGACTTCCGTATAGTTCACAGGCTCAAATGAACCTTTAACCGACAATGCCGGTGTATCGCACGGAGCAGACAACCATTTCTTCAGCGTCTCATTCAGCTTCATAATCGACACTGATGCGCCAGCCATATCGATGCTGGTCATATAGTTGCCGACAAATACTTTAAACACTTGCTTATTCTTGGCCGTCAATTCACGGATCACAGAATTATTTAACAAATAAAGCTCTTGCAGGGGTGTTCCGCCAAATCCATTGATCAGAACAGCAACTTCTTGCTGCGACTCATCGTTCATTTGCAAGTTGCTCAGCAAGGACGTAACCATTCGCTGTGCCAGTTCATCCGCTGACACGGCTTTTTCTCTGCGAATTCCAGGTTCACCGTGAATTCCAACACCGTATTCCATCTCATCCTCTTCGATATAAAATGTCGGGGTCCCTTTGGCAGGAACGGTGCAAGATGTAAAGGCGAAGCCGATGGTGCGAACATGGTCAATCGCATGTTGCGCCGCTTCTTTTACTTCCGTCAGGGACAGTCCGGCTTCTGCCGCAGCTCCGGCAACTTTATGAACGAGAACGGTTCCGGCCACCCCTCTTTTCCCTACGGTATAGAGACTGTCTTCAACGGCAATGTCATCGTCTACTTTGACATATTCCACTTGTATGCCATCTTCACTTGCGAGATGAGCCCCATTTTTAAAGTTCATGATGTCACCGCTGTAGTTCTTAATAATAAGCAGCGTTCCCTTTTTACTTGCAGAGCTACGGATCGCTTGGTAGACCTGAATCTGGGATGGAGAAGCGAACACATCACCGCACACGGCAGCATCCAGCATACCGCTACCTACAAACCCGGCATGGGCCGGTTCATGCCCACTTCCGCCACCGCTTATTAGTGTAACTTTATTGGTGTTGATCTCTTTTTTAGAAATCACTTTGAATTTATCATTGAAATCCAGCTCAGGATGTGCTAAGACAAGTCCATTACACATTTCCCGGACTAGCGTCTCCGGCTTATTCATAATTTTCTTCATCTTAAAGCTCCTTACTTAATTTGTATTGACGGCCTAATTGGTCGGCAGCCATAATTGCCGATGCTACGGCTTCTTCTGTAATGGGGAACGGCATCGAATGAATCGATTCCTCAGCAATACAAGCTTTTTTTGCAACCTCAAGAAGTTCTTCGTAAGTGACTTGCTCCACTCCGATATCTGCTAAGCACACCGGAAGCCCAATAGACAAGCAGAAATCTAACACTTCTTTTAATTCGGTACGGTCCGCATTTTCAAGCACCAATTGAGCAATCGTACTGAAGGCTACCTTTTCACCATGATAATAATGATGCGTTCCTTCTAAAGCTGTTAAACCATTATGGATCGCATGAATCGCAGCCAACCCTCCACTTTCAAAGCCCAGTCCCGATAACAAAATATTCGTTTCTATAATATTCTCCAAGGCTGGAGTTACAATATTCAAATCACAAGCCTGCTTCGCTTTATAACCATTTTCAAGCAAAGTATCATAACACATTTTGGCAAGACCTAGTGCGGTTATTGTTCCTTTAGCTTCCCCACAAACTCCTTCACGTACCCCACAAGGTAGACCCGCATTCACATTGGAATATGAATTCGCTGTGGCTCTTGCTTCGAAATAAGTGGAGAGTGCATCTCCCATCCCTGCAACCAGAAATCTTGTTGGCGCCTTGGCAATGACTGTTGTATCGATCATGACTACACTTGGGCTTTGCTTGAAATAAGCATAATCATCAAATTCACCTTCTGGGGTATAGAGTACCGCGGAGTGGCTTGTTGGTGCATCAGTGGCTGCTATCGTTGGAACGATAATCAATGCTTCTCCTTCTGCTACGCATTTCGCCGTATCAATCGCCTTACCTCCACCCAAACCAATCGTACATGCACATTGATGTTCCTTAGCCAAAGCCTGTAATCTTGCGACTTCTTGTCTTGAGCATTCCCCATGGAAGCCACTTTCAACAAGCGTTATATTAAATTTCTGTTTAGTTGACTCCAATTTATCTTTCACACGTGTAACATCATCTGGATGTGCAATGAGCAGTGCGGAATCACCGAATGTTTTTACAAAATAGCCTAAATTCAAAAGTTCATTCTCACCTTGCACATATTTCGTCGGACTGATAAACGCTCTTCTCATTTTCATTCCTCCTAGGTTGTATATAGTTATTATTATAGATTGCTCTATTTCGGTATGCATGAAACAATAAGATCAGAATAAAGCGTTTTCTTATCGAGTTTTTTTGTCTTCTTAATAAGAAATTGTATTATCTTGTCCTTTTGCGCAAAAATTCGCTATAATGTTCAATATGTTTCTATAACTTTCCTAGGAGAATATCGTGATGTCCAAATCTCGATTTAATTTAGAAGAAATTATTGATTTGAAGAAATGGGAGAAACTGCAGGATTCTTTATCACTCGTGACTAAAATGGCGATTCTTACCGTAGATTATAAAGGCGTTCCCGTGACTAAGCACAGCTTCTGTCAGCCTTTCTGCCAAGGCGTTCGCCAAGATTCTAATCTCTCTCCTTATTGTCAAAAATGTGATGCTCGTGCCGGCATTGAAGCTGTACGCCAGAACAAGCCTTATATTTATTTATGCCATTTCAACATTATCGATATCGCGATTCCAATTATTATTGACGATCAATATCTGGGTGCAATTATGGCCGGACAGCTTAAGCTTCGTGAACCTGATGTGTCACAGCTGGAGCAGATAGTATCTAGGCCACCTAATGTTGAGTCGAACATGAAGTTTCAAGCGCTCAAAGAGGATTACGAAGCACTACCTGTCCTATCCTACGATGAAGTAACCAAGTGCGTGGACCTACTTCTACAGTTAAGTACTTACATCGTGGAAGAAGCCATTCAAAAGCGTACTACCGTTGATTTGTACAAAAGAGTACTGACCACAGATATTGATATATCTGCTTCAGCAGAATTATTCGAAGAGACAGACCTTACCTATCGAAAAATCCAGTCTCTGCAGCAAGAGTTGTCAGGAGCACTTATTGAGACCAAATTGAAAAATGGAGCACAAAAGTTCGTCTCTTCAAATGCAGTGCTTCAGCCTGCGTTCGATTACATCTATGCGCATAAAAATGAAAATTTCAGCCTAAAAGAAATGGCCAAGCTTTGTCATATCAGCCCCAGTTATTTCAGTCGCATATTTACAAAAGAAACAGGCGAGAACTTCTCCCTCTTCATTGCCAGGCTCAAGATTGAATGGGCCAAGCAGCTGCTGGAAACCACAGACGCACCTATTAATCAAGTGAGTGATGATTTAGGATTTTGTGATACTGGTTATTTTATTAAAACATTCAAACGGTTCGAAAACCTTACCCCGGCTGTATACCGGAATATGTATATGAATTGATTAGTTGCATTAAGGGGAAATCTGTGATTTCGCCTAATATAGCCTCTTTGATCTTTCCCTCTCCGTTTATAATATACGTAGCAGGAAGCGCACTAACTCCGAATAAAGCAGATATTTTTCCGGTAACATCGATGACAACTGGAAAAGAAAAACTATGATCCTTAAGATATTCTGATGCAGTCCCTTTAGACTCACCAACATTAATAAACAAGGTTTCAATTTGAGAACTTGTAGATTTATGAATGTCATTCAGAAGGGGCATTTCACGCACACATGACGTGCACCAGGAGGCCCAAAAGTTAAGCACCACAATCTGTCCCTGGAAATCGCTTAGACGAACCTTTTTGCCTTCTATTGTTGTAGCTTCAAATTCGGGAGCGATAGAGCCCACTGTAATCCTCTCAGATGAATCTCTTGTTTCATTATGGCTAAATACCCATACAACAGTCGTGACAGCTGCGATAATCACCAGCATAGCAATGATTCGACGCATGCTCATTTCAGACCCAGACTATGATTAAAGGCTGTATACAAAGAACCAAATTTCGCATGAAATTCTTTGGTCGGACCTGAACCAACATTTCTTCCATGACTTAGAAAGACAATCTGATCAGCAATTTTATCAGCGATTTCTAATTGGTGTGTGGAGAAAATAACGGTATGCCCTTCTTCCTTGATTCTTTGGAGTAGGTCTACGAATTCATTCATCCAAAAAGGGTCAAGACCGTTTGTGGGTTCGTCCATAATTAGCAACGAAGGTTTGGTCAGCAATGCCTGAGCAAATAAGATACGCTGACGCATTCCCTTTGAAAAGGTGTTGACCAGACGATTTCGTTTATCCTGTAGACCTACTAAGCCAAGGACTTCGTTGACTCTCGCTTTGCGATTGGGTACCCTACGGAGTGCGGCCCAAAAAGTCAGAGCTTCCTCTGCCGACAGCCCCTGATTGAATTGATAATCATCCGGCATATAACCAATTTGTTTCGAGAATTGTTTGCGTGATTTGTGCCAGTATAAACCACCCACTGAGATTTCGCCCACCGAAGGCTGAAGAATACCCGCAACCATTCGCAAAACGGTACTTTTGCCAGCCCCGTTACCGCCACATAGTGCAAGTATGCTCCCAGTGGGGATTTGAAAGCTAATCTCTTCAACTATTGTTTGCTTTTTAATAACCTTAGAGATTCCTATTACATTCACTAAGGGGTTATCCACGAGAGCGCCCCCTTTCCCATATCCAATATACAAACAGGATCGAGCTCAACATCCAGACTAGACAGACTCCCATAAACAACAAACTACCCTTCGAACCATTTATCCATTCTACCCATTGGTAATATTCAGGTCCCAGCACTGAACCTCCGCCCAGCTTAATTACAACGAATAACCGAACAAGCTCTGCTGGGTTGAGTATTGTGAATACGACCAGCAAGGGCTTAATCCAGAGATAAGGCATTAAGCCTAAAAAGGCGATCAAAAAGGTTGGCCAACCTATTACTGTGAAAAACCACACAGCAACAGAAACAGTCAGCGCCTGCCAGCGGTTTCTTGATAATGAACCGATAAACAAGGCGATGGTCAAGAATAGTAAAACAAGTCCTGCCGAAAAAAACAAAAATAGAAAGTAGGTAGTAGAATCGAAGGCCATGCCCATGAGTCCACTAATCGTCCCCATCAAACCATAGCCGAAAGCCACAACTGTAAGTAATACGACAGCCAGACCCACATACTTGCCAAGAATAAATGACAACGTTCCTATTGGATAAGTAGATAAAAGCTGCCAACTACCTTCTTCCTTTTCTGAAGTCAGTGAAAAAGAGCCTAAAAATAAGGTCATAAGCGGCAGCAGATACAAAATCAGGCTTAGCATGGAACCTGTAACTGCGGTATAGCCTTGAATCTCATTTTGTGCATTAATCAGCAGTAAGCCAAGACTAAACGCACAAAATAATGCCAAAAAAGAATAAGCCCATGGATTTCGAAACCCCATTTTAATCTCTCTGCGTGCGACTTGCAGGATATCAACCATTACATATCCATCTCTTTATCCGATGTCATACCTTCCATTTCCTCAGACTTATGCTCGTCCATATGACCTTCTCCGCCATTCATATCCATTTGCATCATATCCGTATTTTGTTTCCATTCATGCTTGGACAGATCACTTGCTGACAGAACGCTGCCAACACCTTGTTCCTTCACAAAAGCTTCGGCTGAAGCAGTGTCCTTGAAGCTGATAACTCCATACGCCATAGGTGTGCGTAGTGTCTCATCATAGACAAAGCTGGCCTTACTGAATTCTACCCATTCTTTGTCGTTATAGTCACGGACATAGTCCTTTCCGATGTTTTTGGTTCCATTCTTGTTCTTCCATTCATTCATACAACCAATATCATCAAACTTATAATTCTTCCCGTCTTTTGTTGTTAGTTGTGTAGCAAAAGCATCGTCCTTAACCTGCATATTGCAAATCGCGCAAATATCAACTTTTTCATTAATCGCCAACGGTTCAAACTTTTTGGGGCCACAAGCCGCCAGAATTAACAAACCCATCATCATCATCAGTACTAAACTCCATTTTTTCATAACCTTAATACCCCCATATATAGTATTGTGATCACAGCGAAGAACAAAAGCAGCCAACCCACTACCATTACTGACCCTTGCCCCACACTTACTTGTCCAACATTTGCATGAACTGAATCTAATTGCATAAGTGGCTCTGGATCAGTGGACCATTGTTCTTTATCATTTGTATACAGATCGCTTAAAAATGTCATGCCCGGTGATTGAAAAAAGAGCTGATAAGCAGCATTTTCAGTAACTAATTGCTGATAAAATGGATTAATAGCATATGGCAGATCACTTACACCATCACCCGATACATCCAGCCCTTCGAATGAATCCCAAAAATTTCTCGTCATCTTATTATTCTTGGAATCTGTTGCCTCTGCTTCAATCACATTTGCAATAAAAGCATTCTTCTGAAAGCGGTTGCCTTCAGAGCCCTCAAATTGAATCCCAATATAATTTCGGAGCACCATATTATTCTGAAGAGTGTTGTCGGAGGATTGTTGCATATAGATTCCTACCCGATTTCCTTCCACGACGTTATTTACAATCTGAGAGGTACGAACGTCAAAGAGCAGGATTCCTTGAGAATGAACATTCTGGTTTTGTTTACGGAAAGAGTTTCCTGATACCATAACGTCGCTCACTCCCATCACCATCGCGCCAGTAATGTTGTATTCTCCAATATTATTCGTTACAGATGATCCATTGATATACATACAGTGAACACCGTATCGCAAATGAAAGAGCCGATTGTGATCAACCTTTGTATTGCGACTCTTCTCTAAATAAATGCCATCTCGGAGATAAGAGATTTCATTTTCTCTAATATCTGAACCATGAGAGTTATAGAGATCGATGCCATTACCTCTTTTTCCCGAAGCAGCACCTTTAGGTATAAACCAACGGATTTTATTGTTTACTATAACTCCACTATCAGCCTCACGTAGCATAATGCCAAAGCCAAATGTATGTATGACTAAATCTTTCAAAGTTACCTGATCGGCTTCCACCCGAATCGCTGCTGCTTCTCCCCCGTTATCCTGCTGTATATTAAGTCCTTGAAGCTTTACCCCATCAGCCTGAATCATAACTGCAACCTCAGCATCGGGAGATGAATTTAATAGTGTTGCCCCTCCTTCCCCGCTAATCGTCAATCTTTTGTTAATATAAACCGGGCCGAGATAAGTACCTGGAGCTAAAGTAATTGAATCTCCAATTTGTGCCGCATCAATAATCGGCTGAAGTGGAATCGCTTCCGAATTATTTGCACTAGCCCTTCCGCTGTAGGTCGTGATTATTAAAAAAAGGCTGAATAACATCATGATCAAAACTCTGTAGTGACAGAAACTTTTGCGTATAACCATTGTTCACCCCCTTGTCAGCGATTCATTCTCTAATTAATCATTCCCATTCAGAGAACAATCATTACGCCTAATTGTAAAGAAAAGGAAGATACATGCCTATAGCTCAATGTAGCTATCCCTAATGAAAAGATGTGTCTGAATTGTGAGTTATATCACATCAATTGATATCCCGAATGTGTACCCATATTATAAAAAAAACCGCGCATAGCGCGGTTCCATTAGGGTTGCTTATTATCCTCAAGAAATTGATAAACGGCCATCATTTCTTGTTTATTTAACTCCCGAATACGATTGAAAATTGGAATATCTGCTACAGCAGCAATATTTGAGCCTTCAGTCACTACATCACTAACATTACCAGTTAGCCAGGTCTGAACATCAATGCCTTCGACAATTTCCTTAAGCCCTGCATCATTAATACCACTTGCATAGCAACTAACACATGGAATCGTTAACTTATAAACGCCATCGTGGAGTCCATCTTCTGATATGACTTTCTTTCCTTTACAGAATGGACATGGCTGACTAGCTTTTATCTTATTAATTAAAGTAACCAGTTTTTTGTAACCAAACGCTTCATAAACATAGGTCAGTTTTTTGTATTTTCCATTCGTGAAATACTTATCAATGATGTTTTCTCTAGTTTCGGTAATATTCTCAAAATCACAAATCGTAATCTGATTATTCATGCTTATGAATTCAATGCTACTACTAATCTTGCCCCAGAATGGCAGTGCATTTTGCAATACCATTTCATAGTGCGCAAAGCTCGCTACTTCAAGTTCAAGCATTTTTAGAGCAACTTGTGTTTCCCTAGGTAATAGAGAGACATCCTCTGTTAGAACCATATCACCGCCGACAACAGCTTTCATTTTTTCAAGCACCGGTAATTTGCCAACGGTACCGATCACTTGTTCAAGAGGTTGTCCAATGATCTCACGAATATCTGTGTCGCTAAACTTTAGCTTTTTATGATGATTTAGTACGGTACCTTCACAGATTGGACAGGTAATCAGTATCTTGGACTGTTTAATATGCTCTTTAATAATCGCTTTCGATATTACCATGTAGTTCCCAATGATGTAATTAAAGCCTTCCCAAGTTCTCGTTGCCTTACTAGCTTTATCATAAAATGACTTTTCCCAATACCCGTACCAAAAAGTATGCTTTTCTGCATCTGTCATCTCATTATAGCTCTTACTGATATCTTGTCCGAGTTCATTCTTAATCTCTTCAAAGATGAATCTGATTTTGTGGAATTGATAGAATTTCAGAATATCCATTGCATCTGGATGCAATAAGCCATCCCAAAATGGCATATTTTTATCCTGAAGAACAACTTCAAAATCAAACTTTTCAATGACTCGACGTCCCTTGCAGCAAGGACAATGATTGTCTTGATAATAGAAATCGAAGCTACTTGTGTCTCTATTGGTTGGATGTGCCGTTACAATATTGTTGATCAAGCCACCAATTTCATACAGAAAAGTATATTGACTATATAAGTGTCTTTCCAGATCAATGGCGATGACAGGTGCAATGGTATCTGATTCGTATTCACCATAAATCAAACGCGCCATGGAGGATAAGCTTTTTAAGATGCCACCTTTATAAACGTTTTCCGCATTTTTAAAGTAGGCCATTTGATTTTCTTTTAAATAGCTAATGCCATTTTGTTGACGCAGTGTTGAAGAAATTTGCAAGGGGGCGACATACTCATCACTATTTTGTTGACGATAATACGCTTCATGGCTGACAACATCGAGATGCTCCACCGGTTCAAGCTGTCTTTTGCCAAAATCAACGATAAAATCAGAGTTTTCCAGCATATACGAGTTATGTTCAATCATCATAATGGAGACAGCTTCATCCAGAAGAATGACTCTAATGCTATCAATGAATTGATTTAGAATATTTTGTGATAGCCCTTTGGAAGGCTCATCAAAAATGAAAAGCGTATTTGTGTTTCTTGAACCCGAAAACAGCTCGGAGACTAAATGAACACATTGAAATTCACCTGTGGATAAAGACTGTGTTTTTCTTTCCAACGTTAAATACCCAAGTCCAAGCTTGATTAACAAACTTAAGCGTTTATGAGCGATGTCTTCATTCGGAAGTTCTTCAATAATATCTTCAATCGAGCGCTGAAAAATATCATCAATCTCATCACTATATTTTGTAAGCTTTCTTTTAATATCAAGAAAAGTAGCTACCGTAGACCGGCTGGTAATCGATTGATTTCGATCTTGCCCCACAATGACCAGCTTATCTTTAGGATATCGCTTCACAAAATCTTTGGACATACACTCATTGACTAATGTAGATTTACCGCAGCCTGATTCACCTGTAAACGTTACAAGTCTATTACGGGGAATCTGAATTTCGGCGATTTGAATATTACGGCAGTAAAGATCTTGAAAATGATAGTATTTAATAGGTGCAGCCTGATTTATCTCTCCATTGATTGGCGCCGGACGTGGCGATTCTTCAACGATTTTCCCGCCATATTTACCACTTCCTGGTCCAAAGAACAATTGATCGTCCGTTATGTCTAATACCGTATCCGAATGATCAATGAGCCAAATTTGATTCTTAAATCCTAGTTGTTTTATCTGCTCTAATATTTTTAAAAGGGTTTGGTGATCCAGACCCACAGAGATTTCATCAATGATAATGACTGTGTTTTCACTTGTTGCCATGAATTCAGCTAAGTAAAGTCGTGTTAACTCTCCACCTGACAAGGTGCCCATAATGCGATTTAAGGTTAAATACCCAATATTCATATGGATTATGTTTTTTAGAATGTTTTGTTTGCCTTCACTCAGTTTCAAAACTTCTGCTAGAGAAAAAATGCTTTCAACACTTAAGTCATTAATATTGGAAATACTCATGTTTTGATCCAATAACTCCATTTTGTATTGTTCAGTTTCATGATTATAACGCTTCCCTTTACACTTTTTGCATTCAACGTTTTTAGTAGTGCCGCGACCTTTACAATCTGGGCACCAGCCTAATTCATTATTAAATGAAAAAACCTCTGGCGATAGGTTATATTGTTCAGCAATCGCAACTCGAATTTCTGTGAACACACCCGTATGTGTGCCAATGGTTGAACGAGGATTGGAAGAAATAGATGATCTCCCTAGAAAAAGTACAAGTGGCATTTCTTCCATCTGAATCGCACTGAAATTAGTCTCCATAATGTTAGGGAATAAATACTGATATTCTGCCTTTGGCAATAAAGAAACGAGACGTTTCTTGGATTCTTCGCCGATGGTTTGACAAAAGGTTGTTTTACCAGAACCGGACAAACCCGCAATCCCCAGGGATTGATCTACAGGTAGTACTGCATCTAACTTATTAATATTGTTCGCAATTAGTCGGTTTATTTTCATAGTGGTATCATCTCATCTCCATTCTCTTCATTTAGTATTACCATGATTTATTCCATTAAAAAGGGCACTTTCCGTGTTTCAGAAAAGCGCCCTATTCTTGAAATTACAGTTCTGCTAATACTTTTTCAAGCTGATTGCCCATATTCGCCCAAGCATATTTAGCTCCCTCGATAGCGCCTTGGCGAGCTTTGGTCTCTTCACTAAATCCAGATTGACCAAGATGTAGATGTACCTTACCATCTGACTCTTTGCTCAAAGTCCAAGTAACTGTAGTGCCTTCTCCGGCACTATGCCAAGTATAGGATAATGTATGTGGCTCGTCTACAACGAGAACCTCGCAATCTACAATACCATCCCACCATTCATTTGGCTCTGCGCGAAATTGAAATTTATGCCCTACAACTGGCTTAAAGTCATTGCTCCAAATCCATTTCGCAAGTGTGTCTGAATCCGTCAAAGCGTTCCACACCTTCTCAATGGAGCTTGTAAATTGATAATCTAAGGATACATCTGGTTTCATTATTCTTCCTCCAATAAAAGTTTTAGTTTATCGATTCTTTCTTTCCAGAAGCCTTCGTAAAAAGATACCCAATCCCGAATTTCTTTTAATGGATTGGCATTCAAACGATATCTCGTTTCTCTACCAACCTTTCGAGCAACTACAAGATCAGCGTCTTTAAGAATAGACAAGTGCTTAGAAACTGCAGTACGGCCCATATCAAAATGAACCGTTATTTCATGTAGGGGTAATTCATCAACATCAGCCAGGATTTGAAGTAATTTTCGCCTCGTTGGATCTGCAACAGCGTCATATACATCCCTCACTTGACTATTATCGTTCAAAACCACCCCCACCTTTTCCGTAATATTACCTGTAGTGTATCCGATTATACTTTATCAGTACCCAATCGGACACCATTTAGTGTCATATTGATTATAGGACACCAAAAGGTGTCGTGTCAAGGTCCTTAAAATTTTAATTATCTGATCTTTTAATGGAATGAGGATATCGGTGCCTTGTTATTTTATTGCTCCCGTTCCCTGTATAGAAACTTTAACATTTACATCAAAAACAGCTTCGGGATAAATAGACTGCCATTGCTCCCATTCCTTATCCCCTTCATGCCGGGTAGCTCTATAGAGTAATCCAAATCCGAACGGATCTATCCCGTTTTTTTGCAGCTTTTTCAGCAAGCTTGATATCTTCGTCCTTTCTTCCTGTTCAACATGCTTTTCAAATTTAGTCCAATTTTCTTCATACACCTGATTTACGAATTCTTCTACAACTCCACGCATTTGAATAGATACACGAATAACTGGTTTATTCTTATTGTTTGTATCAATCGTATAACGTCTCTTCAACTGTTCAATAGCCAAGACAAAAGGTTGATCTACCATTTTTGTGGTGATTTCGAAATGAGGATAGCTATGAAGAAGTTCTTTAAAGACGCGGGTTTCATCTGTTGTCAAAATCGTTTTTATCTTATGTTTGTCTAAAAGAGCAACCCTATCAATTTTGTATACCTCATTTTCGGTCTCTATAATAGGCAAGTAGGGGTCCATGCCCTTTTCCGTCGTTCGACGATAGAAATCATAAAGATGTTCGGGAACCGTGAACGATGAGATTGATCCCGTTTCGGACAGGCTTAATAACAATGCATTACCTGAAAAATTTTCTGATTTTGGTTTCATTTTAAGAACAGTCTCCGCGTTGGGCTTCCCTATTGCCACAATCCCCTCCATCGGAATATCGAATCTTCTTGACAGCCAATTAAGTGGCTCGTTGATACTCTCATGGGCTAATGATTCACCCAAAATGCATATTTCTAAAAGACCAAAATTAAGATCTTTCGATGATTTTGCCCTTATTCGCCCGATTGCGCCTGATATCGTTTCGGAATTTTCACTTATGATTTGAATATTATTCACAGAAGGATCAAATTTTTGAGCAGGTAAAGCTAATTTCAATGTCACGCGATATGGATTTTTTGCATCATCTGATTGATCTACTCCGATGGCGATTACGAATATTCGTTTGTCGATATCCTTGAATGCACAACCCGATTGTATAGCCACTGTAAAGCAGAGAGCCATTAGGATAATGTTTCTCATACTTTACGCCGCCTTTTCAATACAGCAAACAACGCAACAAGCGCGACCATCAGAAATTCGGTATAAAATCGCAGCTCAAGCCAATTGACTGTATGGTATATGATTTGTTTTAAATTGAATGAACTGAAGTAGATGACTGTAACAATGGTAAATAGGCAACAAATTGCCCAAGATAATAGTTGTTCCTTCCGAAGATTATTTTGAAATTTCATAGAGAAGCATCCTTTCAACAGCTCAAGTCCAACATGAATGGTTACAGACGCATACACTAAGAGCAAAAAAAGGACGATGAGAAAATAAGGCATAATCGTACGTGAGAATAATCCTGACATCATACCAATTGAATCTAATGCAGAATACGTGGGGGCTATATAATTCCCCACCCCGTAAGTGCCATGAATTCCAATGGAAATAATCAAACCAGTGACTAATATATGCAAATTAACAATAAGGACGATGGGAGTGAATTTCCATTTGATTTTACTGGGAACAACTCGATTAAATACGATTAAGCCAACAAATCCGGAGAAAACACTATTTGCAGCCGTAATCGTTCCCCATTTCGGCCAAATGAATGCATAATCTGCCATTGCTTTAATAGAATTCCACTCTATTCCTTGACTAAAGATGGCTTTTGTAAAGGCATAGTACATTAAAGGAATACAAATAAAAAGAACGATCTCAAGCGTACTTAAAATTGTTTTGCTTGACCTTGTAGCTCCCCAAGATACTGCAAGAAAAATAAATACCATAATAGTAATTGTGTTTACATCTGTTAGATATAAATTAAAAAAGGATGATGCATACCCTATCATGATGCATCCTTTTGTTATAGTCATAATTGAAAAAAATATTAATAATGATATTCTTGCTCCTGCCGGCAAAAACATCCGAAAGATTTCAGGCAAACCCTTCCTTGGAAAATAACCAAGTGACTTTGTCATTGTTACAAGAAATATCATGCCGCTAACCGCACTTATCACAATAGCCAGCATGCTTCCATTAAACCGTTCATTCAATAAAAGGGTATATAATAAAAGACCTGTGATGGTTATCCCATCACACCATAAAACATAAAAAACATAACGATTCAAGGAAAAATATCCTCCTTTCTTTTATAATTTTCCGAATTTTTCTTGTTCTCCGATAAACACTTTTAAATAAGGTTTCCCAAAGCTTTTTAAATCGTTCAAGTAAAGGATCAAACAAAATAGTCCTACGATTAGACCTACATATCCAAATAAACTAGCTAACAAGATAAAAGGATATTTGACAATCCGTAATGCGAAACTCATAGCATTGATCGGCACGACAAAATTGGCAATGCCAATGGCGGAAGTTACGATAATCATGATATTGCTAACCAGATTTGCCTGCTGCGCAGCTTGTCCTAGAATTAGTCCACCAACTGTCGTTGCCGCTGCGCTGATCGACTTGGGAAGCCGTATACTAGCTTCGATTAAGGTATCGATTAAGAACATCATAATGAGCACTTCAATGTACGACGGATAAGGGATGCCCGCACGACTACCGGCAATAGAGAAAGCGAGCTGGGCTTGAAACAACTCAGGGTTGAAAGAGACCAGAGAAATATAAATGCCTGGAAGTAACACAGTAATGAAAATGCCGATATAACGTAGTACCACAAGGCTAAAACCGACCCATAACTGCTCAAAAGTATCATCCATTGAGGAAATGAAATCATAAAAAGTAGCCGGAGCGATTAAAACGAATGGGCTACCTTCGACAAGTAAAACGACTTTGCCTTGTATCAGATTTAACGCGACGCGATCCGGTCTTTCTGTAATCATCAATGTAGGAAAAAGTGAGTATTTACGACTAGTAAGTAATCTTTGAAGGTGTGCTGCCGAAAGGATGACGTCTGATTTAATTGAATTGAGCTGCGTTTGAAGTTCGATTAATAATCCTTTATCAACCAAAAGACTATCATAAACTAAACCGACTTCAGTCTGTGGTAATCCCCTAAGCTTTCTTTGCTCATAAACAAGATTTGGAGAGGGATAACGATACCGAATCAAATTGAGATTTGTATCAATCACATCACTGAATGAACGTTGCGAGCCATAAATCGCCGTTTCCGAGCTTGCATCTCCAAGCTGATTGTTGATCACTTTTTTCGCACTGAACAAGAAAATCTCATTTTCCATCTGAATACAGGCATGGCCGACCATCAACTTCTGCAAAATATCTTGTTCCTTCTCCGGATTGCTGATGTCGGGAAGTGAAGTAAGATAATCTTTGAACTCCTCTTTACTCGAGCATTCTAGTATGGAGTAGATCAGATCAGCCTTGATTTTCTTTTCATCGCAAACGCTAACCAAGTAAAGGATTTCCAACTCAATATCCTGAATTCGGACGAGTTCCTTCTTCAAATCGCATGAGGTAGCTAGCTGCTTCTTAATTAGTTGAAAGGCTTCGATCATGATGCAACAATCCTCCGGTTCTTTTTTGATATCATTTCCTTTTATTCTGAGTTTTATCCTACCTGTAAATATACTAGTAATTGAAGGGACCATGTTTATACTCCTAGTTCTAAAACAAAAAGGCAGGAACAAGGTTTATCACCTTAGTTCCTGCCTTTCAATTACCACGTCAATTCAACTTATTTCATTTTTACTCAGTAAAGCGGCAACACTTCTTGTTTTAGCCCTGAAAAAAGATCTCCGGATTGTTCAAAAAAGGTGTCAGGTAAATGATAATAAGCATCTCCCATAGATACGACTTTTAATTCAGGAATAATATACATGCCCATATAGGTTCCATCCTTGAGGTTGAATTTTAGCTGATACGATTTCCCTTGGGATTGCGCCTCCGCAATAGCCTCGTATTCTTTATTACTTAAATCAGCAGTTTTTGCGTTATACAGCCCATCAATGAAAGACTCCACAGAAGCATGATCTGTCAATTTTTTCAACACATCATTCCCCACATGATTAAGAACCTGGAGCTCTTTTGCATGCTTATTTAGATCAGACATATCCAGATATTCCTTAACTGTCATCGTAGAATCGTCCACCTTTGCCACGATTTCTGCCAAATAATAATACTCCTCAACTTTAACAGCGATGCGGAATTTGGATGGGTACGTCGGGATTTCATATAACTTTCCTCCAACAGCGAACGTGGACGAGAAATCCTTTTCTACAACTTCTCCTCCATCGTTCTTCCCGATCTCTTGGTTAATATCAAAATCTATGGTTCCAAGTGATTTTTCAGGCTTCATTCCTGTGAACTTAAACTGAGCACCATCACTTACAAATGCATAACGAAATCCGTTGTAATTTAAAATTTTCCGAACTCCGGTAGGAGCTGAGACTGGTGTTTGCTGCGAGATTTGTGGTGAATTCGTTAATGAAGGTTTTAGAGGAGATGTGTAGATGGCCACTCCTAACACAAGTGCCGCACAAGCAGCCATGGTTACCCACTTCGCATATGTTCTCTTATTAGTACGCCTCGCTGTGTTGGCCTTTTCCACCAGATTGCCGTCTACATAACCAATAGTCTTAAAAAGATCTTTATTATTCATACGATATAGCCCTCTTTCGTAAGGTATATTTGGAGTTTTTTTCGTGTTCTAAAAAGAACCGATTTCGTTTTACTTTCACTTATTGAGAATCGTGTTGCGATATCAGCCAAAGAATCAGAATACCAGTAACGTCTCAGAAAAATATTCCGATGATCTTCGTTAATCTTCAGCAAGAAATTGCTTATGGATTCAGCGATTTGTTCTTCCTCATATTGACTTTCGACATTGTCTGGGGAGGATAAACAATCATTTAATTCATCAAGAATCGTATCGAATTTTTTATTCCGCTTTTTGGCCATGTAATAATCGTGTTTATTTAACGCGATATTTCGTGTGATCCTCCCCAAAAAAGATGAGAGCTTAGTAGGTGTCTTCGGCGGTATCGTTTCCCACGCTCCTAGAAAGGTATCGTTCACGCATTCTTCTGAATCTTCAAAATTAGATAGAATGTTATGAGCTATCTTGGTACAATAATTTCTATATTTTTTGGATGTTTCTTCTATTGCTGTTTCATTGCGGGCAAAGTAAAGCTGTATGATTTCACTATCGTCCATTCCATCACTTCCGTTCAGTTTGATTAAGGCCTCACTTATAAAGTAAGAAAAAATTGGTTTTGGTTGCAAAAAATTTTCTGTCCTCATAAGCTTAAACATTCATTGCAATATTATGACGCGTGATTCTATCATTTTGATTCCTGAGTCAGTAGGCAATGTGCCTATAAAAAAAGCCGGTGTACCCTTTAATGGGCAACACCGGCCAATCTATTAATAAATAAATCGCAAGCATAATCGTCTCCGATACGGATTTCCCAAAAACCTGAGAACCCTTATGCGGATCAAATTAATTAAATTAATATTTAATATCATTATTTCATTTTCTCTGGATTACTTTAAGGAATTTCCCATTCTTAAGCAGACGGTAAGCCTTCTCGATCTCCGTAGTCTGATTACGATCTTGGGATAGAAAGTGTACTTCTGCGCAGAGCTATTTATAGCCAGCCTTCGTACCTTCGCCCAATGTCAGATTGCCGCGAAGATCGAGCGTAGATGCCGTATTCACAATTACGTTAAAATCGTAATTTCTTTATGCTTGTATGAGCAAGCCACGTGAAAAAGGCTATGCGCTATGGCTTGGTTTCTTGCGTATGCTCGTAAGTTCAAAAGCCTCTTTAGGAATACCCAGTTCTTGAGCCTTCTTCTTTTTAATCACCATAGCTTGTTGTAAGCTAGTGGCTTGAAATTCAACTATGGTGCCAAGCGGATCCTCAAATGCATAGTAACTTTTTTTATTGGACATTATCTTAGCGCCTCCTCATCTTATTCTCGAATAATTTTGCCTGACCATGTTGTCTAAAAAACTCCTTTGACAAGAGGTACAAAACATTTCCCGCAAAGGTTACAAGTATATTATCTCGCCCGCTTACCCAATTCTCGGGCCGGTGAAGCAGCATCCTCTTGCAATGACGGATGCCGCGAGTAACCGGCATCGGGACTGTGAAGAGGTCATCGGCGAGCGTTAAGTAGCAAGACTAGGGATGTCGCCGAAAATGGTGGTGCCAAGTCGCCATTTTTGTCTGTCAATGGTGTTAGAATAGGCGAAAATTGTCTTTCTGACGATAGAAGCTCCTTTCAAAGTTCGCAGATATGACAAATCCCCCTAATAGTGTGCGTCTCATCTTAGAGAACTATGCGCGAAGGCCACCTCATAAATAAATACCGAACTCCAGTCACATCCTGCCAGTTGCAAGTAAAACATGAATCAGAACTTTACAACAAGTAAACCCATCGAATTATGGCACTGGTTTATTAAATTGGCGTTCCCCATTAGCTTAATGCGACCTTGAGTTTTTCCCAATCTTTTAGTAATGCCCAGATTATTTCGGGCTCACTTTCAACTGATTTCATCGTACCCACATAAATATCAGATGAATATTGAGACTAAACTATCCTGCTCTTAACTTCAGACTAAAATTGTTAGAGGAAGCCGTGGCGAATTTCTGATATTCGCGCTATATCTTCTGCGGAGAAAACAATCGAAAGCTCTTACGAATCCTGGATGCCTCACTGCGGATTGGCTCTGGCAGGATGGTTTCAATCTTCCCTCTAGAAGTTCGAGACTTACTACCATAGTGGACATCAAACCAATGCTCGATAAAATCTGTCCCGATGAGTAACGTCACAGCTTCTTCCACCGTAAAAGTGACTGGTGGCAGGAATACCCCACCATCAAGGAGTATCCTTGCCCTAATTTTTTTTAATTTAACAGAAATCTCATGAAAAATAATACTATTCTAAACAAATTAGCTATAATTCTGATTCCTAAGGGGTAACTCCTTTAGAACTTAACCTTACATACTTGATGTTAGCACTGTTGGCTCTGTTGTAAGCTGTACGTTTCCTGCTACAGCTCTGGAAATCATACAAGAGCCTTCTGCTTTATGGGCAATACGAATTGCTTTATCAATATCGTCCTGTGACGCATCTTTGGTAAGTGTAATGATGGGTGAATGTTTTATCGCTTCATATGTAAAAATGTTATTTGTTACATCCACTGTCGCCTCTGACATTAAGGTCAGACTGGAAGTCGTAAGACCTGATCGCTCGAGCATAGCTGCTAGTGTAATGAGATAGCAGGTTGCCGCGGCACCCAGTAGCATCTCATCCGGATTCGTTCCAATTCCTGGCCCGCCCATTTCTTTCGGAATGGAGATTTGAGTCTTGAGTTGTCCAGCTTCAATCGTTCCGTCACTGTTACGACCGCCGTGCCATACGGCATTTAATATAAATGGGTGTTTCATTTCTAGAAGTCCTCCCTATCTTGAAATTGCATGACATATCTTAAATCGAATACTCTACATGCTAACATAGAAGAATGCGGTGAACAAACAGGCTCAGACCTACTATTCGTGAGATTTATCTATAAATTAAATTTCAGGAGGCTCTATTATCATGTCAACGATACGGATAAATGCCTATCATGGCTTCTGATTTATGCCCGGCTATGCATTGAATTGACCAGGTAGGGATCCGGCAAGGTCAAGAAAGAAACATCTAAACTTTATGGGGTATAAACTATAGTTGCTATATATACAGAGTCCTAAAGTTCTTATACCATTAACTTTGTAAGCGATTAACTTTATAGGAGGTAATAACTTGACAAAGCTTGCGCAATCCAATGAACCTCTATTGTTCAGTTTAAAGAGAAATGGTATTTATTTTATCATGACAGTTCTTTGTCTGGTGGTGCTGACAACAAGCGTTCTGTAAAATATACGGAGCTGAAATACAACGATGACGGCACCATTCAAACCATCCATCCTTAGTTTTTTATTGAAATGGAATGCAAGCCGTAGTTCTCAGGAGGGGGAAATATGATGCCAATGACACAACAAGGTGCTTTTTATACGGGGGAATATCGCAATTTATTTAAGGAGCTTGGCTTTTCTGAAGATGATATTAACGCTAAACTCAATGAAACTTGGAATGATTTGTTTTACGGAGATCCGGACGTACGAATATACTATCCGCAGGACGCGGATAAAAGCTATATCCTGGATACAGGTAATCTAGACGTTCGGTCGGAAGGAATGTCCTACGGGATGATGATGGCCGTTCAAATGAATAAAAAAGAAGAGTTTGATCGTCTATGGAACTTCTCAAAGACGTTTATGCAGCACAAAGAAGGTCGCTATGCCAATTACTTTGCTTGGCACTGCAAGCCTGACGGTACAAGGATTTCTCAGGGACCAGCACCGGACGGGGAAGAGTTTTTCGCCATGGCTCTGTTTTTTGCCGCAAAACGTTGGGGGAACGGTCCGGAACCTTATAATTATTCTGAGCAGGCCCAAACGATATTGCATGCTTGTGTACATAAAACAGAAACAGGAGATGGCGACTCCATGTGGGACGCGGAAACGAAATTGATCAAATTCATACCGGAATCCACCTTCAGTGATCCGTCTTACCATCTCCCCCATTTCTATGATTTGTTCGCCTTGTGGGCTGACGAACGTGACCACATGTTTTGGCGAGAAGCCGCGGAAGCCAGCCGCACATATCTGCATACTGCATGCCATCCTATAACTGGTCTTGCTCCCGAATATGCTAATTTTAACGGGTCCCCTGCAGAACCCCAGCCTCATGGTGATTTCAGCCATTTTTTCAGTGATGCCTACCGGGTAGCGGCTAATATCGGTCTAGACTGGGCTTGGTTCCAAAAGGACATCTGGCAGGTCGATCAATGTAACCGGATTCAGGCTTTTTTTAGGAATATCGAAGTTTCCGATTACCGGAGGTATACCATTGAGGGACAGCCCTTCGACGAACTGGTGCTGCACCCGACAGGTCTGTTGGCGACCAATGCCATGGCTTCCCTTGCTTCTAATGGCCCGGAGGCAGAGCATTTTGTCCGTTTGCTTTGGACTCCGTCGTTATTATGACAACTGTCTGTACTTCTTTAGTTTACTGGCTTTGAGTGGAAATTATCGCATTTATTGAAGGAATAATAAGTTGATGTTCATGTAAAAAAAGAACCTTATGATAAAGGGTCTTTTTTACTATTTTAAGATACATAGAGCTTTGGTATTACTTAATAACTACATATTCCAAGTTTACAAGTTTTGCATAAGCAATAATTTAGTCTGTTGTAAGAGTTAATGAAACAACGGTGTGGTGACCGCCACCATTTTCGATCCAAGCTTTAACCCCATCTTGGAAGTTAGGTTTAACATTCCAAAGTACACGAGCTACTGGAAGGTTTGGAGCTGGAACCGTTGGTTCGAAAGCAGTAACTTCGTTGATCAATAGTTTGTAATGAGTCCCAAAGTCAGCCATGGAAACAACCACACCGTCTCCTGCTTTACCATCAAAGACTAAACGGGCTGGATCGTCTTTACCACCGATACCTAGTGGGGATACGATAATTTTGGGTTGGTTGCTTGCCAAAGTAGGATCTACTTCAAGCATATGGGATTGAAGAATAGATTCTTGTCCAACCGTCAATTCATAAGTGTAATCTTCCATAAAGCCAGTAGATTGGTTATGGCTCATCACTTTAAGCAAGTGATCGAGAGCTGCAGTCTTCCAATCTCCTTCTCCAGCAAAACCATAACCTTGTGCCATCAGACGTTGAACAGCAAGTCCAGGAAGTTGTTTCATGCCATGCAAATCTTCGAAGTTCGATGTGAAAGCGTTATACCCACCTTGATCAAGGAAACGTTTAATAGCAATCTCATAGCTTGCTTGAACTCTTACGCTAGCTTCCCAAGCTTCTTTGCTGTTAGTACCATAATCAAATTTATACAGCTCTGAATATTCATCGAACAAGGCGTCGATTTCTTCTTCTTTAACTTCATTAATGACATGAACCAGGTCACCAATACCAAAGTAGTCCACAGTCCAGCCAAATTGAATTTGGGCTTCAACTTTATCTCCTTCAGTTACACCAACGTTACGCATGTTGTCACCAAAACGAGCGACCTTGATGTTGAAGCTTTCGTTATAAGCAACAGCTACGTCCATCCATTCTGCAATTTGCTTTTGAACTTCAGGGCGTTCCCAGTAACCTACTACCACTTTGTTTTGTTTGTTCAAACGGGCGTTAATAAAACCATATTCACGGTCACCATGAGCGGCTTGGTTTAAATTCATGAAATCCATATCGATGGTTGCCCAAGGAATACTTTCGTTATATTGCGTAGCTAAATGAAGCAAAGGCTTTTGCAGCATCTTTGTTCCGCGGATCCACATTTTTGCAGGCGAGAAGGTATGCATCCAAGTGATAACACCGGCAACTTCATCACGGTAATTGACTTCTTTCATGATGTTGGTGATTTTATCTGCGCTGACAGCCAAATCCTGTAACACTAGTGGGTAAGGCAAAACTCCACTTTTATTCAAAGCATCTGTCATCGTTTGGGCATGCGCCTTAACTTCAGCCAATGCTTCTTCCCCATAAAGATGTTGTGACCCTACGACAAACCAAAATTCTTTTGCTACTGCTGTTGACATATTCATCCTCTTTTCGTAATTTTGTAGTTGATTATTTTTGTCCGTAATAAGCGTCTTTTCCATGTTTGCGCAAGTAATGTTTATCTAAAATACGTAATGGCAACTCCTCTACAAAATGGTTCAGCTCTCTTGCAAACAAATTCATTTTGGATACTTCATCCAAAACCACGCTGTTTATTACCGCCGATTTCGCATCTTTTCCCCAAGTAAAGGGTCCGTGTCCTTTAAGTAAAACACCTGGAACCGCCATAATATCTATTCCACGTTGTTCAAAGGTTTCGATGATTACATTACCCGTTTCCGCTTCGTAACCACGATCGACTTCTTCTTGCGTCAAGAAGCGCGCACAAGGAATGGAACCATAGAAGGTATCTGCATGGGTCGTTCCCATGACAGGAACATCTAGTCCTGCTTGAGCCCAGATGGTCGCCCAAGTGGAATGCGTGTGCACGATTCCCCCGATTTCGGAATAATGCTTATAAAGCACGGCGTGAGTAGGTGTATCGGAGGAAGGTCTCATATCCCCATCAACCACATTGCCATCGAGATCAACAACAACCATGTCGCTGGCTTTCATTGTTTCATAATTTACACCACTAGGTTTGATTACGAATAGTCCGCTTTCACGATCAATCGCACTTACATTTCCCCATGTATACTTAATAAGTCCTTGTTTCGGCAATTCCAGATTGGCTTGAAAAACCTCTTCTTTAAGTTGTTCTAACATCTTGCTACCTCCATTTTCACACTAAATTGTCAACAGCGGACTGCTCAATCGCCAGACCTTTTTTATAACGTTCGATAAAGGTTTCAAATCCTTTAATGTCGGTTGCCTCTGGATGAATTTCTTCACCCTTAACATCTTTGAACACTTTTTGATCGAGGAAGTCTTCTAAACTTTCTTCCTGATTTTTATTCATCATGTAAGCGGCAAGAATAGCCATTCCCCATGCACCGCCTTCACCGGCAGTCGACATTACCGAAACAGGAACATTCATTGAAGCTGCTATCATTTTTTGACCCACTACCGGAGTCTTAAATAAGCCGCCGTGGCCTAAAATACTATCAATGGCTAAATTCTCTTCCTTCGTCAAAATGTCCATTCCAATTTTTAAAGCGCCAAAGGCGCTGTAAAGATGCGTACGCATAAAGTTGGACAGATTGAATTTGCTCTCCGGCGAGCGGACAAATAACGGACGGCCTTGTTCTAAGCCAGTAATATTCTCTCCTGAGAGATAACCATAGCTTAGTAATCCACCGGCATCAGGATCTGCTTCCAAAGCTTTATTTAATAGCACGCTGTACAATTTATTGGCATCCACTTTGTGTCCCATGGCTTCATAGAACTCGCGGAATAACCCGAGCCAGGCGTTGAGGTCACTTGAACAGTTATTCGCATGAACCATGCCCACCGGACTTCCATTCGGAGTAGTAACCATATCGATTTCTGGATAAACTTTGGAAAGTTCTTTTTCTAACACAATCATGGCAAAAACAGAGGTTCCTACAGATACATTCCCGGTGCGTTTTCTTACGCTATTCGTTGCAACCATCCCGGTTCCAGCATCCCCCTCTGGAGGACTAAGCGGAATACCCGATTGTAAATGCAGCGATGGATCCAGAATTTTAGCTCCCGCTTCGCTTAAAATACCTGCTTGCTCCCCTGCAACATACACCTTAGGAAGTAAATCACGGGTCTTCCACGGATAACCTTTGCTTGCAACAAGTTCATCAAACTGCTGTATCATGGATGCGTTAAAATTTGCTGAAGTTTCATCAATTGGGAACATACCGGATGCATCCCCAACACCAAGTGCTTGATTTCCAGTCAATAGCCAATGAATATATCCTGCAAGAGTCGTAATGAAACGTATCTGTGGCACATGTTCTTCTTCATTCAAAATCGCCTGATAAAGATGAGCAATGCTCCAGCGTTCTGGAATATTAAACCCAAACAGATCGGTTAATGCTTTGGCAGCCGCACCTGTTGTTGCATTACGCCAAGTCCGGAATGGAACAAGCAACTCATTGTGCTCGTCGAAAGCCATATATCCATGCATCATTGCAGAAAAACCGATTGAACCAACCGTTTGAAGAGTGATTCCGTAATTTTGTGTGACTTCTTCCTTCATCTCGCGATAGGCGTCTTGCAGACCTTTGATAATATCTTCCAAGTTGTACGTCCAAAAACCGTCCTTCAACTGATTTTCCCATTCGTAACTTCCAGAAGCGATCGTTTGAAAGCTATGATCAATAAGTACAACTTTGATACGCGTGGACCCCAATTCAATACCAAGCGAAGTTTCTTCCTTATTAATCGCTTGTTCGATGCTTAATCGATTCGATATCACGTTTGTCACCTCTCTGAGAGCGCTTTTTTAAAAGGTCATGATAAGAATTTTACTTTCTTAATTGACAGCTTTAGTATAATTTTTTTGTACGTACATTTGTCAATTTAATAGTTATATATACATACAAATATGGAGATGATAATAGTTTAACACTATAAAAAAAGAGCCCCTTTCTATTTTTTTCGCAGTCATGCTATAATTTGTACATACAAATTTACCGAATATAAGTTTAACTTAGCGAACAAGTATGGAAAGAGGAATTACATGAAACCAAAGTATCAAGTGATTTTAGATGATATAAAAAGCAAAATCCTTTCGGGAGACTACAATGTTGGTGAACAAATCCCTACTGAGTCTGCATTGCAGTCCATGTACGAAGTTAGCAGACAGACTGTTCGAAAAGCAATTTTAGAACTTTCCAACGAAGGCTTCCTGCGAAGCGAAAAAGGGTCTGGTACTTATGTCAGCAACCAATATCGTTCGAAGACCGGCGGGAGTTCCCATAAGAAGACGATCGGTGTAATCACGACCTATATTTCCGACTATATCTTTCCTTCCATTATCCGTGGGATCGAGAGTCGACTAAATGAGGATAATTATTCTCTACTATTAGCTAGTACCAATAACGATGTTGCTCAAGAAAAAAAGGCCCTGGAAATGATGCTGTCCTACGGTGTAGATGGTTTAATTATTGAACCGACGAAAAGCAATCTATATAACCCCAATATTGCTTACTACCTTTCTTTTAAGGAACAAGATATTCCGATTATAATGATTAATGCCTTTTATGAAGAAATAGAACTGCCGTACCTTTGTCTTGATGACGTACAGTCCAGCTATTTGGCAACAAAAGAATTGATAACCAAAGGGCACACCCAAATAGGGCTCATTGCAAAAATGGATGATTTACAAGGAAAGTATCGGATGAAAGGGTATATTAAAGCGCTCGGAGAATCCAAATTACGATTTTATCCGGAGCAGATTTTTTCATTCAACACGGAGACAAAACAGACGTTATCTACAGACTTGAAGGATTTTCTGAATAAAAATAGAGATACGCTCACTGCTATTGTTTGTTATAACGATGAGGTTGGGTTGGAAGTGGTTCATGCCTGCAGACAGCTGGACATCACTATTCCGGAGGAATTATCGATTATTGGACAAGACAATTCCTATATCGCCAAAAACGCGAACATCAAACTAACCACCTTGACACACCCACAAGAAGCCATGGGACGCGATGCAGCGGATTGGGTCATTAAGAAATTACAAGGAAAAAAAGACCTTCCAAACAACACTTATTATCAGCCTGTGTTAATTGAAGGAGAGACTGTAATAGAGAGATAGAATACAATTCGGATAAATTGCGGCAATATTCATATTTAAAAGGCAAGCATCCAATGTTCCGTTATTCCACCAAAGTAGAAGGTGCCCTTGGTCACTCCGCCGATTTTCAAGTCGACTCTCGCCATATTGGAGTTATTCGAAGCCCCGCGGAGTGAAAAAAAGCGGCATGGAATATCGCGCTTCCTGGCGAAGATGAAGTCGCCATTCTGGGCAACAAAATGCGAGATATTACGTGGAAACGCATTCCTGAAACCATTTTGGCGAAACCAGCGGATTTCGATAAAATCTGGGATGTGTGCGCAAAGAAAGCCTCATTTCGTAGCACCCATGTGGACGCAATCGACCAAACAGCGTATCAAACCATCAAAACAAAAGGAGCGTATATGTTAATCCAAATAATAAACAAAGTGGACTATAGAGCCATGTATCATTTCTTGTGAACACCGAATGATTTATTTTCTTGAAAAATCCTACATGTTTAAAGTCCCCTATCGCCCGAATAAAAAAAACAAAAGCGCAAACCATACACCCAACTCTTATTATCGTATTTGGTATAAAGTAGTAGTGTATATAACCTCCCTGAACCAGTAAAATGAAGCACGCGTATAGAAGAAGGATCGCGATAATTAGTGTGCCGATCTTACTAGGAGTAAAAGCAGGTTTGTACTCCCCCACTCTTGAAGGTATTGCTGCAACGGATCCCCAGCGTCCTCCATACGCCCAATAGACATGTAAGATGCTTATCAAACCTAAAAGACTTGCTGTTGACAATGTTATAACGAATTTCATATTGACCGCCTCCTAAATCACCCTATGTGAACATAAATGAAGCCTAAACGCTGTTTCCAAAACCATTAACAATTTAAACAGTTTCGTTTGTAGCCTAGGTAGCACTCGAACTAGAAAAACAGAAAATATAAACGTCAGTACATTATTTACTTGGCAAAAATAATACAAAGAATTGAGTTCCATCCTATCATAAAACAAGGCTAAATTAATGGTAGCGTTTGAGATTAGTACCAACCCACCGCTCACAAACCAGATAGATTCTTGGGTCATCGATTTGTGAATTTTAGGTGTAATACAGATATGCAAAATTCCCAAAGCATAAGCAACAAAGTCACAATAAAGTATAGAATATTTATAAAATGACTCCTTTCTCCTATTATAGTGGTTATTTGAATAGCTCGAACATACGGTTTCGTATGTTTAAGCATTTTTTATGCCCCTTTGGGTCGTAAAACCACATTAGGGACATTAGTAATCACATATTTAGTAAAATTAAAAACATTTTTTCTATATCAAAATTAGTATTAGCCTCAAACCGGGTCATCCACCCTACATAAGTTAAATAAGTAAGTCGTGCCCTTTCTATAGCCTCAGTAGGCAAAAGACCTTTTTTTTGAAAAAGCATGGCAATACATTTAATTCTTTGTTCCTCAATATCTACTAAACGTGAGGCCACGTTGGGATCATGTTTACCCCAAGCATAAATGCCAATCTCAATTTTCTTATCTCGATGGATACTAATCTGAAGTAGCTGCTCCAATGAGAAATCGTCCTGCTCTACACTCTGAATAATCCGTTTAGTTGCATAATCTTCCCAATAATCCAGTATGGAATCAAGGAGTTCTTTACGATTTCGAAAATAATGGTAAAAACTCCCTTTGCTTATGTCTAGCGTCCGAGCAAGAATTTCAATTCGTACTTCATGTATCCCCGCTTCGGCTAATTGTTTTAACCCAGCTTTTATCCAGTCTTCCCTTGTTAATTGCATGATTCACCCCTAAGATACGGTGACGTATGTTTTCATCAGGATAATGCCCAGTTATTATTTTGTCAACCTCCATATATTAAAACCTTTTATTGAAGAGTCTACTATACAAAATATAAATCACAATTCATCCGTTCAGGTGTAATAGAAGAATAAAACACCTACAATTACGACATTATAAGGTAGGCGTACGGTCCGGTTTAATTAGGAGGATGAGAAAAATCAAAACAAATATTACGTTTATTCAAGCCATTATGATTATTATGCTGAGCACAGGCCTTCTAAATCATGTCATTATCATCCCCATTCTATTGGACGCGGCAAAACGTGACGCATGGATCTCAGTGCTGCTTGCTGGGGCATGTGCGCTAGTTTGGATCTTTATCCTACACATTAGTACTACCAAAATCAAAAAGCAGCATCTTTTCGCTTGGCTGACAAAAGCATACCATCCTATCGTGAGCCGTATTCTTGCGGGAGTCGCTAGTGTATATTTGTTTGTCTTATGCATGCTTACAACTAGAGACACTGTATACTGGGTGCATCTAACCTTCTCTCCAGAGACACCTATCCTGATCCTTACTTTCATATTGCTTTTGATCTCCGTAATAAATGCTTATCTAGGTATTCATTCCCTCGCAAATACGGCTGGTCTTTTGCTGCCTTTTGTTATTATATTGGGATTTTTCATAATGTTCTCTAACACAACGCATAAGGATTATTCTTTATTAAAACCGATACTTGAACACGGTATGCAGCCAGTTTGGCACGGGACAATATACGTAGGCGCAGGTTTTGTTGAGGTCATCATGCTTTTCTTTATGCAACACCACATTAAATCTCGATTGTCATATCTATCGTTTATGCTCATGATCCTCCTTATTTTAGGTCTGACTATGGGACCGATAACTGGTGCAATTGTAGAATTTGGTCCAGATCAGGCTGAAAAGCTCAGATTTCCCGCGTATGAAGAATGGAGATTACTAACTATTGGACGATATATTGAACATCTAGACTTTTTTAGTGTTTACCAATGGTTCAGTGGTGCTTTTCTGAGAATTTCCCTAACTATGTTTCTTATTCTTGATATACACCAAATTCATAGCAAAAAAGTGAAGATGTTGGTTCTTGGAAGCATTTCTTTAGCTATTGTAGTGTTCACAGCCGTACCTTTTAGCGACCAATTTTTTCTAAGTATGTTATCTAACTATATTCTTCCCCTCTCTTTATGGGGGGTACTCGCTTTTTCTGTAATTGTTGCAGGGTTGATCAGTTTGGCTCACCGAAAGGGGAAAGTAACATCATGAAAGAGCCTGTGCAAAAGGAATCCCATACGTTCGAGGAAGTGTTCACACAAATATTTGGTTTAAGCTCAGACATTAAGAGACTGACTCTCTCTTTATCTGACTCGGACTATACCGTTCAACTGGTGTATTGCCAGGGATTGTGCGATGAAATCAAAGTTGAAGGAACCATCATTCCTGAATTAAAAAAGATTCCGGAATCTATTCTCACATCTCATGAACTTGATCTTGAGCAAAAGGTTCCGTTTCACATAACCCCCCTTCCATCAAATGAGATTGAGAATTCAATGACAGGTACTGTGCTAAATGGTGACCTTTTCCTTTTATTTACGCCATCGAATCAATGCTATGTTGTGAAATTAGCTGATCCACCTAAACGGCAACCTGAGGAACCTAATACTGAAGTGTCTACAAGAGGACCAAAGGATGGCTTTACGGAAGAATCATTTACCAATATTGCCCTTATTAGAAAAAGACTCAAGACCGAATTATTAGCGGTTGAAAAATTCACAATTGGAACACAAACAGCGACAGAAGTTCATCTTTTATATCTCAAGGAGACGATTAAGCCCCATGTTCTAACTGAGATTCAGACAAGACTAACAGACCTTCAAATCAAGGGATTAGTGAGCAGTACACAACTTGAAGAATGTCTGACTGGATTTTCGCTTTTCCCATTATTCTCATATACGGGCAGACCTGACTATGCAGCGAATTCACTGCTTCATGGCAAATTTGTGATTTTGACGAATGGTTCACCTACAGTGATTATTGCGCCAGCGAGCTTTAGCTTTTTGTTGAATACGTCGGAAGATGCACATATGGTTAATATTTTTGTTGCTTTTACAAGGTTATTAAGAGTACTCGGAGTGATGCTTTCCTTGTTTTTACCGGGTTTTTGGATCGCACTCACAACGTTTCATCAGGATCAAATTCCCTTTACATTACTTGCAACGTTAGTGAATTCGAGACAAGGAGTTCCTCTTCCGGCTCCCTTGGAAGCGATTGTGATGTTAATTTTATTTGAGATTTTTAGGGAAGCAGGTATGAGGTTACCTACCGCTTACGGTCAGACATTATCAGTTGTAGGAGGCTTGATAATCGGTCAGGCAGCTATTAGTGCCGGCATTGCAGGTCCAGGTACGATTGTGGTGATAGCGATATCAGTATTAGCCACCTTTACCTTGGTGAACCAATCATTAGTTAGCGTAGCTAGCTTCCTTCGAATTACTGTACTCTTGATTAGCGGGTTTCTAGGGTTGTTTGGTACGATGACATGTCTGCTTGCACTTGTCCTCTATTTAGTCAACCTCCGTTCTTTCGGCACCTACTACCTTTCTCCCTTATCTCCGCCTCACTTGAAGGGATTATATAAGGTTATTTTCAGAATGCCGTGGGGCAAGGGGAAATTTACGGACAATACGAGAATTAAAGGACGAGGACGATCATGAAATGGATCCGATGCATTCTTGTTACCGCTCTGCTTAGCATGCTGCTCACAGGCTGTTGGGGATCAAAAGAAATTGAACATATGATCTATGTAAATACAGTAGGTATCGATTATGTAGATAACAAAGTCGTTGTTTATATCCAAATGGTTAATTTTAGTGGCATTGCGAAGAAAGAGGCGGGTCAGACCCAGGAACAGAAAACCTTCATTGGCAAAGCAGAAGGAGATTCGTTTGATACCGCAATCTTTAATTTATATACTACTAGTCCACAAAGAATTGTCTGGAGCAATGTGAAAACAATCGTATTTAGTGAAGCTGCACTAAAGGAGAGCAGCGTTATTAATCAGGTTTTAGACGTGTGGGATCGGTATTATGAATTTCGTTATACTGTTTGGACAATGGCGACCAAAGATCCCATGGAAAAAGTGCTGACTACTCCGTCGATCGCTGATCTATCGGTAATTTACTCGCAGCTTAATAGTCCCATGCGAACCTATGAACAGAGCTCAATTATCGCTCCGCTGTATCTGTACAAGTTTATATGGAAATGGAAAGAGAAAGCCGAAACGGTTCAAATGCCTTTTATTGAAATTTCGCCAGACTGGACCAGCAACAACGCGCCTTCTCCGAACATTAGCACGACGGGGATCTGTTTTCTGCAAAATGAGCAATTTCGTGGCTGCCTGAAGTCTAGTGATATTTTAGGGGTTCGATGGTTGGAAAAAAAGACGCACAGAACGCCTCTGTTTCTCAAAGAAGAACAAACCGTACTTGCTGTGATCGTTATGAACAAAATTAAATCTTCCATTCATCCTAAGATGAAGGATGGTAAACCTGCCTTCGACATAAAAGTGTCTATGCAAGGCACTCTTCCAGAGTTAAGCTCAAACCTTAATAGAACGGAACTTGAACAAAGAGCGATAAAAGAAATCAATAATCAGATTACGGGGACTTACATGAAAGGTTTAAAAATACATGCTGATGTATATAGACTCTCAAGCATATTTTATCGCGATCTTCCAAAGGAGTGGAACAAATTAACTGATAAGGGAATCATACCGCTCGATTCAAGCAGTATTGACAAGATCAATATTAAGGTAAATCTGACCAGTGGTGGGATATCTAAGATTGATTAATCTTGTTATGATGAAGATACTTGAGGCTGATAGACCAGACAACTTTTGATTGTTTATCAGCCTCTTAACTTGAGAAGTAAAGCAGACGTGATATCGCGCCAAAGAATTAAGCCATGTATCCACACATTTTGGGTTAATACATGAGACCTACCATCAGAAGGAGGATTTCCAATTCACAACGAATTAACAGTATATCAAATTAATTTTAAACTGGTGGGAGATCTAATATGCTGTATGTAAAGGATATTTTACTACAATTACTATTTGCCCTAACCCCTTTTGTCCTTTATACCATTTACTATCGTGACAAAGCCGAAAACTATTCAAAACAATTTATTACGATCACCTGTATGATCTGCCTTTTTATGTCGATGACCTTTCCTGCTAGTGTACAAAAAGGAATCATATTTGACGTTCGTTACGTGATCATGTTTTTCGGTATGGTGTATGGCGGCATAACTACTGGAGTTGTTCTACTTGTTGAATTTTTAATATACCGTCTGCTTATTGGTGGACAAGGAATATTTTCAGCGGTCATTATTCTCTCCATTACTTTTAGCTTATCTGCTTTGTTATCCATCCTATACCGGCGTTGTTCTGAATACCGAAAACTTGTTACATTCATTGCAGGGATAAGCTTTTCCCTCATTCCTATAGGTACTATGCTTGCAACGGAATACCATTATACGATCCAGAATTTAAATTTCAACATCCTCGTTATGCCAGTACAAAATTCCCTCGGAATTTGGATTTTGATTTCCCTTTTTAATAAAGCTGTTTCTGATAAGGAACTGTACCTGAGGTATCTTCAAAGTGAAAAATCTGAAACGATTGCTCATGTCGCAGCCTCTTTAGCCCATGAAGTCCGTAATCCACTTACAGCCGTTATGGGGTTTTTAAAATTACTGAAGGATGATTCTATCACAAAAGAAAAGAGTCAGAAATATATTGATATTTGCCTTGAAGAGATTAAACGGACAGAAGTTATTCTTTCTGAATATCTATCGATAGCTAAACCAAACCATTCTATGGTAGAGAAAATTGAACTTGTGCAACAGATCTACGCGATTATAGATATCATCACTCCTTACGCCAATATGAATAACGTTACTTTAGAGATACAACATTTAGAAGATCAACTATATGTATCTGCAAATCCTACTGAAATCAAACAACTATTCATTAATTTCATCAAAAACGCGATAGAAGCTTGCGCTGTTCTTCCTTCAGGGAATGTAAACATCTGTATCGAGCGGCAATCGAAATTTGCAAAAATAGCAATAATAGATAACGGGGTTGGCATGAGCATCGAGCAAATGGATCGATTGGGAAGCATTTATTTTTCAACT
Source organism: Paenibacillus pseudetheri (assembly GCF_924513355.1). NCBI lineage: Bacteria > Bacillati > Bacillota > Bacilli > Caryophanales > Paenibacillaceae > Paenibacillus > Paenibacillus pseudetheri. The sequence goes on from NZ_CAKMAB010000018.1 coordinate 90,650, forward strand.
AAAAGTAAAGGAACAGGATTGGGACTTACGCTTTCTTATCAATTAATCCGTTCGATGAACGGTGATGTCACTGTACGAAGTAAATCAGGGGAAGGTACACAATTCATTCTCACGCTTCCTTTATTCGACTGAGTTTTACAACGAGACAAAAAAACTCGGCTCAAACTTACGTTTGAACCGAGCCTATTTAATATTTCACTTAATTCATCAACTTCAAATATTGCAAAATCTGTTTAATCATCACCGCAGCCTCAGCGCGTGTTGCTACGTCTTGCGGAGCAAAAGTTGTTTCTGTTTTACCTTTGATTAATCCTTTCTCTGCTGCTTCTGTTACTGCATTGCTAGCATAATCAGAAATACTGGCTTGATCGGCAAATGGAGTGCGAAATTGAGCTTCCGTACAAAGATCCTTGAACGAGCTGAACAGCGTTCATGATCATGACGATCATTTGCTCTCTGGTAATGACTGTATCCGGGCTGAATTTCCCTTCGCCTACGCCTTGAACCAAACCTAACTTCGCTGCAGTGTTCACTCCTGGCGCAAACGTCCGATCCGCCATTCCATTAATGATCAGCTTGGAGGCTAGGGTCTCAGGATCCTTTTGAGCCCAGTGTCCAGCCATATCATCGAATGTTTTCTTGTTATGAACGATGGTGTATAGACCATTTGCTTGACCGAATATTGTGACTTCAGTCTTGCCGTCCTTCATAGTGAAGACCGATGGAACGAATTATGACACGTGTCATAAACGGATTTCCGAAACGTTGAAGTTCCTCCTCTTTATCATTCGATTTAAGAATGACTTTGTACGTGATGATGTCGCTTACTCGCTTCATTCCTTTTTCTACTATGGATTGTTCAAACTTCTTCTCCTGCTGTGAAGTCACATCCCAATGAGAACCCTCTTGTCCCCCACCAAATCCCCAGTAATTCGTATTAGGTCCGCTAACCGTCATATAATACGGCGCAGAATTTGAGAACGCTTCCAGAATATTGGCGCATCGTATTATAAGCAGGATTCTCTCCGCCGCCTATATTATATCTAGCAATATTAAAATTTAATCCATCTGGGGAATATAGTGCATCAACCATTGCATTTTTGACTTTATCGTTCCAACCTCCAGTGATATTACCGAACCAGGCAAGAGAGGTTCTCCATCCTTCCCAAGGTTGCTGCATATGGTTTGGATCTAATTTAATCGTAGTATTCGCTGCATTTACTTTCTGACCTGTTAGACCCAAAAACATAGGTAAGACCAAAGAAATAGAAAGAAAAGAAAGAAATAACCTTCGTTTAACTGTAGTAATCATCCAGATTACCCCCTTCTACATAAAATGATCATGTAACCACTTCTCTTTTAGCAGCCTCCATCATTATGAATACATCATTTTCTAGATTTTAAACACCTCCTCTATAAAATGTAACCGATTACAATTATGTATTTTATAACTATTCCATGATCCACAAATAGGATTTGGTTGCCCCAACCTTACAATTGGGGCAACCGTTATCCGTCTCAAATTAAGCTCTGCGAATTGTAAATTCAAAATCCATATCTACTGAAGGATCAATTAGATATTCATCAAGAACTGGTGCTCCCCAGCTGTCATCACCGCCAACGCCCATTTGACGACCGGCAATCGTAACAACGGTATGATGAATGTTCGGCAGCTCATAATGATGCGTCGCATTCTCCAGCTCCATTGCCGAATAGGGTGATATATTGGCTTCCACAGGAGCTGAGGCTGGTGCGGATATTATAATGCCTTGGCCAAGATCGTTGGTTATGGATACCTCGCGCACACCTGTACGATTACCCGATTCCTGTGGTACCAGATATGAAGATACATTATCTGCTGCTTGATTGCTGAAGCGGCATAATCTTGCACCAAATGCACGGTCGATATAATTCTCTTCCGGTCCATTCGCATACCAATTCAGCTGGTAGTAATCCGCTGGCACCTTGAAGGTTAAAGCGAAGAGTGGAAGCTTCGGTAAACCCGTCTCTCCATGGTAGCTTGATTTAACCTTTATGCTTCCATCGGAGAAAACCGTGTAAGTTACACTTACTCGTACTCCCTCTGACACACTCAGTTTATACACATAAGTCATAGTCGCTCGGTCTTCTTCTTCCATGAGTTCTAAGCTTAACGTTCTTCGGCTCAAACTTGCAGCATACCAAGAGGATGAGTCGAAATGCATTCCCGCCCCCTTGTCGTTGTCTGTCATCGCTCTCCAGAAGAGCGGTGCCGGCGGCGAAGAGATCATTTCTCGTCCTGAATATTTGACGGATATTAATGTACCAGCCTGCTTTGAGAACATAATGGAGAAGTCACGACCATGAACGCCAATATTTACATCCCCTTCAACTACGCGAAAATCATTCACAGTAGTGGTTACCTTAGGATGTGTTTGAGTCTCATCTTCTGACTTGTTCTCCATTTGAAATACATACTGTCCAAAAGCGATTTCAAAACCAGCGTTCGCCCATATCGAATCTTCCTTGAGTACAAGAGAAACATCTAAACTATATTCACCTGACTGATTCCTAATATCAGGAAAATCAAGTTCTACATATCTTTCCTCTCCGGGCTTAATCTGGGCGAAAACAATGCCACGATGGAATTCCCTGCCCTCATAATTCAGGCAATAGTTCAATTTATAAGCATCCAAGCCAACAAATAAGTTCTCATTTCTAATAGTAACACCATGGCAATCGGGGAACAGTTTGACGTTCTGATACAGAAATTTCACTTCCTGCATTTTCGGAGACCATCTACGATCCGCATAAACAATTCCGTTTCCGGAGAAGTTGTAATCGGTTGAACGGTCATCAAAGTCTCCACCATAAGCCATGTAGGGCTTGCCATATCGATCATTTTTTACGATAACCTGATCCATGAAGTCCCAGATGAATCCGCCTTGGTACATTGGATACTTCTGCTCTAGCTCTGTGTATTTATGCAATCCTCCGACGGAATTACCCATCGCATGCATATATTCACAACTAATATATGGCTTTAATGGATTCTCTTTTAAATACAATTCGATATCTGCTGCCTTCGCATACATCCGGCTCTCCATATCACTCGAATCATCAAATTCGCGGTTATGGAACACTCCTTCATAATGAACCAAACGGGTAGAGTCCTTCTCACGAAAATAATTCGCTACATTCAGAATGACTTCACCTGCAAAAGACTCATTGCCACAGGACCAAATCAGAATCGAAGGATGGTTCTTATCTCTCTCTACCATAGAAGTCGCACGATCCATTACGATATCTTGCCATTCAGGTTTACTACCTGGTATGTTCCAAGACGGTTCTACAGCCCCCATTTTCTGCCATGATCCATGCGACTCTAAATTCATCTCGTCAATAACATACACACCGTATTCATCACACAACTCGTACCAGAGTGTTTCATTCGGATAGTGCGACGTCCGTACTGCGTTGATATTCGCTTGTTTCAAAGTCTTTATATCCCATAACATATCTTCTTTCGTAATGCTGCGACCGAAGCGGGAATTAAACTCGTGCCGGTTAACACCTTTGAATACAATACGTTTACCATTCAAGTGCATAATCTTATCTATCATCTCGAATTTTCGAAAACCAACCTTTTGTGGCACGACTTCCACAAGATCTCCGGCTGCGTTGTAGACAGATACATAAAGGGTATACAAACTAGGATCTTCTGCGCTCCAAAGATGAACCTTTGATGCCTCAAGCTCCAGTGAAACGGAATCGCCTGAAACTCCAGTCTCACTACGAACTACAAGATTCCCTGCTTTATCCATAAGTTCTAGGACCACTTTCGAAGCTGGCCTACCCATCAATTGCAAAACAGCTTTCAGCGTTCCCTGCTCAAATTGTTCATCCAGATTGGTCTGAACATGGAGATCCTGCACGTGAACATCAGGCACAGTATATAGATACACATCACGAAAGATTCCAGAGAAGCGCCAGAAGTCCTGATCCTCCAGCCAACTCCCGGTACTACGCTGATAGACCTCAACCGCCAGCTTATTCTCACCTTCCGTCAAGTACGGTGTCAGATCAAATTCACTCGGTGTAAAGCTATCTTCGCTATAACCAACAAACGCCCCATTTAGCCATATATAAAAAGCGCTTTCTACTCCTTGAAAAGAGATATACAGTGGACGTTGCTTCCAGCCCGCAGGCACTTCAAAATATTTAACATAGCTGCCTACAGGATTGTGATCCTCGGATATCACCGGAGGTCTTAGATGCTCATGACCATCCCACGGATACATCGTATTCACGTACTGAGGCTGCCCAAAACCCTGAAGCTGGATATGTCCAGGAACCTCAATATCATCCCACCCTCTACAGGACACGTTCTCCTTATAAAAATGCGCCTGTCGTTCCATAGCATTGTGGGCGTAGCTAAATTTCCAGCTTCCGTTCAGGCTATAGCGCCAACGCATTTCTCCAAGCCATTCAGCTTCAAGTTTCGTCTCGTAATACCGATGATCGGAGTGCGCGTGTATTCTGCCTATTGCATAAATGGAAGGATCCGACAACCATTCCAGACTTGGAGCGATGCCCCGTTCAACCTGCTGCTTCATCTAATTTTCCTCCTTCTGCTTTAAAATGATCGCTAACTTATTTAACTGAACCCGTCATCCCAGCCACAAATTGCTTTTGCATCATGAAGAAGACAAGTGCAGTCGGCAGAGTCGTAATGACAATCGCGGACATGATCAGGCCATAGTCAGGCGCATAACCCGATCCAAGATTTGAGATTAAGAGTGGCACGGTCATATTTTCTTGTGATTGCAATACTATCAAAGGCCACAGATAATTGTTCCAGCTGTTTAAGAATGTGATAATCGCAGCGGCAGCGTAGGTTGATTTCATCGTCGGCATATAGATACGGAAGAATAAACCAAATTCTGAAAGACCATCGATGCGACCAGCCTCCATCATTTCCTTAGGAAACATTTTTGTATTTTGACGGAAAAAGAAAATTAGAAATGCTGTTGTAAATGTTGGCAGAATAACTGCTGCTGCTGTATCAATGCCAAGAAATGGGACAACGCTTGATACTTTGGCGAACATTTGAAATAGAGGTACCATGATCGCTGCAAACGGAATCATCATTGAAGCTAGCAAAATATTAAATACGATATCTTTACTCCGGCTGCGGTACATTTCAAAACCATATCCAGCCGCCGATGCTACCAGCAATGAAAGCACAGTAGTCACCACTGAGATTTTTGCGGAGTTCCAAAGGGCTTGCCACATATCCACAGAATTGAACAGATTGTCAATATTTTTAAAGAGATGCGCACCCGGTAGTAATGTCCCTTTAGTTACATCAACCGACTGATTCGTGGCACTAATAACCATCCAGATAAATGGAAAGATAGAGATCAGCGCAGCGATGATTAGAAACAGGTAAGTAAACATGCGTTTAGTTTTCATTATCTCTTGTCTCCTCCTACTTTGTTCTGAATTAGCGTCAGAATGAGTACCATTACAACAATCGAGTAGGAGACGGTTGCAGCGTATCCAAAGTCAGGTGTGTATTCAAAAGAAAGGTTATAAATATATTGGGAAATCGACATGGTTGCATTGCCGGGTCCACCTTTCGTGATGTTAACCACCTCATCAAACAACTGAAGGGTTCCAATGGTCGATGTTATCGTCGTAAACAAAATAATCGGTTTTAATAGCGGAATTGTAATTTTGAAAAATTGAGTAAATGCACTGGCGCCATCAATGTGAGCTGCTTCATAAATAGATTTGTCTACATTTTGCAGGGATGATAAATAGAAAATCATATTATAGCCAGTAAAGCGCCAAGTGATGGCAATGATGATCGTAACTTTGGCCCAGAAGGGGTCCGTAATCCATTGAATTGGTTCGCTGATTAGATGCAGATTCACTAGAGATTTATTGATGATTCCTTCGGCTCCAAACATGTACTTGAAAACAACGGAGTACGCTACAAGTGAGGTTACCGTTGGCAGAAATATGGCCGTTCTGAAAAAACCCTTAAATTTCAGTCTTTCATCATTTAGAAGGACGGCGATAAAGAGCGCCAGTACCAGCATCACTGGGACTTGAATAATCAAGTAAATAAATGTGTTTTTAACTGCTGTAAGGAACGTGGTATCGCTAAACAATCGAATATAGTTATCAAACCCGGTAAAATGAAGATTGCTTCCTCTGCCCGTCTTAAAAGATAGAATTAAAGCTTGAATCATTGGATAAAAATAGAAAACACTGATCATAATGACCGGTACAAGAACGAATAACCAGCCTGTCAGATGGATCTGCCGTGATCCTTTTGAGCTCTTATGTTTTTGCGGGCTTAGCCCTGTCTTTATAGTTTCCACTCCACTCCGCACCCTTCTGTCTTATATATTAGAGATAAAAGCCCCTGCTACCTATCCTTCTGTAGAAATCCAATTTACAGGAGAAGAAGGAGCAAGGGCATCGGTTGTATAGCCTAAGTGCGATTATCGAATTTGAGTGTCCGCTTGCTTCTGCGCATCTTTCAGAACAGTATCTACATCTTTGCCACCTAGAAAAGATTGTACTGCTACAACCATAATGTCCTCGATTGCGTAAGTGTTCATGCCATAGTTGACATTAGGAATTTGCTCGGTCCATGCTGCAAAATCTGATACGACCTTTTGGCCTTTGAAAAATTCATCCGCAGCGGAGTAAGCTTCACCGCTCGCCGCAGCTTTCAAGGTGCCGATAACACCAACTTTTGTATTCAACGTCTGATACAGTTCAGCATCAGAGGCAAAAGTCTTAGATAGGAACTCAGCTGCTGCTTCTTTACCCTCTACATTCATTACGTACCAGGAACTGCCTCCAAGGTTGGATGCGTGAACAGAGCCTTCTGTTGTTCCTAACTTAGGTAGTGGAGCTACTGCCCATTTACCAGATTGGGAAGCTTCGGCTTTAATCGAAGGTGTAATCCAGTTACCTGTAGGTACACTAGCCACTTCACCACCATTGAATGCACCTACAAACTGGCTCCAGTCTGAAATTACTTTTACGATACCGGAATCCATCATTTCTTTGTACATTACAAGTGCCTCTTTCAAAGCAGGGTTGCTTTCTATGGTCGGAGTCTGACCATCATCTCCGGTATACCATGCGCCCGCCGATTGGATCATCACTCGGATAAGTCCAAGATCGTTCGGATCAAGTGTTAGCATGCTTTTGCCGGTTTTCTCTTTTACAGCTTTACCGATCTCGATATATTGCTTCCAGTCGATATCCTGTAAGGCATCCAGGCTGTAGCCTGCTTGCTCGAGATAGTCTGTCCGTACATACATTCCAGTTACGCCAGAGTCAAACGGAACACCGTATTGTTTGCCGTCAACACTGGTAGGGCCAATCTTATAATCCGCAAAGTCAGCAGCCTTTACAACATCCGTCAATTCATAAAAAGAATCCGGATACGCTTGTAAGAAGCTCTGGGCACGGTAATCTTCGATCAATACAATGTTAGGCAGACCCTTCGTGGAACCAGAATTTAGCCCCGTATTCAGCTTTTGAACGATATCAGCCTGCGCGTTCTCAACGACGTTAACCGTTACGTCCGGATTAACTTTCGCATACGCATCTTTGGCAACATTCATAGCGGCAATGTTAAACGCCGGGTCCCAAGCCCAAACTGTAATCTCTTTTGGCTTGCTGCTACCTTCGGCTCCGGAGTTACCAGGGTTGCTCGTTTCATTTTTCGTTCCACCTGTGGAACATGCCGACAGTAGAACCACACTAGCTAGCATTACGGATAATAATTTTTTCACTACGTAAACCCCCTTGATAGTCTGAAAAATAATAAAGATGGAAGCGTTTTCTCTGCTACGCCTCCATCTTATCATTTTGTATTCGTTTTCTTTGGCAGTATCTTTGTTAGCTTTGGTGATATTATTGGGTCCTATTTTGATTCTCATTTCGATTCTGGTACTATTTTTAGATTCATGTAAAATTTTTAGTTTTTTAACAATGGAAGTGTAACAACGATTTGTGTACCTTCATTCCGTTTGCTTGTAATATTAATCCCGTATCTCTCACCGTATAACAATTTGATTCTGTCATCCACATTTCGTATACCGATCCCGGAAAACAGTTGGCGTTTGTGCTTCGAAGTTGGTAGCTGCTCCTCTTCCAGCAAATTCGGGTCAAGATCCATTCCATCACCGTTATCTACAACTTCACATACAAGCCCATCTTCCTGCACGGAAATCATGATGAGAATTCTTCCCTCATCTTTAAGGTTGAATGCATGAAAGAATGCATTTTCGATAAAAGGTTGAAGAATTAGCTTCGGCATATGATAATCCAAGCTCTCTGGCTCCACAAAGTAATTCACACGGATCTTTTCACCATACCTCACGTGATTGATATACACATAATGCTTCAAAGACTCCAATTCTTGACTGACAGGAATGGTAGAATGAACATCGCTTACTGTATTTTGCAAGAGTGAGATTAGTGAATTTATCGTTCCAGCTGCTTTTTCCTTATTGCCCTGCTGTACCAGAAATTTGATCGAAGCCAGCGTATTATATAAAAAATGTGGGTTAATCTGCATTTGGAGTGCCGCCAGCTCCGCATTACGTTGTTGCTTCTGAGTCTCCATCAGCTTATCAACATAATCATGAAGTGAATCCAGCATAAAATTGAAGGCGTTACCTAACTCCTTAACTTCATAACTACTATTAGTGACATCTACATGATTATCGAACTCGCCCGTAGGAATACTCGACATCTGCTTAACGAGAACACGCAAAGACTTCGTCATTTTTCGGGTAATCAAAAAAACAATAATGAGCGATATTGCCACGATAGCCATGATTGTCAACGTCACCGCTTTGGCATTCACCATCTGTCCGGTCACGGCGTTCTTATCAATTAGGTTCACCATATAAAAATCAAATTCAGGTAAGTATTCCGAGAAAACAATTCGTTCATTCCCCATCACATAGGTAGAATCGCCATCTTTACCTCCATCCTCTACTTCTTGCAGCAGCTTTTTATCGCGGAGCCCAATCATTTCTGTCTTGCTGCTGGATACAATTAATCCCTTCTTATTCAACAACACGACGTCATTACCTTCACTCGTAAAGTTAGCGTAAAAGGGCTTGAAATCTCGATCTCGAATGGCTACGTACATGGTGCCATAGATTCTTCCGGTCGAATGATCAAATAATGCTTTGGAAGCCACCAGCATAGGCTCCTTTACGTTCTCTTTATTTTCCCTTAGATCGAGCTGGTACAGGATTTGATCAGGATGGGATATGGTTTCCTTCGTTATTGGGTGAGCCATTAGTTCATCTGCGGAAATGTCCCAATACCAAGGATCTGTCGAATAACTCCTGCCATTTACGCCCACGATCATGATACCAACATCAACGGCGCTGAGGTTATAGCGGATTGCCCGCATGCCTTCTGTCATGTGATATGTTTTGATCGCAAGATTCACTGCGTCCGTCTCTCCGCTTGATAAATAATTTCGTATTGCCTCATTCTGAGCCATCATCGTTGCGCCAGTAGCAATAATGTTGTTATAAGACTCCAGGTTTGTCTTCATCTGATTCAACAGTTTGCCGTTTGTTATACTAAAGGTCTGTAAAAATAATTTCTCAGACATACTGATCGTAATCGCCAGCGTCAGGAGTGATACGGTTGCGATACTAATGAGCGTCACGAGAAACAGCTTGAGAAATAAGCCCTGCTGTCTGATCTTGTTTACGATATTTCCAATCATGGCTGCACTACGTCCCGTCTTCGGTACCGGCTCGGAGAAATACCAGTTTGTTTTTTAAATACCTTGGTGAAATAACTTTGATCTGAGTAACCCACGCTTGCGCTAATATCGGAAATTGATTTCTCTGTTATCTCGAGCAGCTCCATAGCTTTTTCCACCCGTACTTTGTTCAGGTACTCACTAAACCCTTCACCATTATGAGCAGTAAAATAACTCGATAAGTAAGAAGCATTGAAGTGGAACTGTCTAGCTACCCCTGTCAGTGTGATCGGATCTGCATAATGATTCTGAATATATTCGAGCAGCTTTGTCATATTAGGGTTAACCGATGAAGTCTTCTCACCAATACTGCGCTCAACTTCTCGAATGAATGCTTCGGTAACAGCAATAGCATCACTTGCATACATCGCTTCATCTATTTTTCGGAAGTAATCGTATTTGGTCTCCTCCAGTCCTCCGATTTCAAACTTCATTTTTCCAAGCGTGGTCGCTACGTTAAATATAAAGTTCCCCAATAGCGATTTAAATTCGAAAATATCAATGCGATAATCCATTGAACGCAGATGGACATATTCAAGAAATTCTGTAAATGCCTTCTGGAATTGCTTACGTCTCAACTGATCCATTAATTCTCCCATGTCAATTTCCTGACACGCTCCCGGAAGACCCGGCAAATGATCATTCTCAATCAGACTTCGTTCCGGTAAATAGAAACTGTATCGTGTAAGCTTCAAGTAATTGTCTCGATAAATCTCACCAAGTCTCTCAAAGTCCGCGAAGCTCTGACTGATAATAAAATGTGTTTCTCTCACACGATGTTCTATTTCCGAGATCAGATTACGGAGTTCAATCATAAGCTCGTCCCAATGTTCTGGATTAACGTTAAGCAAATAAATGACCGAGTCGTTAACAAACTTTAGTCGAATAAACACAACATCATCCAAAGCTAACTTTTGAATTCCTCTCTCGATTTCATTTGCGAACGTTAACTTATCACCAGAATCTTTAATATGCTTTATATCTGCTCCGAAAAATGCGAATTTTTCATGTAGAAACTTGGAATGAAGAAAAGCAGGTTCTAGCACTGACTCATATCCCGTCATGAGCTTCTCGATCGCGGACAAAAGCTGCTTTTCCTCTGGATCGGCCCCTGGATCGCTCATCTTCATCCCTGCCATTTTAGCTGTAGTTTTATTTAGGATGGACAACAGATAATCGGCTTCCAGCTTCGGCTTCAGGATGTAATCTGCTACCCCACTCTGAAATGTGGAACGGACATAATCGTATTCACTGAAGCTGCTTAAGACAATTACTTCAATGTGTGGGTACTTCTCCTTAACGATCTTGACTAACTTCTCCCCGCCCATCATTGGCATTACGATATCCGTAATAATAATATGAGGATTCAGCTCATCCATCATACTCAGTGCTTCAACACCGTTAGAAGCCTCACCAACGATTCGATACCCTTCTTGTTCCCAATCCAAAAGATGTTTAATTCCCTGTCTAACCAGCATCTCGTCATCCACAATCATAATCTTAAATATTGGTTTCATATCTGCCCCCTTGCAGCTGTTCAACCTGTTATTATGTTCATTCACTGATTGAACAAATTTAAAAAGTCATACAAATGATCAGAACGCCGTTCCTTCATACTATCGAAGTATTGGATGTAACCGTTTTCTATTTATCTGTTACTGTTCAATCCATCCGACTTGGAGCGACCTTCTATACAAATAAAGCCTTGAGACTTACTTAATTTTGTTTAAACCAAATAATAGTCCTCACCAACAATTATGGTCAAGTCCTCATTTTCAAATCAAATTCCAAATATAAGTTAATTATTTTGATTTACAATAATGATATATCGTTTTACAATAAATTAATGTTGATTAACAAGTAAAACTTGTGTATTATATGGTTATCAAGCAAAGGAGAATATCATATGAAAAAAAATATCTATTAGCTGCTTCGCCATTATTATTAAGCATCATCAGTTTAGTGATCTCACGTATGGTGGGTTCAAGTGTAGGACCCGATGGAATCTTGCATGAACCAGCCTTTTTCTTAGTTCCGCTTAGTTACCTATTTTTATTCTGCAGTATTATTGCTTTCCTATTCATAGGGTTCGGTTCAGTCCTCCATAAAAGAAAAAAGATTTTGTAATAGCCATGAGTTGGAAATTAACTTTAACTTTTATAGTGAAAAGAAAGAAGCCGCGAAAATTCGCGGCCTCTCTTCTACATCGTGTTCATTTCAATATGACATGGACTTTATGAACTCAACTTCTGCTGGAGTAAAACAGCCAGCTCTTCGGCTGTATCCCAAACGATTGGACGGATATTTTTCACTTGTACGAAAAGATCATTAGCATCGCTGCTGTTCACAGTCCAAGTCACTGGAATGTTCAACCCGAGCGCATATCCTGCAGTAAAATACACTTCAGGGGATTGGCCGGTTAAATCAGCGATAATCAGTTTACTCTCCTCTATAAGCTCTAAGGAATACGGTTCACGGTTTTGCGTTGTCGTATGCCTTAGTAACCGTGGTATATAACCAAACTGCTCGATTTTAGGAAGCAGCTTTTCCACCCACTCCGTGTGCAAATCCTCCGCATCCGACATTAGAACGATACAGGGTTTTAACTTTTTGCCTCCTGCGATTGCCGCAGCTTCATTCCATCCCTCGTTCGTCAGCTTAAAGGTCATGCCTTCCCTGATCATAAACTGCTCGTTAATCAGCTTATCTATGATATATACCAGTTCTTGCAGATTAGGCGAATACGTCAGGTTATAGCTACTGGAGAGTGGTTGAATAACAACGGATTCCCCAGGGGCTTCAGAATGTCTGTATAAGTATTGCAATAAACGGTTTCCTTTATCTTCAATCGTCACTGGAATCTTCGAGGAATTTACAATGGATTCTAAATCGTCGGCCGATAGACTGACCTTCTCTCCACGATCTGTCAGCTCCCGTATATAAGCCGATATCACATGAAACATATCGCGTTTCTTTGGATGCGCGAGAGAATTTATAGGCTCATAGCTGTCTCTCAATAAGTTATAGAACCCGTCAGGAGAACAATTACAGCCTAAAAATCTATCGTAATCACCTTCCGATGTAATGGATACCATCTCATCACAGAACAAGCAGTATTTCTTAATCATTACAACTCATCACCTCTTATTCATTGATATCCCCTTACCTTACCAAGAATATCTTAAAAAGTAGACAAGAAGATATTTCCTTTAGTTGTCTGTAACCTCTCCTAAATCATGTTACAAAGGCAAATCTTTTCCCTTAAAGACACGTATGCCTATCGCGTAAAGTACAATTCCGATTACACCTAGGAGAGTAAATTGAATCCAATAATCACCGTTATTTATGATTGCATCCGTATCAAATAGTGTATTCAGTGAGATGTACTTAAATCCCTCCAGACTGCTATCCACCTTCCCCATCAATTCAAAGAGAAAGAAAGCAAGTGGGATACCTGCACCAAAAGCGAGTGAGTTTTTCGACAAATTGAAGATACAAGAAAATAAGAATGAAATACTGCTGGTTGCAAACATTAAGAGAAACAAACCTAGATTGAGGATAAGCAAATCCAAAATATTAAAATCAATATCGTTTTGGAAAGCTTGAACAGATACTACCCCTACGATGGATAAAATCGTAAACATTGCAATAAGTGATGATACTAAATAGATGGCCTGTGTTCTGACTACTGTACTTCTTTTTATAGGCGTTGAAAGCAAGTAAGCCATGGAGCCTCTGTCCACCTGCGATGCGATTAGACTATTAGCGGTCATAATCACAAAGATCAGTGGCAGAATAACACCCTGCACCGAGTAAAAAGTTTGAGAGAGTATGCCAAGGAAAGTGGTTGATCCTAACATGTTCGCTAGGGGTGTATCCTTCACCATATCTGACATACTGGATAAAGTTTTTGGATCGAATACGGCAATAAGTACGCCACTAAAAACACTCATGATTATCGTGAAAATAAACCATAACTTAAAATTGGCTTTTAAGGTTTGTTTAAAAATCGTTTTACTAAACATTAGTTTCTCCTCCTTTAGTAAAGACTTCTGAAGTATTTTTCGAGTGTGTACTTGTTCTCAGTGATAAACTTGATTTCATACCCTTTAAGCACTTTGAAGAGTGTATTGATCTGACGATCATGTATATTTACAATGACTTGATTGTGACTTTCGCGTTGATTTGCACAATCAAAAGGTTCTTTTAAAAAGCGTTGGTAGTCCTCATGCGAAGTAAACTCTATCTTGTAAGTTTTCTCTTCATTGTGTTTGACCTCACGGGTTGATTTCACAGCAATAATTTGACCATCTTTAATAAGAGCAACCTTGTCACACGTATGTTCAACTTCTTCAAACATATGACTCGACATAAATATCGTTTTTCCCTTTTTCTTTTCATCGTTTATTATATCTACAAATTCAGCTCTCATCAGAGGGTCAAGTCCTGTTGTTGGTTCATCCAGAATCAGAATATCAGGATCAGCCATTAATGTAGCGACAATTGCAGTCTTTTGCTTCATACCCTTAGACATTCTTTTCAAGTTAGCTGTTGGATCTAGTTGGAGTTTCTCTATGATTGTATTTGCATAAGTCATGTCTTTGAGTCCTAACAGCTCAGCCTGCTGTTTTAGGAATTCCGTTCCAGTTGGAGCATCGGGAAACGCTATCTCACCAGGCGTATATCCAATCATTTTCTTTATCTCAGCAGAGTCTTCCCAGCAGTCCATTCCGCTTATCCTTACACTTCCGATCTGTGGCTTTAAAAAACCCATCAAGTGACGAATCACTGTGGTTTTACCTGCTCCATTTGTGCCTACAAAGCCAAACACTTCACCTTTTTCAATCGAGAGATTGATGTTAAAAATGCCTCGACCTTGGCCATAATCTTTTGTCAAATTATTGATTTCTATTAATGGCATTATGATAGGCACCTCCCTCTGAAATAGAGTTTCGATCATAGAACTTCATAAAGTAATCCTCAAGCGTAAACTTAATCTCAGAGAAAAACTTCAAATCATAGTCGGATATCGTGCGTATGAAAATGTTGATGTCGTTATCATTCACTCGTATTTCCGCTTGATTGTTATGCGCTTTTAGAGAAGTTACCTCAATGTTTTGTAGCGACCGAACCTCAAGACTAAAACGTTTAAACTCTTCTTTGGAGTTGAACTCAAATTCAAAGGATTTGCTCTCATTGTGACGAAGCTCATCGGCTATAAAGGTTGAAATTAACCTTCCATCTTTGATCATTGATATTTTGTCACAGGTAGCGTCAATCTCATTAAAGATATGGCTCGACAGTAAAATTGTTTTCCCTTTTTCTTTTTCCTCTTTGATGAAATCAATAAATACATTTTGCATGATAGGATCAAGACCGCTTGTAGGCTCATCGAGAACAAGTACGGCAGGATTATGCATAAAAGCTGTTACAATCGCGAGTTTCCGCTTCATCCCTAAAGACATACGTTTTAAACTTCCCGCAGGATCAAGCTCGAATTTTGAAATCAAATAATTGGTATGAGTCATATCATTTAGGCCACGTAAATCAGCCATCATCTTAATAAACTGCGTACCCGTCAGTGTTTCAGGCAAGGCAATTTCCCCGGGCAAATACCCTAGATTCTTCTGAATTTCACTGGCACTCTCCCAGCTATTCAATCCATTAACTAAGGTGTATCCCATCTGAGGACGAGAAAATCCCATGATATGGCGAATCGTTGTCGTTTTACCCGCTCCGTTCGGTCCTAAAAATCCGTAAACTTCACCTTTCTCAACTTGGAATGAAACATCGAACACACCACGCTGATGACCATAATCTTTTGTTAAATGCTCAATGTGCAATACTGCCATATAAATACTCCTTTCTGAGCAAATGAAATATTAGGATGAGACTTCAGATAAAGGATTCCTTATTCCATCCATAACGAAATGAACAAAATTTTCGACTTCTTCATCACTGATTGAGTAGTTCTCGAACAATACAAATCGAGATACAAAGAAGCTTCCACAAACCGTCATTAAATAAATCAAAACCTGATCCGTAGGTTTATCTTTTAGTTCTCCGCGCAGCTTGAATTCTTCTACTACACGAGAAATTTGTAGCGAGATATTTTTGATGAAATGTGGGGCTATTTCTTTTTTAAGCTCATCCTTATAGATGATCTCCTTCACAAAAACTCGAAATATTTCTTTATTCCTATCAAAAAACTCAATTCTATTCTTCAAAAATCCCGTTAAAAATTGCTCGAACGTCTTCGTATCCTCCGTTAAGACTTCACTAAAAACCTCAGTTGCCATAGTGGGTAAAGAATCTTTCACAAATGGCAGAATAATCGAGAGCAAAAGCTTATCTTTTGTTCCGTAATGTTTAAAGATCGTCCCTTCCGATACTTTTGCCAATTTAGCTATTTCAGCCGTAGAAGTATTCGCAAAACCTTTATCAGCGAACAACTTAATCGCTATTTCAATTATCTTTTTTTGTTTTTCTGTTTTTGTCTTTTGAGCAGCAATTAGTGAGTTGAATAGATCTTGGGTCATTTTTTTACTCCTTTTTTAGAGTCTATCGATAAAGTGAGTGATTACTCACTCGAATATACACCGCAAAAGTTTGAGAGTCAACAAAAAAGTGAGTGATCACTCACTTTTAACTTTAATGACCTTCCAATCAATGGTTCATACATTCGTTATCCTCCGGTGCTCGGTATTAATTAAAACCAATAATTGGGTGCGGTGTATAGGGTTCTTCTAAGAACGTAATTTCTTGAGCTGTTAACGTAATGGATAACGCTCCTACAGCATCTTCGAGATGTGATATTTTCGTAGCACCAATGATTGGAGCAGTAATCGGTTCTTTCTGTAGCAACCATGCAAGGGCAATATGAATCCGCGGAACACCATGTTTTCCGGCAATCGCAGCCACCCGCTCCACAACTAAATGATCAGCTTCTGTAGTTCCGTCATATTTGGATTTTTGGATTTGATCGGTCTCTGAACGATGGGTTGATACTGTCCAATCGCGAGTTAATCTACCGGAGGCCAACGGGCTATACGGGATAACGCCGATTTTTTCTTCCTTACAAAGTGGCAACATCTCGCGCTCTTCTTCACGGTAGATAAGGTTGAGGTGATTCTGCATGGATACAAATCGGGTCCAACCATTCTTCTCCGCTACATATAAAGCTTTCTGAAATTGCCAAGTATACATAGCAGAAGCACCGATATATCTTGCTTTACCCGCCTTAACCACGTCATGAAGTGCCTCCATCGTTTCCTCGATGGGTGTGTGATAATCCCAGCGATGGATCTGGTATAAATCCACATAGTCTGTTCCCAATCTTTTAAGACTTTTATCGATTTCACTCATAATTGCTTTGCGGGAAAGCCCAGCACCATTGGGTCCCTCATGCATACGATTATAAACTTTAGTCGCGAGGACCATTTCATCTCGATTGGCATAATCCTTGAGTGCTCGTCCAAGAATCTCCTCACTCGTTCCGTCAGAATACACATTAGCTGTATCAAAAAAATTAATTCCGAGCTCTAGAGCTTTTTTTATGATCAGCCGACTCTGCTCCTCATCAAGCACCCACTGATGGATCCAACGTTCCGGTTGAGACCTTGTTAGAAAGAAATTTATAGCTATCATATTGGAAATTGAAAAAAAGCACCGTCTGAAAATTCTTCAGGCGGTGCTTTTTTATACTAAGGAGACTCGTAAAAGCCAGAACGTTGGTGTAAGCATTCACTGGAAGTAAATCTAACATCCTCCCAGGAGGGATGGACCTTATTTTCGCTAATTCTTCGTTCTCACATCCTCTATAACACCATTCCAATTCATTCTAAAGTCCAAATGTGATAAATCTTTCGTCATAATCCCATGATCCACAATGCTCGCCATTAGTGTAGGCTGAAGCAAATCCATAAACACTTCGAGCATCATCATAAGTGGTGCTAACACAGACCACACCCAATATGGCCTTAAGTAACTCTTAAGTTTCCACATTCCATCACCTTTTAAGATAAGTATGTGATTTTTGATTTCATCGGTGTTCTTGGCTTAGCATTTGGAACTTCCTCCGGATAACCAATGCCAAATAGTCCAATCACATCGTAATCTTGCGGGACACCTAGAATTTCACGATTATGAGGCAAAGCACCTAAAGAAGCCCAATATGCTCCAACCCCTACTTCATGTGCAGCTAATAAGAAGTTCTGTGCAAAACAAGCGGCAGCCATAACATTCTCGTCACGTTCAAACGCTGTTGCACCAGGTTTAGATAAGATAGCAAGAACGACAGGAGCACTTCCAAAATTCGTCTTATGCTTTAATTTAGCTCTAGTATCAGGCCCGATAAAAAGGAGCTCCCAAGGTTCGTTCATACGATGGTTTGGAGCATAACTAGCTGCTTCCAGCCAATTCAATAAATCATCCTCATGAATCGAATCCGCCTTAAATTGCTTAATACTTCTACGAGTTTTAATAAGATCAATGGTTTTCATTTTTTTGATCATTCTCCTCTTTTTTAATTTCGCAAACAGTCTTATCTTCCGGCGTTACTTCATGAATCTGAAAAATATGGATAAACTCTTCAATGATCGCTTCCGTTGCCTTCAATTCACCGCTAATCACCTGCTTGATCGAATCCAGCTCCGGTGTTTGCAGCTGCCGCTGTAAAGTGGCTCGATTCACATTAAGCTTTTCCAAAAATGCTAGAGCTCTGCCGCGACGAAAAGTTTGAGCACTTTTTGGGGGACCATCCATAGAATCCATCCCATGTCTGCTCGTTTGCTCGCGGTCTCTATGCTCTCCACGTTCTTTGTGTTCCCCATGTTCTCTATCACCGCGTTTTCCGAAATGTCCATCACGCATAGTTACTCCTCCTTTCGTTTGTATACATATGTATACGTTGCGTTTATGTATACAAATGTATACGATCGAATTGAGACTGTCAAGGTTATCATTTTCATGGGACAGATCTAGAGTAAAAGGCTGAACAAATTCAGCCCCTCCTCATCAAACCGTACGTGAGGTTTTCCCTCATACGGCTTTCCGATGTCCGTCACTCATGGGCATGCAGATTACAATAACGTTTTAAGTCCATGCTGTAAGGCGATATATTTAACCTCGGATAGTGAGCCTATCCATCTTCTGCGTTGTCTTTTCTTTGCATACCACCGTGTTAACCGTTGCAAAATATACCAGTCTAGTTTCGCTAACTTCTTTTGGCTATAGTTCGTGTAGTAATAATTT
>NZ_CAKMAB010000019.1:0-100097 GCF_924513355.1 Paenibacillus pseudetheri
GTAGTTCATGTTCTGATTCTCCTTGTGTAGGGGTGGTGTGGTAACTTCATTCTACACGAATCAGTCATGGGCTATTTTTTTATTCTCTTAGCAGCTGTCGCACTTCATATTACAATCCGTCTGGTAAAATAGAATTCAAACTATAAGACAGGTAGAAGGAGTGCGGTAATGATTTATTTAAGAAGCTTTAAGCTTTCTGATTATACGAATCGAAATCCCAACATATACCCTGATTATGTATTTAAGCACGTGGCTGGAGAGGTGCTTTTGTTTGATCGAATTACTGTGTTGTATGGGAATAACGGTAGCGGAAAATCCACTTTGCTCAATGTAATTTCCAACAAGCTAGGAATCTCGGGGGCTGAAAAAATGACAAGCTATGGGCATAGTATTTATGCTCAGCGATTCCTTGATTTGAGTAGCTATCAGCTTGGGCATGATGAGCAAGAGCATGAAATCAGGCAACTTCCAGAAGGAAGCCGATATATGAAATCAGAGGATATTTTATATGAGATCAAGAAGATACAGCAATCTTCCGTGCTGCGTGAAGGAATAATGTATGAGCAGATTAACAAAGGGATGAGCAAGGCTCAGGCGGCACAATATGAAGCTACGTATGCGTTTAAGAAGAAGCTGGAGAACATTCAATTCTCGCAAGAAAAATACTCTAATGGAGAAACGTCCATGCAGTTTTTTGAGGAATATTTGCTACCTGGGCAATTGTATTTATTAGACGAGCCGGAAACGTCACTTTCTCCTGCCAATCAAATAAGAATGGCAGAACAAATAAATGAGCTGGCACGATATTTTGATAGTCAATTTATTATTGCCACTCATTCTCCCTTTGTTTTAGGCGCGTTACATGCAAAAATTTATAATCTGGATGCCAAGCCTCTTCAAACAGCAGAATGGTTTGAGCTAGACAATGTACAATTTTTTTATCGATTTTTCAATAAGCATAAGCAATTGTTTGAAAGAGAGTAGGAGCTCATGGCCGCAAAATGGTTTCCAATGCGAGCTGAGGCGCTTTGCTAAATGAAGCGGAGGGCCTTTTGCGTTTCGGAAGGTTGCGAGCAAGCTGGCATATTCATATTGGAATCTGGGACGCTTTTACCTCATAAACAGGGCGTGTTTAAACCGCCGTATGCTTTTTGTACTTGACGGCTTCCCGATCCGTATTTACACTGACGATGATTTGAGGCATATATTTTATAACGATTGGAGTGAAGCGAATGGAGCAGTTGATAAGCATTGTGATGCCAACGTATAATCGGGCGCATATCATTTCCGGGGCGATTGAGTCCATCTTGCGCCAGTCTTACACGAGCTGGGAGCTGATCGTCGTTGATGACCGAAGCACAGATCATACGGAAGAGGCAATCCGCGAGTGGACGCGCAAAGATGCGCGAATCCGCTATGTGTGCAATGAACGGGAAAAAGGACCGGGCGGCGCGCGAAACACGGGGATGCTGGCGGCGAAAGGCGAATATTTGGCGTTTCTTGATTCCGATGACGAATGGTATCCTTGCCATTTGACCGACAGCATGAAGACGCATGCGCTGACGAAAGCGGATATCAGCTTTGCGCTATGGGTGGAACGGCACGGGGATATTACCTCCTACAACTTCGACAATGAGGTTGAGCGGGATTGGCTACATTCGATGAGAACAACGTTTGAAACATGGAATGACGAAGAAACGATTGTATTCGAAAAAGGATTGTTCGAGGCGTTTTTGTCGCATACGCGCAATTTTTTTCAACTGAACACGATGGTATTCCGTCGGGAGCTGCTGGACGAAGTCGGCTTGATCAACGAACATTTTTATCTGGGGGAAGATACGACCTATCTGCTCCGCTTTTTCGACAAATACAGAATTGCGCTGCAAACCAAACCTCATTCCGTCTACAGGCAGTCTACCGACAGCCTCTACTTCTTCTGCGACCGCTGGCAGCTTGATCCCGATACGATTCATCTCAACGAGGAAATATATATAAAAATCGAGGGCCTTAGCTTCAAATCTATCAAGGTGCGCGAGCACATCCGGGATTTGGTCACTCAGTCTGATTCCGTCGGCAATAAAGCGAAACAGCTCTCTTACATTGACATCGGCATTGCAAGCAAATATTATACGCTCAGCTATCTGAACCGTTACGACCGCAAAAAAGCGCTCCACTATTGCCGCCAATCCCTTCGTTACAACGTTTCGATTTTTAATCTGTTTTTGTTTGTCAAGCTGCTGTTTTCAAGCAAGAGCGGAAATGTTTTTTTGCATAGAGCTCTTAATTTTTGGTAGATTTACTCAAAAAAGTAAAAGAATTTCCCCCTCTATTGTACGATTTTCTCCCTATCGCAAGTGAAAGATTAGTACTACTATAAGGGTAAGTAGCAAGAAATTACCTTTTTATGAGAAAAATATTGCATTTCACTACTTTAACTCATTACCGCTACACCCGGTTAAACGTCATGATTTTTCCCCTGCGTAACACTGAACCGCCTGTATGATGAGCACTGCGATGTACAAGCCATATTTTTTTGTTCTGCTGGCGTAGTTTTCAATCAACTGGTACCCGCACAATAGCAAATCTGCCTAATTAGCACGACCTCGTTCTATTGCATGAGCTTGTCCATCAGCAATTATTCCACACAAAAAGCATGAGTTTCCCAGTCAACATGCCCCCTCACAATCAATGAAATAACTATTCAGCACGATCCCACACATAAGCCTGAACTTGAACTTGCTTATTCCTTAAGAACAGTCACATTGGCACGAATTTGCCGCAGAATTTCTTTTTTGAACGGCTTGATTGCACCAGCTTGTTTTTTTCGTTAAGAAAGAGAAACAATGTAGGTTTGTTTGCACTCTGAATGTTCCTTAAAAAGAATATTTGGAAAATGATGTTTGTTATTAAGAAGTTAGCTAAGTTTTATTTTTCCAGACTACTCCACAAGGAGAGTGTATTTATGTTCAGAGAGATGCATAAGTCCAAAATTCACCGTGCTGTCGTGACAGAAGCCAATTTGAATTACGTAGGAAGCATAACCATTGATCAGGATATTTTGGATGCATCGAACATCCTGGAGAACGAAAAAGTGCAAGTGGTCAATATTAATAACGGAGCCAGGCTGGAGACGTATGTCATAACCGGCCCAAGAGGCTCGGGTATGGTGTGCTTGAACGGCGCCGCTGCCAGACTGGTCCAGCCCGGCGACCGCGTCATTATTATTTCTTACGCGATGATGGAGGAATCGGTAGCCCGCACGTATCGTCCGCATGTCGTCATTATGGACGAGCATAATCGTATCGTAACGGAGGATTATCAAGAACTGCATTCCACAACGGTGTGATAAAACACAGAACGGAGGGCTGCCGACTATGAGATCCATCCGTAAATTGTCCGGCGTATTGTTGGCGCACAAGGAAAGCGATGCGGGAATTTTATTTTGTGAAAGCAGTCAGGAGCGCTACTTGTCGTACGGTCAATTACTTGCAATGGCCGGAAGGGCGCTCCATCTGCTGCGCGAGCAGGGCCTTGAACCAGGCGACTTTGCCGTCATGCAGACAGAAGATAACGAACGGTTTATCCTTCTGTTCTGGGCTTGCGTGCTCGGCGGTATTGTCCCCGTACCTGTGACGGCGGCGCGTACGGACGAAGGACGCAAAAAGCTGATCCAGATATGTAAGCAGTTGCAAGCGCCGAGATTGCTCTGCGATGAAGAGCTTTGGCCGGGAATTCAAGGCTACGCTTTGAAGCACGGGGAATCGGAGGTGCTGGCCCAGCTGGAGTCTGGTTGCGTGCCGATTGCGGAGGTTCTAACGGCGGCTGCAGATGCAGACCGGCCCGAGACTGAGCCATATGACGCAGCCGAATCGGACACCGCATTCATCCAGTTTACATCGGGCTCTACCGGAGACCCGAAGGGGGTCGTGCTGACGCACGGCAATCTATTATCGAACATGGCCGCCATTATTCATGGGGCGCAGTCAACGGAGCGGGATTCTTCGCTGAGCTGGCTTCCGCTGACGCATGATATGGGGCTCATCGGCTTTCATCTTTCGCCGCTGTTTTGCGGCATGAATCAGTTTCACTTGCCAACCTCCACGTTTGTGCTTCATCCCATGAAATGGCTGGAACTTACGCATAAGCACCGGGTGACATGTCTCTCCTCGCCGAATTTCGGTTATGTGCATTTTCTGCAGCATTGGAAGCCGGAAGGAGCGGCGGCATGGGATTTGTCTTGCGTCAGGTTGATTTTTAACGGGGCTGAACCGATATCTGCCGCCCATTGCCGCGATTTTCTGGAGGCGATGAAGCCGTATGGGTTAAAGGGAAATTGCATTTTCCCGGTATACGGGCTTGCGGAAGCGAGCCTGGCCGTGACGTTCCCGGGAACGGAAGATCACCTGAATACCATTAAGCTTGAGCGCCAATCACTGGCTATTGGACAACCTGCACGAATGGCCGCGCACGGGGATCATGCCGCGATCGAGATCGTCGAGCTGGGCTTCCCCGTACAAGAGTGCGAGGTGCGCATTTGCGACGAAACAGGAAACCCTTCGGCAGCAGGCAGCGTAGGCTTGATTCATATTAGAGGCCGCAACGTTACAAACGGCTACTATAAGCGGCCCGATGTAAACAAGCAAACGATTTCCCCGGACGGCTGGCTGAATACGGGAGATTTGGGTTTCTTGCTGGAAGGGCGTTTATATGTGACCGGCCGCATGAAGGACGTCATTTTCGTCAACGGGCAAAATGTGTATCCGCATGATCTGGAGGCGTTGATCAGCGGCCTGAAAGGGGCCGAAACCGGGAAAACGGCGATTGCCGCCGTTCAGGATGCGACGACCAAACGGGATGCGATCGCAGTTTTTATTCAGCATCGCGGCAAGACCGGCGGATTTGTACCGCTGATGGCCGAGGTGAAAAAACTACTGAACGCATCGGCCGGTCTGGACGTTGCTTTTGTTGTCCCCGTTCGGCGAATTCCGAAAACGACCTCCGGCAAAATTCAACGCTACGTATTGGCGGAAGCGCTGCGAGAAGGCGAGTTTGCCGAAGCGCTTGCCGAGCTGGCGGAGCTGGAAGCGGCGGCCGCGCTTAAGCGGCGTGATGCGGAAGGCGGCGATGCCTTGCGCGGGGATGTCAGCTTGGAGCCGGCCACGGAGACGGAGCAACGGATCATGTCCATCTGGCGCGAGGTGTTGAAAAAGGATTACATAGGCCGAAATGACGGCTTTCTCGAGCAAGGAGGCAATTCGCTCAAGGCGGCTTATGCCGCCGCCAGGCTGCAAGAGGCGTTTGGCGTCGAGCTTACGCTTACCGAGCTGTTTTTGCATGATACAGTGAGTTCGCTGGCCGCTTTGCTGGAGCAAAAGGCGCAGGAGGGCGAAGGAACTGCCGCCGTTGCGCCGCCGGTGGCCAAAGCGGAGGAGCGGACGGTTTATCCGGCGACCTCGGCGCAAAAGCGGCTATTCATTTTGGAAGAGCTGAATCCGGGGCTGCTCAACTACCATCTGCCATTTGCGGTCCAGGTGAAGGGCCCGCTCGATATCGAACGATTCCGCGCGGCGTGGCGGGCGCTGATAGAGCGGCATCCGGCGCTGCGGATGTCCTTTTACATGGAAGAAGGCCATGTGATGCAGCGCATCGATCAGGCGGTCGAGCCGCCGCTTGCCGTCGTTGACGGAAGCGGCTGGCCGGTGCCTTCGCTGGCGCTGCGGCAGCGCAGCTTCCTGCAGCCGTTTCGTCTGGATCAAGCACCGCTGCTGCGCATGGAGCTTGTGCGCATGGAGCGCGAGTCAAGCGTTCTGCTGCTGGATATGCATCATATCATCACGGATGGAACGTCGATGGGCATTTTGATGTCCGATCTTACGAGGTTTTACGAGGGGAAAGCACCTGAGCCGTTGTCGATTCATGGCGGGGATATAGCGCTGTGGGAGGAAGCGGGCCAAAGCGGCGGGTGGCTGGAGCGCCAGAAGCTTTATTGGCGCGAAATCTTTCGGGATGGCGTGCCGTCTCCAGCACTTCCGTCCCCCCGCCCAAGACCACAGACGCCAAGCTATCGCGGGGCAATTGAGCGCTTCGAGCTGGAGCCTGAGCTTGCCGGGTCGCTGCGGATGTTGGCTAGGCGCGAGGGCGTAACATTATACACTGTGCTGCTTTCGATTTATTATGTACTGCTTGCGAAATACACGGGCGAATTCGATATCGTTGTCGGCACGGCAGCCGCAAGACGGTTACGGCCAGAGCTGCAAAGCGTAGTCGGAATGTTCGTCAACATGGTTCCGGTCCGCCTGCGCGGGGATAGCGGTGCACGCTTCGATCAATGGCTGAAGCAGGTCAATGGGGAGACACTGGCGGCTATCGGCAACGGGGATGTGCCTTATGAAGAAATAGCCGAACTGGCCAATGTGAAACGGGAACACGGGCGGAATCCGCTGTTCGATTCGGTGTTTACGCTGCAAAATATGGAGCTGCCCGAATGGCGGAGCAAGGATGTCGTCTACACGCCCCAAGCGATGGACAGCGGCTCGGCCAAGTTCGACCTGACTTGGGAGTGCGCGGATACAGGCGCAGGCATCGCATTTACACTGGAGTATGCACTGGATTTGTACGATGAGCGTGCCGCTGTGCAATTAGCCCGGCATTATGTAGCGCTGGCCCGGGCAGTAGCCGCGCAGCCGCATGTGTCGCTTGGCGAGCTTGATCCCGTCGATGACCAAGAGCGGGAACGGCTGCTCCGGCTTGGCCGTTCATTCGCCTCGCCGCTGCAGGAGCTGTCGCTGCACAGGCTGTTTGAACGGCAAGCGGTGGAGACACCGCAGCAGATTGCCGTTGAATTGGGCGAGCGGGCATATACCTACAGCGAGCTGAACGAACGTGCCAACCGGTTCGCGCGCACGCTTGTACGGCGCGGCGTGGCGCCGGGTGCGAAGGTGGCGCTGCTGTTGCGGCGCTCGCCCGATATGATTGCGGCGATATTGGCTGTGCTGAAAGCGGGAGCCGTCTATGTGCCGATCGACCCGCACTATCCCGAAGAGCGGATTTTGTTTATGCTGCAGGATACGGAAGCGCGGGCGATCGTGGCTGCGGCTGCGACGATGGAGATGGGCGCACGGCTTGCCGGAGACAGCATAGATGTCGTCGACATGGATGGACTCGATACGAGATGGGCCGGCGAGTCCGGCTATGATCTGGACATCGACGGCTCGGCGGACGATCTCGCTTATATCATGTACACGTCCGGCTCGACGGGCAAGCCGAAAGGGATTATGACCGCGCATCGCAATGTGTCCCGGATTGCCGTCCATACCGATTATGTAAGCATTTCGGAAAACGATGCGCTGTTGCAGCTTTCCAACTACGCCTTTGACGGTTCAACGTTCGATTTGTACGGAGCGCTGTTGAACGGCGCGAAGCTGACGCTGGTCGGCGAGGAAGAGGTTGCCGACGTTGTGCGGCTGACCGAGCTGATTGAGTGCAGAGGCATTACCGTATTCTTTGTGACGACGGCGCTGTTCAATACGCTGGTCGATCATGGGCTGGAGTCGCTGCGCGGCCTGCGCCATATTTTATTTGGCGGAGAGCGGGCTTCCGTGCCGCATATCCGCAAAGCGCTCCGCGCGCTTGGACCGGGCGTGCTCCTGCATGTCTACGGCCCTACGGAAACGACGGTGTTCGCTACCTGCTATCCGGTCACGGAGACATGGGACGGACAAGGAACGGCCACCATGCCGATCGGCGCGCCGATCGCGCGTTCAGAAACGCTGGTGCTGAATGAGCAGGGCCGATTGCAGCCGGACTGGGTGCCGGGCGAGCTGTGGATTGCGGGCGACGGTGTCGCATCCGGCTATGTGAATTTGCCGGAGCAGACCGCTTCGAAGTTCCGGCCGCATCCGTTCCGGGAAGGCGAAACCGTGTACGGAACCGGCGACCTGGTGCGCCGCTTGCCTGACGGAAATTTGGAATTTCTGGACCGGATCGACAGCCAGGTCAAGTTGCGGGGTTACCGGATTGAATTGGGCGAAATCGAAAGCGGGCTGCTGGATTGCGCGGGCGTCAAGGAAGCGTTTGTCGCGCTGATCGAGAATGACGGCGCGCCGTATTTATGCGCTTATATCGTTGCGGAGCAAACCGAAGGGCAGGCAAGCGTTCGAAGCCAACTGACAGGCAAGCTGCCGTCATTTATGATTCCCGCCGCGTTTGTGCAGTTGGAGAAGCTGCCGCTGAGCGGGAGCGGCAAGGTGGACAAAAAAAGTCTGCCTGCGCCGGAGCGCGCAGTCCCATATGAAGCGCCCGCCACAGATACGGAAATCATTGTCGCAGGATTGTGGCAAGAAGTGCTTCATGTAGGGCAGGTTGGCGCGCTTGACCACTTCTTTGAGCATGGCGGCCATTCCTTGAAGGCGGCCGCATTGACCTCAGTAATCTACAAGCATTGCCGGGTGCGCATGCCGCTTCAGGAAATTTTCAAGCTGCCGACGGTCAGAGAGCAGGCGGCCTGGATCGACAGGGCTGCCAAGGAAACGTACGAACCTGTTGTGGGCGCGCCAAAAGCCGCATCCTATCCGCTCAGCCCGCCGCAGCGGCGCATGTTTTTGGCGGAAAGCATGGCTGATATCGGACTAACCTACCATATTCCGCTCGCGCTTAAACTAACGGGTGCGGTGGGTGAGACCAGAATCGGGCCAGCGCTTCGGAAGTTGATCGAACGGCATGAGCCGCTGCGGACCTCCTACCATTGGATCGACGGCGTTCCGGCACAGATCGTGCACGATTCGGCCGCCTTTGTTCTGCAAACAGCGGAGCTTGCGGAGACGCCGCTGCCGGAATGCTTGAGCGAGTTTTTCCGGCCGCTGGAGCTTGCAGCAGCGCCGCTGCTCGCCGCATGTTATTGCCGGCCCGAATCGGAAGGTGCGGAGGCTTATCTGCTGCTCAACATTCACCACATCGCGGCGGACGGTATATCTGTCAAGCTGCTGCTGGAGGAGTTGACCGCTTTGATCGACGGCGCTGAACTTGCGTCGCCGGCTCTGCATTACAAGGATTACGCCATTTGGCAGGAGCGACAGTCCGGCTCGGAGCGGGCCAGGGCAAGCCGAGCGTTTTGGACGGAGCAGCTTGCAGAGTCGCCGGCGCCGCTCGATATGCCATTGGATCGACCGCGCGGCGACCGTCAGACATTTGCGGGTGATACGTATAGCTTCCACATTCCGGCGGCGCTCGCCGCACGGCTGAAAGAGACGGCCGCAAACGCCGGAGCGAGCATGAACAGCCTGCTTTTTGCTGCTTACTCGCTGTTGCTGAAGGGAACGACGCATCAGTCGGAATTTGTAATCGGTTCTTTGGCGGCAGGCCGGACGCATCCGGACACGGCCCGGATGATCGGCATGTTCAACCAGTTTCTACCGATTCGGATGTCGGTGGCGGACGAGCTGCCAGTCCTGGCGTTTGTCGGTGAGACCCATGGGCGTTTGCTTGCCGCATACGGTCATGGCGATGTCAGTCTCGAGCACATGATGGAAGCGGCCCGGTATCCGCATGAACCGTCGCGCAACCCGCTGTTCGATACGATGCTGATCGTTCACAACCAGTTTGAAGACGAGAAGCTGGTGACGCGCGGTGACGGCTGGAGCATGGAGCCTTTGCCCGTCGGCCACGGAACATCCAAACTGGACTTTAAGCTCGATCTGTACAGCGATGGCGAAGGCGGTCTGCGGGCGGAGCTGGAGTATAATACGGGATTGTTCCATAAAGGCACGATGGAGCGGTTGGCGGCGCGGCTGCTTTACATTTTGGAGCAAACGGCCGCCAGCCCCGACCTGATCTGTGGCGAGGTCACTATGGCGACGCCTGCCGAAGAAGCCGCCTTTGCGGCATGGAATGATACGGGACATCCGTACCCGGCGGAGAAGACGATTCACGGATGGTTCGCCGAGTCCGCCCGGCGGTGGCCGGACTTCCCGGCGGTGCGGTCGGCCGAAGGCTCGCTGACGTACGGGGAGCTGAATGACCGCGCCGAACGCATGGCTGCCTTGCTAAGAGGCAAGGGGGTTGCGGTCGAAACGATTGTGCCGATTGCCGCTCAGCGCTCGTTGTCCATGATGATTGCGATTATGGCGGTGCTCAAGGCGGGAGGGGCCTATTTACCAATCGACCCGGAGCATCCGCCCGAGCGGACTCGCGGCATCCTTGAGGATAGCGGGGCCAGACTGCTCCTGGCGGGGGCCAAGTGGATTCATACGCTCCCGGCCTTCCAGGGAGAAACGCTCGATCTGGACGCGCTTGCGGCTGCCGCCGCATCGGAGCTGCCGAAGGGCGAAGAAGAAACGGACCTGCCGCCTCAAGCGGGCCCCGAGCATTTGGCATATGTCATTTATACATCAGGCTCTACGGGCAAACCCAAAGGCGTTATGGTGGAGCACCGCTCGGCAATCAACCGGCTGAACTGGATGCAGACGGCTTATCCGCTGAATGAGCACGACGTTATTTTGCAAAAAACGCCGATCACGTTCGACGTTTCCGTATGGGAGCTTTTCTGGTGGAGCTTTGCCGGTGCTTCGCTTTATTTGCTGGAGCCCGGCGGGGAGAAGGAGCCGTCGGTCATGCTGCGCTCGATTGTGGAGCAGACGGTTACGGTTATGCATTTTGTGCCGTCCATGCTGGGCGTCTTTTTACCCTATGCAGCGGACAGCGGCAGAGGCGGCGAGCTTTGTTCCCTGCGATACGTATTTGCGAGCGGCGAAGTACTCAAGCCCGCGCATGTTGCAGGTTTTTACAGCCTGATGGAGCGCGGCGGCGGTCAATGCCGGCTCATTAATCTGTACGGCCCGACGGAAGCGACGGTCGATGTCAGCTATTACGATTGCCCGGACGCTGGGGCGGGTACGATTCCGATCGGCAAGCCAATCCATAACATCCGGCTCTACATTGTGGACGAGCGGATGAGACCGCAGCCGATCGGCGTGTCCGGCGAGCTGTGCATCGAGGGTGCCAGTCTTGCGCGCGGATATCGCAACAGGCCGGATTTGACGGAGCAAAGCTTTGTTCCGAATCCGTTTGCCGCAGGAGAGAAGCTGTACCGTACCGGCGATCGCGCAAGGTGGCTACCGGACGGCAATATTGAATATTTGGGACGCTTTGACCATCAGGTCAAGCTGCGTGGCCTCCGCATCGAATGCGGCGAGATCGAGCACGCGCTGCTCTTGCAGGCGGAAGTTCTCGATGCCGTGGTGACGGCGGTGACGGACCCTGCAGGAGAGCCGGCGCTTTGCGCAAATCTCGTGACAGCAGACGGGGAGGCGCCGGAGGAAGCGAGCCTTCGGGCGGCACTTAAGGAACTGCTGCCGGAGTATATGATTCCTTCGTATTTTGTTGCTATGGAAGCGTTCCCGCTGAGTCCGAGCGGCAAAGCCGACCGCAGCCGCCTGCCACAGCCCCGGTTCGTTGAACCGGCGGCTTGCGGCGAGGCGCCGGCTACGACGACGGAGAAGCGGCTGGCCGAGCTTTGGCGGGAGGTGCTCGTTCTGGCCGCAAGCGGGCCGGACGATCGAGCGGTGATCGGGAGAGAAGCCCATTTCTTCCAATTGGGCGGCCATTCCTTGCGCGCTGCGCAGCTTGCGGGCTTGATCGAGCAGCGTTATGGAGCGGCGTTTGCGATGAAGGATGTGTTCGACGCTCCCCTGCTGCGGGAAATGGCGGCCCGCATCGACACCGCGGCTCCCAAGCGGATCGCGGTTATTGCCCGGACGGAAAGCCGGCCGTTCTACCCGTTGTCGCTCGCGCAGAACAGGCTGTTTGTGCTGCAGCAGCTTTATCCCGACAGCACGGCCTACAATCTTCCGCTCGCGCTGAACCTGACGGGCAAGCTTGATCAGGACAGGCTTCGCGAGGCGATTCAAGGGCTGATTGACCGCCATGAACCGCTGCGCACCAGCTTTGACTGGGCAGACGGCAAGCCGGTGCAGCGTGTCCATGAGCGGGTTTCGTTTGAACTCGCCGTGCATGCCTTGATGGATGCGGCGGACTTGAATACATTTGCGCGTGCGGTCGTCCGCCCGTTCGATTTGCGAAAGGCTCCGTTAATTCGGGCCTTTCTCGCGACGGACGGCGAAAGTCGGCATACGCTGCTGCTGGACATTCACCACATCGTCGCCGACGGCGTGTCCATGAATGTAATGGCGTGCGATTTCGAGCAACTGTATCGCGGCGGCTCCTTGCAGCCGCTGCCAATTCACTATAAGGATGCCGCCGTTTGGCAGCAGGAGTGGATGGCTTCGGAGGCGAGAGAGCAGCAAGAGCAATATTGGGCGTTCCGGCTAGCGGGTACGCTTCCTGTGCTGCAACTGCCGACCGATTTTCCGCGTCCGCTTGAACAAAGCTTCGAAGGCGCCAAGCTTGCGCTGTCGATTCCGGCGGAGCTTGCCGAGGGGACCTCGGCGGCGGCGGAGAAATGGGACGTTACGCCATTCCATATCTGGCTTGCCGCCTACCATACGTTATTGCATCTGATGACGGGGCAAGACGATCTTATTGTCGGCACGCCGATCGCCGGCCGCTTCCATCCCGCAACCGAGTCTCTGGTCGGCATGTTTGTCAATACGCTGCCGATTCGCAGCAGGCCATCCAGCGAACTGCCGTTCAGAGCGTTCGCCGAGCAGCTCAAAGAAACTGCGCTTGCGGCGCTGGACAACGGCTTGCTCCCGTTTGAGCATATGGTGACGATGCTGGGTGTGCCGCGCGACCTGAGCCGCAATCCGCTGTTCGACACGATGTTTGTCATGCAGCATATGGAGGCCGGACAGGCGGCGGACGCCTTGCAATTCGAGACGCAAGTGCCGGACAATCGCGTATCGAAGCTGGACTTGACGTTTGAGATTGCGGATCAGGGCGCAAAAGGCGCAGCCTTGACGATCGAATATGCGACGGCGCTGTTTAAAGAAGACAGCATACGCAGAATGGCGGAATGGTATTTCCGTATTGTCTGCCTTGCACTGGCCGAGCCGGAGCGGCCGCTCGGAGGGATCGGGCTACTTGACGCCGCGGCGGCGGAGAAGCAGAACGAAGCGTTCAATCGCACGGTGGCGCCGTATGCAAGCGGCGATACGGTAGAGGTTTACCTCGAAAGACAAGCGGCGGAAACGCCGCAGGCCGTTGCGGTTGCGGCGGAGGACGGAGCATTGACATATGCGGAATTGAATCGGAGGTCGAACCGGCTGGCGCAGGCGCTCAGAAAGCAAGGCGTCAAGCGCGAGGAGCGCGTGGCCGTCGTGATGGATCGCAGCCTGGAGATGATGATTGCAATCTTTGGCGTGCTGAAGGCGGGCGGAGCTTATGTGCCTGTTGCGCCGGGCTTGCCGACGGAGCGAATCCGCTACATGCTGGACAATTCCGGAGCCAAGCTTGTCTTGACGAAGGGCAAAGCCCCGGAAGGGCTGGAGACATTTCTGCCATTTATGGACGTTCATGAGACGCTGGCGCAGGAGCGACACGACTTCCCTGTGGAGAAGCTGCATGATTCACGTTCGCTTGCTTATGTGCTGTATACTTCGGGATCGACCGGACAACCGAAAGGGGTCATGATCGAGCATCATTCCGTCGTCAACCGGATCGGCTGGATGCAGAAGCGATACGGACTGGACGCAAGCGGAGTCATTATGCAGAAAACGCCGATTACCTTCGACGTATCGGTCTGGGAGCTGTTCTGGTGGAGCTTTGCGGGAGCCAAGCTGGTCCTGCTGCCTCCGGGCGGCGAAAAGGACACCGCACTTATGATGGACACGATAGCGCGGCATGGCGTAACGACGATGCATTTTGTACCGTCAATGCTGCACCTGTTCATGGAGCATCCCGGCTTGCTACGCGGGGAGGCAAGGCTGGAGAGCCTGAGGTATGTGTTCGCCAGCGGCGAAGCCCTGACTGCGGATCAGGTGCGGCGGTTCCGCGAGCGGATCGGAGTTCCATTCGATGCCAGGCTTGTGAACTTGTACGGCCCGACCGAGGCGACGGTTGACGTTTCCTATTACGATTGCTCTGACGGCGATATTCCGATCCAGGTGCCGATTGGCAAGCCGATCGACAATATCTCGCTTTATATCGTGAGCGATGCGATGAAGCTCCAGCCTGTCGGCATTGCCGGGGAACTGTGCATATCCGGCGCGGGCCTGGCGCGGGGTTATATCGGCCGGCCCGATTTGACGGAAGAAAAGTTCGTCGATAATCCGTTTGCGGCGGGCAGTCTGATGTATCGGACAGGAGACCTTGCCAGATGGCTGCCTGACGGAACGATCGAATATTTGGGCCGAATCGACCATCAGGTAAAAATAAGGGGCCAGCGCATCGAATGCGGGGAAATCGAGCATGTGCTGCTCGGTCATCCGGTGGTTTCGGAAGCGGTGGTCATGAAGCGGGACGCCGCAAGCGGGAGTCAATATTTATGCGCGTACATCGTTTGCTCCGAACCTGCGGACCAACAGGAACTGCGGGATTTTACAGCGCTGCGCCTGCCGGATTATATGATTCCGCAGGCCGTGGTGGACCTGCCAGCCATGCCCCTGTCTCCAAACGGCAAAATCGACCGGAAGGCGCTGCCGGAGCCGGAGCTGGCGGCGGATAGCGGTACTCCGTTTGTCGAAGCGACAAGCGATATCGAACTGGCGATTGCCGACGTATGGCGCGAAATCCTGCAAAGGGACGACTTCGGCATCCATCATCGTTTCTTCGATGTTGGGGGAGAATCGCTGCTGCTGGTGCGGGTGCATCAACGGCTGGAGGCGTTGTATCCAGGCGCTCTCGGCGTAACGGATTTGTTCACCTATCCGACTATCGCATCGCTTGCGGCTTATCTGGAGTCGAGAAATCGCGAGCTCGCGAGCTGGAGCTGGAGCGGACTGCCTGTGGCAGACGACTACGTCAGTAGCGGCTATACCGCGGAGCGTATCGGTAGCGTTCAGTTCCAACTGGACCGGGCGGTTGCACAAGGGATTGCGGAACTTGCGGCATCCCGCTCAGTGACTGTTGAAACTGCGGCTTATGCCGTATATCTGTACTTCTGGCGCGGCGAGTCCGGCATGGGCCGGCTTGTGCTTCCGGCAATGACGGACAATGGGCTGATTGCCCCGAAAGAAATCGACTTTGCGGAGGTGCGCGATTTCGATACGCTGCTGCGGCATGCCGCCAAGCGGGCGAGTGCGGGAGAATGTTATACTGCACGGCAAATCAGAAAGCAGCCGCAAGCCGAAGCCGGATTTGCCTTGTTCCCGTTATTTGCAGGAGCAGCGCAGCATGGGTTCAAGGAGCGGGAGGCGCTATTGGAACGATTCGATGTTGTGCTGTATATGGATGGCGCTGCGTCACCAAGCGGAGCGGAAGGGCCAGAGCTTGGCGGGGTTTGGACGTACGACGCCCGGCGCCTCGGCAAGGAGGCGGTGCTGGATTGGGCTTCCGCTTACCTGGAGCTGCTGTCGAGCGTGGTCGAGCAATATCGCGCCGCAGCAGACAGTGCCGCCTCGAGGGAGTAGCATGAGCCAAGCCGGGGTGCGTCTGACCCAAGAATACATTTGACAGAAGTAAGAAAGGAGATTTCCTGTGAAAAAAGTGTTGACCGTTATAGGGAATATCGCGCTTTATCTCGGGGTCTTTTATGCACTGCTCTATCTGCTTCGCTCTACTTACAATTACGAAGCGACGCTGTCCTTCGCCAAGTTTCTGGATCGCAACCCGGCCATGTTTATGGTCGTTTTGTTCACGCTGATTACGCTTGTTTACATGCTCATCTTTCGTATCAAAGGATGGATCTGGCCCCATGCAGAAAAAAATCTGTTCCGCGCGTCGGGCTTCAAACGGCTGAGCGGCTCGCGCATCTTGCTGATGATTGGTCTGGGTCTTGCCGGAAGCTTGTTCAGCATCGGCCTTATTGTTATTGACGATATTGCCCAGCGATTCCCGTCCATTCCCGCGCTAGTAGACGATCTGATCAGGGGGGATTCGATCTGGTACGTCATTCTGGGCGCCGGTTTGATTGGCCCGGCATTTGAAGAAATATTGTTCAGGGGCCTCATTTTTAGCGAGCTTCGCAGGGTTATGCCGGTATATGTGGCCTTGGTTCTGCAAGCCGCGGCTTACGCCTACTTCCAGCCGAGCGCGGCGCTTTCGGTCATCAGCATCGGTTCGGGCCTGATTTACGGGGGGTTGTATTTGCGCACCGGGTCGCTGTGGTCGCCTATTCTGGTACAGAATACGGCCATGGGCACAATCTTTTTATTTAAATATTTCGGGTTCTACGAATGGTTTGACAAGCTGGGCGATGTTTCGCTGTATATCATTACAGCGCTCTGTCTGGCTGCGTTGATTGGAGGTTCCGTCTATGTCTGGCGGACCTCCGGTAATGGCGGCATCGGCGCACGTGTCAGTCAAGCTCTGACGGCTGACGCGCCGCCGGCAGCACAAAAGGGGGGCTGACCGCATGAAGGCGTGGGGAATGATGCTGGCTCGCGTGGCCGTTGTTATCGGCCTGTATTTTGGATGGTTTTTTACCGTGACGACCTTATTTTTCGATTATGTATACCCCAGAAGCACGTGGTTTGAACAGAACACGGTAACCGTCATTATTTTGAACGATATGGTAGGTTTGCCGCTAATGCTGCTGGCCTGGAGGTTTATATTCAAAGAAAATCTGTTTAAGGCGGCTGAGTTCCGTGTAATGGGCGGCAAATCGGTGGCGATCGCTTTATGGATCGGGCTTGGAGCCGGCCTGTTTACAGTCGCTTTCTCCCGGCTTCCCGCCATTGCATCGGACAGGTACCAGTTCCGCGAATTGTTTGATTACCTGAACCGCGCGGAATGGTATGTATTTCTGGTTTTTCTGATTCTCGGAAATATTTACAAGGAGACGTTGTTCAGAGGCATTCTGATGAATGAGTTTAGACGCGTGTTCCCGGTGTGGATCGCCATTGTGATTCAGGGCGTGTTGTACGGTGCGTTGTTCTTTTTCGGAGACATTCCGCTGTCGTTGTACGGTTTTCTTGGCGCTGTTATTTTTGCGCTCTTGTATGTCTGGTTTAAATCCATCTGGGCGCCGATTGCCGCGCAAGTCGCCTGTCAGGGCAGCCAGTATCTGCTTTGGCATTACGGGCCAGAGACGACAGACGTCACCGTCATGTCCATCGTAATGGCTGTAGCGGTCGCCATGATTGCGGTTGGCATATTCCTTGCGGTCAAGCGTCGCTCTTCGATCTCCGCGCCGCTGTCTTCCGAGGCGGTGACTTCGGCGTGAAGGGATTGCGAATAGCGGGAAATACCGTCTTATATTTGGTCATTTATGCGGCGATTGTGAAGCTTGTCAATCAAGCGCTCTACAACTGGGTCAGCGATCCCGGGCTGAAAGATTGGATCGCTGATAATTCCGGCATTGTGATGATCGTATCCAATATCATCGTGCTTGCACTTTATCTTCCGCTGCTGTGCTGGCAAAAAATTTCGCTGAAGGATTTAGGGTTTGTTCCTGTGCGCGGCGGATCATTGCTGCTGTCCGCAGGGACGGGCGTCTGGCTCGGCTTGTTTATCGCCGCGTTTACCCGTCTTCCGTGGATAAAAGCGACCTTTCCGGCCATTTCTGATCTGGTCGCTTTTGTCGCCGGCGGCAGCCTGATCATTTTTGTACTCGGCAGCTTGCTGCTGGGGTCTTTGCTGGAGGAATGGCTGTTCAGAGGCATGGTGTTCCATATGTTGCGTAAGCGTCTTTCGGTTCTGTGGACGGTGCTGCTCCAAGCCGTATTGTTCGGTGCTGTATTTATGAATGTGACACTTGGTGTATTTGCGGCGCTTGGCGCGATTGTATACGGAGCCGTTCGCGCCGGATCGCATTGTCTTTGGGGGTCGCTTGCGGCCCATGTATGCAGCACAGGCACCTTGTATATCATGCTGCAATGGGCGGGTGATTGGCAGTCCGGTACGCTTGGATTATTAGCCCTGATCAGCGGACTCGGCATCGCGGCGCATGTGTTGCTGCTGCTGCGCGGGAGCGGCGGAAGGGCGGAAAAAGAACAGACCGTCAGTGATTCCATTACTATCTAGGAGGGATGGGTGCCATGTTTCAACTGGATCTGCTAGACACCAAAAAAGACACATCCGGGCGGAAGGGGCGGAGTGGAGGCTCCGTCTCCAATGTTTCCCTCAAGGATATTGCGATTGTCGGGATATCCGCCAAGCTGCCGCGCGCGGAATCGCACGAAGCCTTCTGGGAGCTTCTGCGGAGCGGCAAGGACCTGGTAGGCGGGTTTCCGGATTCCCGCAAGGAGGAATTGAAGCCGTATTTGCGCCGCATGGAGGCGCAATACGGCTCCGTTTCCTTTTTTGACGGGGCGTATATCGAAGATATTTCAGGTTTTGACTATTCTTTTTTCCGGCTTTCGCCCAAGGAAGCCTCGCTGATGAGTCCGGCGCAGCGCCTATTCCTGCAGACGGCCTGGGGCGCGCTTGAGAATGCGGGGTACGGCGGAGATGCGCTGCATGGTTCGCGCACCGGCGTCTTTATCGGCTATAACGGAGACGCACTGCATGATTATAAGCGAATCATCGAAGCGCTGGACCCGGACGCCTTGTCCATGGCGGCGCCCGGCAATCTGAGCTCCATGATACCGAGCCGGATTTCGTATTTGCTTAATTTGCGCGGACCGGCGATCAGCGTGGACACTGCCTGCTCCTCCTCGCTGGCAGCGGTCCATCTGGCATGCCAATCGATCCGCAGCGGCGAATGCGAGGCGGCGATTGCCGGTAGCGTCAAAATTAACGTGCTTCCGCTGGATACCGGCATACGGCTTGGCATCGAGTCAAGCGACAACCGGGCCAGAACGTTCGACGACTCGGCGGACGGAACGGGTATCGGCGACGGCGTGATTGCGCTGCTGCTAAAGCCGCTGTCCCGAGCGCAGGAGGACGGAGACCCTATTTATGCCGTCATCAAAGGAAGCGCGA
Organism: Paenibacillus pseudetheri; assembly: GCF_924513355.1. NCBI lineage: Bacteria > Bacillati > Bacillota > Bacilli > Caryophanales > Paenibacillaceae > Paenibacillus > Paenibacillus pseudetheri. Next base: position 18,976 of record NZ_CAKMAB010000019.1, read on the forward strand.
TGAATCAGGACGGCAGCTCGGTCGGCATTACCGCCCCGAATGCCCTCGCACAGGAGGACGTCATTGTGCGCGCCTGGCAGGATGCGGACATTGATCCTGAAACGGTGACGTATATGGAGGCACACGGTACGGGAACCTCACTGGGCGACCCGATCGAAATCGACGGGCTGACGCGCGCCTTCCGGAGATATACCGATAAACGGCAATTTTGCGCCATCGGCTCGCTGAAAACAAATATTGGCCATCTCGACCATGCCGCCGGCATTGCAGGGCTGCTCAAGGCGATCCTGTCGCTTGTCCACAAGCAGCTTCCGCCAACGCTTCATTACCGCTCGCCTAATCGCAACATTCCGTTTGTGGATTCGCCCGTTTATGTCAATGACGAATTGACGCCATGGGAGACGGACGGCGAAGCAAGAAGATGTGGAGTAAGCGCGTTCGGCATGAGCGGGACCAATTGTCATGTTGTGCTGGAGGAGGCTCCCGCCGCGATGCCTTCGGGTCGTTCGGACAGAGCGGAGCTGTTCTGCTTGTCCGCACACAGCATGACGGCGCTGGAACGGCTCTTGCTGCTAATACGGGACTGGGCTCAGCAGCATCGCGGCGATGAGACCTGCAGCCTGGCCGACCTTTGCTACACCTTGGCTGTCGGCCGGGGAGCCCATCGGTATCGCCTGGCGATTGCGGTAAGCGGCTGGGAAGAGCTTGCCCAGACCTTGCATGCCACAGCCGAAAGCGGCCTTACCGGCCTTATGCAGCCGAACGTCTGCTTCGGGAAGGTCGATTCAGCTGCGGCCGGGAATATGCGGCAGAAACCAAACGAACGGGAAATAGAAGCGCTGGAGCTGGGCCAACGTTACGTGGGCGGATACGAGATCGACTGGAAGGCGATCTATCGGGGACAACGCCGCCATCGGCTGCCGCTTCCGACGTATCCGTTCGATTCTCACCATTGCTGGGTGGAGGAGGCGCGCGCCGGAGCGTCGCTTCATACGCCATTTGCCTGGAGCGGATATTCGCTCGTTGGGGATATTCCCGCGGAGCTTCAACAAGAAATGAACGAGACGTTTGCCAGATGGCAAGCCGCGCTGGAACGGAGCGGCGGGATAACGAGTCAGCGCCGCCGCGGCGTTGCGTTAACCGGGGAACTTTCCGGCCTGGAATGGGAGCAGCATGTCGCAGATGTCTGGGGAGAGCTGCTCGGTTATAACGAATTGTCTGCCAATGCCGGTTTTTATGAGCTGGGCGGAGATTCCATTATTGCGCTCAAAATTGTAAACCAGCTCAGCGAGCTTGCGGGCGTCCGCATTCAGGCGGCGGATTTGCTGGGGCATGCGGATCTGCCTTCATTCACGGCCCTGATCGAGCGGCGGATCTGGGAGAGCGGCGCGGCGACAGCGAAAAGAGCGAACGCTCCGCACGATGGACAAGGGGCGGACGTTGGGAACGGCGGACATGAGGCGAACGGTGGTAATGACGGGCAAGCGGCGGCCGACGGCCTTGACGGAGCAGGAGCGTCCGGCGGACATGTCAGGCCGTTGACCAGCCAAGCGTCCGACTCTTTGTCCGGCGATAGGCTGGAGCCGATTCCAAAGGCGGCCCCGCAAGAGCATTATCCGGTTTCATCGCCGCAGAAACGCATGTATTTGCAACAGCAGGCGCTGCCGGATGATCGCAGCTACAATTTGCCCGAATTGTTGCACTTGGACGGGGCTATTGATGCAGATCGGCTGGAGGCCGTCCTGCAATCCATCGTGGAGCGTCACGAGACGCTTCGTACCACCTTCCACGTCATCGACGGAGAGATCAGGCAGCGTATTCACGCTGCCATTCCTTTCCGCCTGATTCGCATGGAAGCCGATGAAGCGGAGGCGGACGGCGTGCTGCAAAGCTTGTTCCGGCCGTTCAGGCTCAATACGGCTCCGCTTCTCCGCGCAGCCTTGCTGACGCTGGGGCCGGAGCGCCATATGCTGTTTCTTGATATGCATCATATTGCATCCGACGGCATGTCGGCAGGCATTCTTTTGTCCGACCTGATGACTTTATATCAGGGCGGTTCGTTGCCGCCGCTGCCGCTGCAACACAAAGATTATGCGGTATGGCAGGAGAGCAGGCCGCTCTCCGGGAACGCCGAACGGTATTGGCGCGAGCAATGCCGGGGAGACTGGCCGACGCTGGAGCTTCCGACCGATGTCCCGCGTCCGCCCGTCAAAGGCAATCGCGGCGAAACGTTCGACGTGTTCGTCGAGGCCGATTTGACAGCGGCTGTGCGCAGCCTCGCGGCCGGATCGGGCGCGACTCCGTTTATGGTGCTGTTATCGGCGTATTACACTTTCCTCGCTCACTATACGGGGGCCGAGGACATTGCCGTCGGCACGCCGATTGCGGAACGGAACAGGCGCGAGTTGGAAGCGATCGCGGGCATGTTCACCGGCACGCTGGCGCTGCGCGCTTATCCGCGCGCCGACAAGCCGTTCAGAGCCTTCTTGTCCGAAGTGAAAGAGATGGCGACCGGGGCTTACGCCCACGCCGATTATCCATTCGAGGAAATCGCGCAATGGATGGACAGAAGGGACGCCAGCCGGAGTCCGCTGTTTGACACGATGTTCATCATGCAAAACCTGGGTATTCCAAAGTCTTCGTCGGAGGGATTGTCGTATCGCCACCAGCGCTTTGAGCATGGCACGGCCAAATACGATTTGATGATTCAGGCTGTGGAGAATGGTGCGGAATTGCGGCTTGTCGTGGAATATAATGCAGATTTGTTTCGCCGCGCGACAGCCGAACGGTTCATGCGGCATTATGTGCAGCTGCTGCGCAGCGTGACGCTCCGTCCCGACGCCGCGCTTGGCGAAGCGGAGATGCTGACGGAAGAGGAGCGCCTGCACATGCTGGGGCTGGGAAGACGCGAAGCGGACTTTCCGCCGCCGCGCTGTCTGCATGATTGCTTCAAGGAACAGGCGGCGGCCGTTCCCGACCTGCCGGCCGTATCTTACGGCGGTGAATCCATGACCTATCGGCAACTGGATTGCCGCACCGATGCGTTGGCGCGAACCTTGCGCGCCAAAGGTGTGGGACGTGGCAGCGTAGTCGGCATCATGGCGGAGCGTTCCATCCCCATGCTGACCGCTATGCTCGCCGTTATGAAAGCCGGAGGCGCTTATATGCCTGTAGATCCGCATTATCCCGAGGAGCGCATCCGCTATATGTTGGAGGACAGCGGCGCGGAGCTGGTATTCGCGGACGGCGCGCGTTCCGGAGCCGCGGCCGTCGTGCCGGCCTCCTTGCAGGTGCTGGACATTGCGGATGAGACGCTATTCTCCGGCGGAGACGATGCCGCCGCATGGCCGCAGGACGCCGCCGATCCGATGTATGTCATCTATACCTCCGGTTCTACGGGTCAGCCCAAGGGCGTCATTGTGCCGCACCGCAGCTTTTACAATTTCGGACATTCGTTAAGAACGTTTTTCGATGGGCAATACGGCGAGAGAGACAGATGCCTCAGCCTGACCAATATTTCGTTTGACGTCAGCGTAGCGGAGCTGTTTATGCCGCTTATGTTCAGGGCTTGCACGGTGCTTTACCCGGAGCCGAAATTGCTTGATCCGCGGCGAATTGCCGAGGTGATTGCGGAAGAGCGGATTACATTCACTTATTTGCCCCCGTCTTTGCTGAAAGAGGTTGCGCGGCTGCTGGAGCAATCGGCTTCCGCGATTACGCTAGACAAAATGCTCGTTGGGGTAGAGCCGATTAAAGACGAAACGCTGGAGCTGTATACGAAGCTTAATCCCGAGATTCGGATTATTAACGGCTACGGTCCGACGGAGGCGACGGTTTGCTCCAATATGTACGCATACAAGCCGGGCGCTTATCGCGGTGGCTATGTGCCGATTGGCGGGCCGATGCACAATGTCGAAATTTATATATTCGGCTATGGCGGCCAGCTTGCCCCTATCAGTGCAGCCGGGGAGCTGTATATTGCCGGCAGCGGCCTTGCCGACGGTTATGTGAACAAGCCGGATATGACAGCCGAGTGCTTTTTGCCGCATCCGTACCGGGAGGGCCGCTTCATGTATCGCACCGGCGATATCGCAAAGTGGCTGCCGGACGGCAACGCGATGTATGTGGACCGGGCCGACCAACAGGTAAAAATCAGAGGCGTGCGGATTGAAATGAACGAGGTCCGCTCACAATTGATTTCCCTTCCCGAGGTGGAAGATGCGGTTGTGGTCGTTCACGAGCAGGCAAGCGGCGACAAGGAGCTGTGCGCGTATGTGGTCGCTTCGGACAAGCTCCCTTCGCGGGAATGGCGAAGAAAGCTGAAAGACAAGCTGCCGGAGGCGATGATTCCGGCCTATATCGCGGCGATTGACGTGATACCGCTAACGCCGAACGGGAAAGTGGACCGGCGCGCCTTGCCGGAGCTGGAATCCGGGCTTCGGGAGAGGGGAAAGCCGGAGCTGCCGCGAAACGGGATGGAAGAGCGCGTCGCCGCCATTTGGGAGGAAGTGCTGGGCGATCCTGCCGGGCCAATCGGCATTCACGACGACTTTTTCGAGCTTGGCGGCCACTCCTTAAAGGCTGCCGTGCTGGCGGGCAAGCTGCAGCAGGCGACGGGCGTGGAGGTTCCGCTCAGCCTGATATTCGAGCTTACTTCCATTGCTGAAATGGCCGCCTGGCTGACGGAGCGGGACGGCGTCGCTGCGGCGGCAGAGCCGATCCCGAAGGCGGAACGCCGCGAGTGGTATCCGATGTCGCGCGCCCAGCGCCGCCAATATATGATGCAGTTGCTGGCCGGAGACGCCACAATGTATCATGTGCCGTTCGCGCTCCTCTTACAGGGCAGGCTGGATGCGGCGCGGCTGGAAGACGCGTTTACGGCGCTGATCGGCCGACACGAAAGCTTGCGGACGACCTTCCATATGACAAAGGAAGAGTTCAGGCAAAGGGTTCATCCGCCGTATGCGTTCAAGCTGGAGGCGCTGGATCGCGCAGCGTTCACCGGGGACGAAGCACTGCGGGGAGCGCCGCCGGACGACGCCGAGGTGACGAGGCTGATGGGAGTCTTCCAGCGCCCGTTCCATCTGGACAAGCTGCCGCTGCTGCGGGCGGGGCTGCTGCGGCTGAATGAGGAGGATCATCTGCTACTGCTGGATATTCATCACATTATTACGGACGGCGTATCCTCCGTTTTGCTGGTGAATGAGCTGTCGCAGCTGTATGCCGGGCAAGCGTTGCCGGAGCTGCGTGTGCAATACAGCGATTATGCGGTGTGGCAGGAAGCCGGATTTGCAAATACCGCTTATGCGGAGCATGAGCGGTACTGGATGAAAATCTTCGAAGGCAAGCTTTCTGTGCTGGAGCTGCCGACGGATCGGCCGCGGCCGTCTCTGCCGAGCTATAAGGGCCGCCGCCATTCGTTCCTGCTGGACGCAGTGACAACGGCGGAGGCGCGAAAGCTGGCGCGGGAAGCGAAGACGACGCTGTATACGGTGCTGCTGGGCGCTTTTGCTGCGATGCTGGCCAAATACAGCGGGCAGGCCGAAGTGATTGTGGGCACTCCCGCCGCCGGTAGGGAGCATGCCGATACGCATGGCATGATCGGCATGTTCGTCAATACGCTGGCCCTGCGGACGCGGCCGGAAAGAGACAAGACGGTACGGGCCTATATGGCGGAGCTGCATAACCATGTCGTAGAGGCGCTTTCACGCCAGACGTATCCTTTCGAGGAGCTGGTCGAAGGGCTGAAGGCCGATGTGGACAGAAGCCGCCATCCTTTGTTTGACGCCATGTTTGTCTTGCAAAATATGGACCGGGCGGTGATGGAAGAAGGCGGCGTCGTCTTTGGCGAAATGCCGTTCGAGACAGGGACAAGCAAGTTCGACCTGACTCTGGAAGCGGTGGAGCGGGAAGCGGAAATCGAGCTTCAACTGGAATACGCAACGGATTTGTTTCATGAGGCAACCGCTCGCCGCATGGCGGAAAGCTATACTGTGCTCATGAGGGAGATGTGCAGAACGCGCGATCGCACGGTCGGCGAGCTTGAGCTGATGAGTGAAAGCGAGCGGGAGCAATTGCTGGCTCTGTTGGCCGGAGGAGGCATGCCGGTACAGGCCGAGAGTAAAGAGGGGAGCAAGGGTAGGATGGAAATTCGAGCTGAGAAGGGCATGACGAACCGGCAAGGAGACGCGGCGGCGGCTTCCACGCAAGCAACGGTGGAATGGACGGGGTTTGTGCAGGAAGTGGAGCGCCAGGCGGCGCGCACGCCGGATGCGGCGGCGATTCAATTCAGCGCGGAGATAATGACGTATGCCGAGCTGAACGAACGCGCGAATCGGCTTGCCCATTCCTTGCGGGCGAAGGGCGTGGGGCCTGAGCGCATTGTCGCGCTGATGGCGTCCCGTGGCCCGCTGCTGCTTGTCGGCATTTTGGGTGTTCTGAAAGCCGGAGGCGCATATGTCGCCATTGATCCCGCTTACCCGAAAGAGAGGATCGACTGGATGCTTGAGGATTGCGGCAAAGCGCTTCTGCTGACGGAAAAAGCATATGCCGGAGTCGTAACGAAAGCCGTTGCCGAGTGGTATCTGGACGATCCGGAGCTGTATGCGGCGGACAGAGGCAATCCGGAGTTTGTCTATAAGCCGGACCACTTGGCGTATGTGCTGTATACGTCGGGCTCGACCGGGCGTCCCAAAGGCGTGATGATCGAGCATCGCGGGCTGGCGTATTTCATTAGCGGCTTCCGAAACCGGATCCCGTTTGAGAAGGGCCAGAGCATCCTGGCGATGGCATCGGTCTCCTTTGATATTTTTGTCGTTGAAAATCTGCTTCCGCTCACGCTGGGTATGCGGATTGTACTCGCGAGCGAAGAGGAACGGGGCGACGCAGCCTTGCTGCAAGGCCTGATCGACACGCACGGCGTCGATGTGGTGCAAATTACGCCGTCGCGCTTCAAATGGTGGATGAATCAGCGAGGCGAAACAGACGGTTTGCAAAAGCTGCGCATATTGATGATCGGGGCGGAGCCGCTGACGGCCGATGTGCTCGGCAGGCTGCGCGCCGCTACCGGAGCCAGATTGTTTAATTTGTACGGTCCGACGGAGACGACGGTGTGGACCTCAATTCGGGAAGTGACCGAAGGAGAGGACATTTCGATCGGCACGCCGATCGAAGGTTCCGTCATGATGGTGCTTGACGAAGGACTGAAGCTGCAGCCGACAGGCGTGACGGGCGAAATTTGCATCGGCGGGCCGGGCGTCGGACGTGGGTATCTCAGCCATCCCGAATGGGATGTCGCTTTTGTGCCGAATCCATATGCGCCGGGCGAACGTATGTATCGCACGGGCGACCTTGGGCGCAGGCTTGAAAATGGGGAGTTTGCTTATGCGGGACGCCGCGATTTCCAGGTGAAAATCAGGGGCCACCGGATTGAAATCGGTGAAATTGAGCAGTTGCTGCTTCGCCATGAGCAGGTGAAGGAAACGGTCGTCACCGCGTTTCAGGAAGAGGATGGGGAATATGCGCTTTGCGCGTATGTCGTCATGCAGAACGCCGCGGCAGCGGATGCGGAGCAAGGCGGCGCCGCGCCACCCGGCCGGTTGACCGCGCAGTTGCGCGAATATCTAAGGGACAAGCTGCCTTCTTATATGGTTCCGGCCTTCATGGTCGTTCTGGATGACATTCCGCTTACGCCAACGGGCAAAATCGACAGAAGGGCGCTGCCGAAGCCGGGACAGGCCGACGTGGGCACACGAGAGCTTGTTCCGCTGTCGACGGATACCGAGCGCAAGCTGGCGGAGATTTGGAAGGAACTGCTCGGTATGGATGTCATCAGCGCCAAGGACAGCTTTTTCGAGCTGGGCGGCCATTCTCTGAAGGCGGCGGGCATGGTCAGTCGCATTGCGGAACGCTTTGGCGTCCAAATGCCGCTGCGCGATATTTTTATGAATCCTACGCTTGAAGGTCTAGCGGCCCATCTGGACACTAGCGAAACCGTGGCTACGGCACTCATTCCGAAGCAGCCGGAGCGCGAGCATTACCCGATGTCGAGGGCGCAGCGCCGCCAATTTATGATGGGGCTGATCTCAGGCGAGGCAACGATGTACCATGTGCCGTTCGCCGTGCATATGCAAGGCAAGCTAGATGTGGAGCGGCTGGAGGAAGCTTTCCTTGTGATGATGCGCCGCCATGAATCGCTCAGAACGACGTTCCATCACGAGGAGGACGAGTTCCGCCAGCGCGTGCATGCGGAGCCGGTATTTACGCTGGAGCGAGGCGCCAGGCTGAGAATGGCGGCGGGCAAGCTGCTCGCGGAAGGCGGAGACGAAGGATTGTTCGGCGGCATCAGCGCGCTGATGGAGCGCTTTATCCGTCCGTTTGATCTCGGCAGTCTCCCGCTGTTCCGGGCCGGATTAATTTCGCTTGGCGAGGAGCGCCATCTGCTGCTGCTGGACTTTCATCATATTATTACCGACGGCGTCTCCGTCAGCGTCCTGCTGCAGGAACTGACCACTTTGTACGACGGCGGCGAGCTGCCGGGGCTGGATATCCAGTACCGGGATTACACGGTATGGCAAGAAGAACAAATCGGCAGCGAGTCCTATATGGGGCATGAGCGCTACTGGCTGGAGGCGTTCGAAGGGGAGCTGCCGACGCTGGAGCTCAAGACGGCCTTGCCAAGGCAGGAACTGCAAAACTTTGAGGGCGGTCTGATCAACTTCAGACTGGATGAGGAGCTGACGCTCAAGATCAAGGCGTTTGCGCGCGAGCGCGGCACGACGTTGTATACGGTGCTGCTCGGGGCTTATTCGATGCTGCTGAGCAAATGGAGCGGTGAGGAGGATATCATTATCGGCACGCCGGTAGCGGGCCGCAATCATGTGCAACTTGAAGGGCTGATCGGGATGTTCGTCAATACGGTCGCGATTCGCAGCTTCCCGGAATCGTACCGGACCGTTGGCGATTATTTGTCCGAGCTGCATGAGGATGTGCTGCGGGCGCTGGAGCACCAGGATTATCCGTTCGAGGATTTGGTGCAAAAGCTGGGAGTCGAACAGGACCACAGCCGTAATCCGCTGTTCGATACGATGTTTATTTTGCAAAATATCGATCGCGTCGCTTACCGTTCTGGCGGCACTGAATTCAACCCCAAGGAGTTCGATCCGGGTGTCAGCAAATTCGATCTGACGCTTGAAGCGGCGGAACGGGACGGGCGGCTCGGCTTTGCGCTGGAATATGCGACAAGTCTTTTCCGCGAAGAGACTGCCCGGGCGCTGGCGGATGATTATACGGCGATCATGCGCGCGTTGGTCGGAGGCGGAGCAAGCCAAAAAATCAGTGCTGTGAACTTGAACCAATATTCCGAGCCTAAGGAGGCGGCGAACGATGAAGCTGTCGATGAAAAGGAAACCGTTTAACGAGTTTTGGATGAACTGCATGCTGAACCAGGCGTTTTCCATTGCGGTGTCGGAGGAGCCCAGCTACAGGGATGCGGCGTATTTGAACATTTACCGTTACTATCCTTGGGAGGCCGCAACGGACAAGGATTTCCGCTATCCGACAATTGACACACTATATTATATGGACGATCCGGCCAGATTTCCGCTGTCGCAGGTGATCCGCTATATCGAGCCCGGTCATTTCCGAAGCAAGGAGACGGTGCTGGAGGAAATCAGGGCGATGCTTACGGGCGGACGCAGCTTGAGCGTAAACGTCGATTTGTATGACTGGCTGCCGGGCAGCATGGCCTGGAAAAAGTTCCATTGGTATCATTATTCGCTGTTTAACGGATACGACAAGGAGCGCGGCGTCTTCTACGTCATTGACGATACGCTTGCAGGCTACGAGGAGCACGAGGTGCCGGAGGAAAGGCTGCTCAAGGCGTACGGCAATTCGGAATACAACGTGAACCCGGACTATTTGGGGCCTGCCTTCTACGTATACAACCTGCAGGAAAAGGTTCAGCCCTACGAGTTGAAGCTGGCTGAAGTGGTGGAAAATGCGGAGCGGCTGGCGAGGGAGCTTGGCGAGTTCTCAATAGAGGGCATGTGGAATGTAGATTCCGACCCGGAGAAGAAGCAAGCTCATTTGACCTATGGCCTAGTCGGTGTCAACATCATTTGCAACCGGCATATCGCCAACATGTCGCTGCTCCGCTCCATGCGGGATAAGAGTCTGATCGGCGAAGCGCTGCATGAGTCGCTGTCCGGTCAGCTTGGCGCAGTGAGGGACGGATGGGAGCTGGTGAAGGACCGCTTTGTGACGGGGGACTTCGAACGCGGCAGAGAGCTGGCGCTCGCGGACGATTTGTTCGCGAAGGAAAAAGCGTTCTGGGCCACGCTTGTCGCCGGCGCGTAAAGGCCGCTTGCGTCAACATGTTACCCGGGAGGCGGGCGTTATGACGATATCTTTAATTTGTTTGCCATATGCAGGAGGCTCCGCACAAGTGTACAAGCGCTGGACGAACCGGCTGCACCCTGGCGTGCGTCTGGTGCCGGCCGAACTGGCAGGCAGAGGAAGCCGCATGGGCGAGCCGTTCTATGCGGATGCAGCGGAGGCCGTGCGGGATTTGCTGCCGCTGGTGCTGGAGACAGCGCTTGGCTCCGATTCATATGCTTTATTCGGCCACAGCATGGGCAGCCTGCTTGGGTATGAGGTGCTGCATGCGCTGCGGGAGGAAGGATTCCCGCTGCCTGCGGCAGTCTTCCTCTCCGGCAGAGGGGCGCCGCATTGCGAGCAAGATGAGGCTCGCCGGACCCATATGCTTCCGGATGACGAGTTTCTCGAGGAATTGAAAGGGCTCGGCGGCATGCCTGATGAGCTGTTCCGCCATCGGGAGCTGCTGGATATGTTTATGCCGATCCTAAGAGCCGACTTCAAGCTTGTCTGCGAATACGAGCATCGGATGCGGCTGCCGCTACCGCTCCGGCTCGCCATCTTGAGCGGCATGGATGACGGCTGCGTCAAAGGCCCGCTCGGTGAATGGGAGCGTTATGCGACGGGAGGCTGCGAGCTGATGCTGTTTGAAGGCGGACATTTCTTCCTGCATGAGCGGGAACGTGATGTTATAGCGGTGATAAACAAAATGCTGACCGAGGCGCCTGCCCCGATCTGACCCTGAGGAGCGTGATGGAAGATGCTGAACAAACATGCGATATGGTTGCCCGGTCAGGGCTCTCAGCGCGTCGGAATGGGAAAAGCACTGAGCGAGCGGCATGCGGTTGTCAAAGCGACGATGGAGGAAGCGAACGAAGTGCTGGGCATGCGCCTTGACAGCCTGATGTATGAGGGACCGATGACGGAGCTGACGCGGACGGACAATGCCCAGCCTGCCATTCTTGCGCTTGGCGTGGCGATGTACCGCGTCTACAGCCGGGAATGGGGATACCTACCTGCGATGGCTGCCGGCCACAGCCTGGGTGAGATTACCGCTTTAACCTGCGCGGGGGCCATAACGTTCCCGGATGCGCTCCGGCTCGTACGCCGCCGCGGCGAGTTGATGCAAGGGGCCGCCGCTGCGGGGATTGGCGCGATGGCTGCCGTGAACGGGCCGAGTCCCGATGTTGTCGCCAAAGTATGCTTGGAAACCAGCGCAGGCTGCGCGGACGGAAGCCGTATTGTTGTGGTATCGAATATGAATTCAGAGCGGCAAACGGTGATTTCGGGCCACAAAGAGGCCGTCCATGAAGCGTCGGAAAGACTGTCCGCCCATGGGGCCGCAGTCATTCCACTGCAGTTAAGCGCGCCGTTCCATAGCCCGTTGATGGCGCCGGCGGCGGCACAATTTGCCGAAGTGCTGAGTGACGTCTCGTTTGGAGAAATGGGTTTTCCCGTAGTTTCCTCCTTGACGGGTCTGCCTTACGGGAATATGGCAGAGATCGCGGGTATGCTGGCAAGGGGATTGACGGACCCCGTCAATTGGCCGGCGGTCCTTGCATTTCAGAAGAGCATTGGCGTTGCCGCTGCCGTGGAACTGGGTCCGGGCAATGTATTGAAACGGCTGGCTCCATCGGACGGACTGCGCGTATTCGCTTTTGACGACAAGGAGGATGAGGCGCATCTGGTTGCCGTAAGCCGGCAAAGAGACGCTTATTCAATTGAACTGCTTAATCGTTGTCTGGCTATCGCTACTTGCGTCCGCAACCGCAACTGGAACGCAGCCGAATATGAACAAGGCGTCGCTTCGCCTTACCGTGGCGTGCAGCAGTTGGTCGAGCGACTGCGGGATACGGAAGAACAAGTGGCGGAGGCGCATGTTCTGCAAGCTCTGGCGATGCTGGAATCGGTCTTTCGCACCAAAGGCACGTCCGCCGAAGAGCAGGAGCGGCGGCTTGCAAGACTGCGCGATGAGTTCGGCCTGCGCAGCTTGCCAGGCGTTTCTCCTGCCGACCGACCATACGCGGGCAGTCTATTATAGGAAGGAGTGGGGTCATGGGTATCCGGCTGGCCAATGACGAGTTGGAACAGGATGGAGCCCGGCGCCCCGCGGGGCTGCCGTCTCCCGTGGAGATTTTGCAGGCATTGATCCGTTTCAATACAACAAATCCGCCGGGCGAGGAAGCCGCATGCATCATGTATATCCGGCAACTGCTTGAGGATGCGGGCATTGAGACGCGGATCGAGGCGTTTGATCCGGCCCGGCCCAATCTGCTGGCCAGAATGAGGGGCAGCGGGGAGGCACCGCCGCTGCTGCTGTATGGGCATGTCGACGTCGTTGGCGTAGACAAGCAAGCCTGGAGCCGCGACCCGTTCGGGGGCGACATTGAAGGCGGCTTCGTCTGGGGGCGGGGCTCTCTTGATATGAAAGGCGGCGTGGCGATGCTCGTCTCGGCTTTCCTCCGCGCGCATGTCCGCAAGCTGCCGCTGCGCGGCGATCTCATTCTGGCGATTGTCAGCGACGAGGAAGCAGGGGGCGAATACGGGGCTTCCTTCCTGGTAGAACGGCATGCCGATTATTTTGCGGATGTAAAGTATGCGCTCGGCGAATTCGGCGGCTTCGCGTTTCATGCGCTGGGGAAAACCTTTTATCCGATTATGGTGGCGGAGAAGCAGATATGCTGGCTCAAAGCGACAATTCGAGGAGACGGAGGCCACGGCTCCATGGGCAAGCCGGGATCCGACTGTATGGCGCAATTGGGGAATATGCTTCAATCGCTTAGAAGGAATAAGCTGCCGATACGTGTGACACCAGCGGCCCGGTTGATGATTGAAGGCATGGCCGCCGCGCTGCCGCTGCTGCCGGCGCTGCTGCTGAGAGGGCTGATGCGTCCCCGGATGAGTGGCCTCATCCTGAAGCTGCTGGGGAAAAAGGGCGGGACGTTCGCCCCGCTTCTGCGTAATACGGTCAGCGCGACCGTCGTTCGCGGCGGCGAGAAAATCAACGTTCATCCAAGCGAAATTATGGTCGAGCTGGACGGCCGAACGCTGCCGGGCGTTACTCCGCAGCAATTTATGGACGAGCTGCGCCGAATCGCGATTAATGATTCGATCGGGCTGGAAGTGCTGCGCCATGACCCATGCGCCGCAGCTCCCGACATGGGGATGTTCGGTTTGCTGTCCGATGTGCTGAAAGAAGCGGATAAGGAGGCCGTTCCGGTGCCGATGCTGCTACCCGGAGGAACGGACGGAAGATTGTTTGCGAGGCTCGGCATCCAAACCTACGGTTTCCTGCCAATGCCGCTGCCCGAGGACATGCAGTTTACCAAACTGATTCATGCCGCGGATGAACGCATTCCCGTAGAAGCGATCGGGTTCGGCACGGATGCGATTTACCGGGTGCTGGAGCGGTACGGAGCGCAGCCGCTGTCATCGGATGGTTAGAACAGCTTGTCATGCACATGCCGTTACCGTAGACCGATGCAAGGAACATGCAAATTGTGCATAGAAGAAAAGCGCAAGTTCAGGGCGACTCTCGCTGGGGACTGACCACATAGCGTGAGACAAATAAAAGCACCTTCAAAAAAAGCTTCCATGTCGTAAGTTGTGGAGGACAATTTTGGAGGTGTTTTTGTATTGGGAACAAGAGTGGGCTAATGATCTGGTATGCTTCTCAGTGTTGTCGTGAATATTATTCTCGATGCACTGGTCATCTTCGTCTTCCATTGGGATGTGATCGGCGTTGCATCTGCTACGGTCATTTCTAACTTGGTTGGCGAATCCATTCTACGCCTTCCATATAGGATTTAAGAGCCAGTTCTTATCGATCTCAGTAAAACAGTTTAAGGCTACCAAAGACATTCTGAGTAACGAAAATACCTATGCGGGTAATAAAATGATGGCTGAAATTTGGCTGCTGGAATACCGGTGATTGGCTTCATTCCAATGCCCGACTATCTGCTCGTGGATAGTGAAAACAGAGTGATGGACAAATTTGATGCAAAGCTCATGTATACGCAAATTGTATCGTTGCTGAATGCGGCCAAGCTAGTAGACGCAAGGGAGACGACTAAGCTTGTCGCCTACTTGGAGCTTTGCAGGCAAATGGGGCTGACACCGCAGAATGAGGATGAGTTTAATATCAAGCAAGTAACCGATGATTTTTACGGCTCGCTTTTCTCAAAAAGTGGTTTCAGACATGTACAGCCCGATTGTATGGAGCTATATCTGCCAAAGGATCAAGAGAAATATACCGTAACGTATGTCGACGAAGGGAAGAACACGGATTCATTGTATGCGATGGAGCAGCTACAAAGGAAGGATAAATATGCAGTGTTTCTTAACGGAAACCATGGGCTTATTCAAATCAAAACGGCTCTTCCGAATGGAGAAAAGCTGCTCGTGGTAAAAGATTCATACGCCAACAGCCTCATTCCTTTCTTATTAAAGCATTTTAGCGAAAATAAATGTGTTAGACCTTCGGTATTACCTCGTTATGCTTACAATAGTCGTCGTGATTAGTGTTTTGTCCGGATGTTCGGGTAAGGATGACAAGACTCCAGAACAACTGTCGGCCACCCAAATCGGAAAAAGTATCGAACAGGCAGTGAGTCTAAAGGAAATGAAAAAGAGGGATCTGAATAAACTGCAGGAATTGTATAAGATTGATGTAGACAACGTGGATGATTTTATTCTTTATACGTCTACATCGAATGTAAAAGCTGACGAATTGGCCGTCATCAAGCTGAAGGACGAGAGTCAGGTTGAAAACGTCAAAGAAAAAATCGAGCTACGAATCGATTCGCAAAATATAAAATTCAAAGACTATCGCCCGGATGAATATTTTTTGGCCCAAAATCATGTATTAAAGACGAAGGGACCATTTGTATTTTTCGCAGTTTCTAAAGAGGCTAATCAAATGGAACATACGTTTGATGACGTATTTTACTAAAATGGCGGGAACAGACCGACCGATTAATATAACGATGATAAGGAGTAATTTGCATATGATTGATGCCCTATGGTTACGTTCTTGCCTCTGTAGGATGAGAGAGTTGGGTAAGCGGATCTTGAAGCTAAATCGGTCATGTCTTAATGCACATAAAACCCACGGTTTTAAAAGTTTCAGTCTTTATCGTACTGGAAATCTAGTATATCCATTATTGATTGCATGTTTAAGGAAAGTAGTTTTAACCGTGGATCCATAATTTTCTGCTTATCAGATTTAATTAAAAATATTAGTTCCTACTTCAAACCGTACTTTACGGATAAATTAATTAAATCTATCGTTCAAAATAAGGGTTCTCAGATTTTCAACCTCAATAATTATTCATAGGTTCCTGACATTTGATTAAGAAAAACAAAGAAGGCCCTCATAAGAAGGCTTCTTTGTTATGATTATTATTTACAAAGTCTGAAAAGCAATAAGTACCGGGGATGAAGAATTCCCAACAATATGCCATATGCAATCGCCTACGTTAACTAGAGGAAGTCAATTCTAAATCTATAACATTTCACAGATTCTATTTGAACTGGCCACGGGTGTTATGGTTGATGAGATTAAATCATTATTTAAGAAATTCATTCGACAAAGTGAAAAAAGCGAGGGGTTAATAAAGAAGCTTTATTCTGGAGATTTTTGGTGCTGTCACATTTTGGGTCGAGCTGTTCGTTGTATAGAGTGAAAGGGGGGGAGACAGCTTGAATGATACGGAGTTAAGTCAGATCATTGCAGATGTGTTAGATGGGGACACAGAAAAATTCGAAAAAATCATGGAGGTTTATCAAAAACAGATTTTTCTCTACTGTTATCATATGCTGGGCAATTATGCCGAAGCTGAGGATAACGCACAGGAAGTATTTTTGAAGACATTCCGCACCTTGAAGAAATATACCCAATATCAAATAGATTTTGGCGCCTGGGTATACAAGATTGCCTACCATCAATGTATCGACATCATCCGTAAGCGAAAGTTGGTGAAATATTTGCCTTTCTTTTACCAGGATGAGAAAGAAAATAATGAAGTCGACTTGCATATTGAAGCCAACTATTTTGATGAATCCGTACATCAAGCCATGGCAAAATTATCGGCGGAAGAGCGTAACTTGTTAATCTTACGTTGTGTCGAGGATAAAAGCTACCAGGAGATCGGATTGATTCTCGGCAAAAACAGTGCCAGCCTTCGTAAAAAATACGAACGTGCATCTGCAAAATTTCGAAAGTATTATGCTCAAGTGAAGGGAGTGGGAGTGTATGAATATGGACAGGGATCGGGATTTGAAAAGACTGTTTGATGACCCGCGCATTCCCGACGCCGACTTGACAGGAAAAGTAATGAGAATATTACATGCTAAGCCAAAAGAAAAGGAGAGGTTTTTTATGAAATATAAAGTTGTGTTGACTGCGTGTTTAGGGATGATGTTAATGGCCTCCACGGGTTATGCGGCAGTTCAATATCATTCTTTGACGAATAAAGATGGCAAAGTCGTATATGAAACTAAATCGACGAAAGATTACGTAAAAAAAGAATCGAAAGATGAGACAGAACGGTTCAAGGCATTTTATGAACTTAAGGATAAGGTGCTAAAGAACGGGGAAGCTGGGCTGTTCTATATGGTTGCCAATAACCCGAATCATGAAACAATTATTGGAACGAAGGTGACTGTCTTCCAAGATCTTTCTCAATTGCGTGATAAGATTACGGATAAATCCATTAAGATCGCAGACAAAGTCAATGGAAATTATACATTCCAAAAGGCGGACGTAATCTTTAAAAATGCTCAGGAAGTGAATCCTCCTTCTTGGGAAGAAAAAAAGAAAATGGCAGAAAAGCTGAGAAAGCAGGCGGAAGAATCCAATCAGGGATATGCCATGATGCCGGTTGAAATGACAGATCAGCTTTTCCTTCTCTTTGCTACGTATCAAAATGGCGAAGATAAAATCGGGGTTGATATCACTAATCTGAGTGGAAATAGCGATCCTACAATGTATATTGACGAGAACGTTGAATTTAAGCAGGAGAAGGTTCAAGTGAAGGGAATAGAAATGCTGCATACAGAATTTGCTCCTTCGCAGACGCACGAGCTGAAATGGGTATCCGAGAGCCCAGACAAAAAGGTGAAATACGCCTATACTTTACGTGGAGACATAAATAAAGTAAGCAAAGAAACCCTAATGAAACTTGCCGAAGGCTATTTGGAATAATAAATATTAAAACAACGGGAATCTTCTCCAATCTAATTGGGGGAGATTCCCGTTTACTCCGTATCGATATAATAGAAGGCTGAGAATCCGAATAAGATTCTCAGCCTTTTGTGCGCTTTAGCAGCGTAAATTCACTTTAATACATATTCATCTTAAATGTAATTGTTAAAGATGCTATAGGAATTCAGCATCATGAATGCAGTCGAAGAGAGTGAGTTGCCGATAAACACTGTCCGGTTTTTCATGCCTATTGTAATGGAATTATCCAAGGCTGTACTTACTTAAAATCTTATAAGAAATTCTTGAAATCACAGAAATTTATCCAATAGGGGGATGCTATTATACAAATATAAATAAAGACGAGGTGATGATATGCAAGCAAAATTGGCAGCGGACGCCATTCCCCTCACCAAAAAGCGGAATTCATGGATAAGAACGATAAAGAAGTATAAAGTGATGTACGCGCTCTTGTTCCCGGCATTAGTTTACTTTGCCGTATTCAAATACATTCCTATGGCGGGAATCATTATTGCTTTTAAAAACTATAACCTAGCTTTAGGACTATGGGATAGCCCATGGGTGGGATTTAGAAATTTTACAGATTTTATGAACGGCGTTTATTTCTGGGACATCATGAGAAATACGATAATCATATCGCTGTATAAGCTATTGTTCGGTTTTTCAGCTCCTATCATACTTGCTTTGCTGCTCAATGAAGTTTATACCCAATGGTTTAAGAAAATCGTACAAACGATCACTTATTTGCCCCATTTTCTATCATGGGTCATTGTTTATGGAATGATGGTGGCATTATTAGCCCCAGGGGATGGTCTTTTTAACATGATTTTGAAGGAAGCTGGAGTTGAACCCATCTCATTCCTAACGGAACCTGCCTGGGGCAGACTGCTGATCATCTTATCTGAAATATGGAAGGATATTGGATGGGGAGCGATATTGTACCTTGCAGCATTAGCAGGAATCGATCCAAGCTTATATGAAGCGGCTAGAATTGATGGCGCTTCCAAATGGAGACAGCTATGGCATGTAACACTTCCCGGCATTCGAGGCGTGATGATTCTGATGCTGATCCTTAAATTAAGCCATATTCTGGATGCTGGTTTTGACCAAATATTCATGTTTGCCAACAGCTTTAATCAGGAGAAGATCGACATTATCGACACATGGGTATACCGTGAAGGGCTCGAGCGACTTAAGATTGGCTTGGCTACTGCTGTGGGATTGTTTAAAGCGGTCATCGGATTTGTTTTAGTGTTGGCAGCGAATAAGCTCGCCAAAAAATTCGATGGGCAAATTTGGTGAGGTGGTTATCAATATGATCAATTTGACAATCGGAGAAAAAGTCTGGCAAGCAGTCGTTTATTTTATTCTTATTTTGCTAGCTCTACTTTGCTTACTACCCTTTCTATATGTGGTTGCTGTTTCAGTGACACCAGAATCGGAAGTGTTAAGAAGAGGAATTGTTATTATACCCGAATCCTTTACCTTTCTAGCCTATAAAGAAGTATTCATTTCTCATGGTATCGGGCAGGCGTATAAAATTACATTGTTTCGAACGATAGTGGGCACTGCTCTCAATGTGTTCTTTACGGTAATAGCGGCATATCCGTTATCCAAAAAATATTTGCCGGGTCGAAGCCCATTTTTACTATTCATTGTCTTTACCATGATGTTTGGGGGAGGATTAATTCCGACTTATTTACTAGTCCGCTCTCTGGGATTGCTAAACAGTCCGTGGGTATTGATTATTCCACATCTCATTAGTGCATTTAATCTGGTGATCATTAAAGGCTTTTTCGAGCAATTGCCTGCTGAAATCGAGGAATCAGCGAGAGTAGACGGTGCAAGTGAGCTTCAGTCGTTATGGCGGATCATTTTACCCCTGTCCTTGCCCGTCCTTTCCACAATTTCATTATTTTACGCAGTCGGGCATTGGAACAGTTATTTCGATGCTATTGTTTATATCAATGATACCAACTTAATGCCGCTTCAAGTGATCTTGCGCAACATCCTGCTTAACGTCGCAACACAAAGTGCTGATTCGCTTGCCAATACCGGAGCTGTTAGTACGTTCGCTATACAAATGGCAGCAGTTGTCGTGACTACAGTTCCGATTTTGATCGTTTACCCATTTATGCAAAAGCATTTTACCAAAGGTGTACTCTTGGGATCGGTTAAAGGTTAAAAAGATATTCCAACCTGAGTTGTTACGGGGAAACCGTGATAATATAGAAGCAAAGGAGAGGTCATTATGCAACGAAAAGCGATTACATTTGCTATTCTGACAGCAATGGTCGGTGTGGGAACGGTATTGTCAGGATGTGGGGAACAAAAAGAGGTTACATCATCAGCTTCGGGTAATTCACAAGGCCAGTCTAGTCCCTTTGAAACCAAATTGAAAATTTCGATGTTTAACCAAGGCACTTTCAATGCTGCTGCTCCGATTCCTCCTCGTGAAGAAGATATCCAACGCCAAATGTTGGAGAAAGCAGTAAATATCGACTTGGAAATGATGATTCCTCAATCAGGGCAAGCAACGACTAAATTAAATACGCTCATTGCTGGCGGAGATATTCCAGATTTGATCTTCTTGAAGAGCCGGGCTGATCTCGCGCAATATTATGACCAAGGGGTTCTTGCGGATTTGACACCGTATCTGGATCAATTTCCTGAATTGCAGAAACGTTTTAGCAACGACTCCTGGGAGGCGATGTCCTATCAAGGAAAAACCATTGGGGTTCCAGGTTATGATAATGTAAACGGTATCAGCCGGAGCTTCTTCATCCGCAATGATTGGCTGAAAAAGCTGAATATGGAAGTGCCAACAACACCTGACGAGCTATTCGAAGTTATGAAAGCCTTTACAGAGAAAGATCCGGATGGTAATGGCAAAAACGATACGTACGGATTCATAGGTGGAATGAATAAAGAAGGCAATCTGCAAACCTACGGCTTCGATAGTTTGATGTGGATGTTTGGCGTCAATCCTCCCTCAGCCATAGATGTAAAAGACAATGAACCGGTGTTCCTGTATACCGACCCAAAAATGAAGGAAGCGCTCGCTTATATTAATAAAATGATGGAAGCCAAAGTTGTAGATCCAGACTGGGTGACGATGAATACTCCCGATTTGCTCGACCAAAAGTTATTTAAGGGTAAAGTTGGCTTCATGATAAGAGATGCCCGCAGGCTGGAACCGGATTATCAGCAGAAAATGAAAGAAATCAGTGGAGAGGTGCCGGAATGGATCGTTATTCCTCCAATGACAGGTCCTTATGGTGATCAAATTGTAGAGAGAAAATCGTTCCAAGGCAATTCATGGGCCATATCCAAGAAAGCGGATAAGGACAAAATCATTCGGATCTTGTCCATGCTGAATTATCTCTTTACGGACAAAGAAGCCTATCCGAATTTTGCATACGGAATTAAAGGGATTCATTGGGATTTAGTGGACGGCAAGATCAAAAATAAAACCTCCGAATTATCGAAGGAAATGAAAGAAAAGTACCTATGGGTTGATCATTATAGAATGCCGCGTCGTGGTGATGATGCTGAGTACTTCAGCTTCCAAAATCCTAAGACGGCAGAAGCTTTTGAGAACAATCAGAAATACGTGGCGCCTACTTTGCCCGGGAATTTATTGACTGAAGACCCGAACGATACATTGGCAGCGGACCGCCAACGTTTCATTAATGAAAGCTTGGTCAAATTTATGACCGGCAAAGATCCTCTTGACAACTGGGAGAATTTCCTCAATACGTTGGACACCAAGTTTGACATGCAGAAATATAAGGACACAGTAATCAAGCAATTTAAAGAAGCGGGCTTAATCAAGTAAATCAAGTAGAAACGGCTTCGCCGTCCTTTTAAAGGGCGGTACCGTTTCAGCGGGAAAGATAAGGAACATTTATGCGCGAAGCATATAAATTCTTATCTTTTAAACAAAGAGAGTGGCTAAAATTAGCCCCTCTCTTTATTGTCATATGCTATTATTTGTTTAATACAGATTTAAAAGGAAGAGGATCGATGCGAAGAAGAATCAGCTTGCCTTTAAAATTATTTTTTATCGTGTTTGCATTTGTATTAAGCTGCATAATCTTGATAAGCCAATTGTCTTATCGCTATGTCCAAAAGGAAATAAGAACCTCTGACATTTATTACACCAACCAAATACTTGACAAGGTAGATCAATATTTCACAGTTAATTTTTCCTCCTTCCAGACGATCCTGTTCTCGGTCGAGTCATCGGTGAAAGCCAACATTGACAATACAGATGTGATTAAAAAGCAATTAAGAGAGCTGTATGAACTCAACAGTAATTACGTTAGTAATATTTATTTGATCAAAAGCGATTTATCCATTCTAGGCGGGAGTACACCTACCCGAATATTCGATGAACCTTTAGCTGAAAGAGAACCTTTGTTTGATGCAGCTGACAAGAATAGAAGGATTACATTTGTCAGTGATCCTTACAAATCTAAATATTCCGGCTGGACCGTTACGATGGTTCGATATCTGAACGGTGCTCCGTTTCCCATGGCCATTGCGGTAGATTTGGATCTAAATGCCATTGAAGAAACCTTGTTCAAGATTAATAAAAAAGAACAAATGGATTTGGCTCTAATCACCGCATCGGGAAAAATCATTGCCGGATTTTCGGAAAATAAAGGACCCATAAATATTCAAGATCATACTTTTTCAATCGGTGAAACGTCAGCAGAACAAATTCTGGATACTACAGAAACAAGCCTTCAACTACATACCAAGGATGGTATTCCAGTCTCCCTTCTGAAAAAACCGACTGAGAAATTCAACTGGACCATCATCTCGATCAACGATGAATCACGCTTGAAAGCTGCTTTGTCCAGATTGGAAACCTATTATATCGGGCTTCTAGCTGCAGGTCTTCTCTTAAGTCTGTTCATTTCCTTTTTTATTGCCAAATATATAAGGACCCCTCTCTATGCGCTCAAAACAAAAATGAAGCGGGTGGAGCAAGGCCTCCTCACAACTACAATATCGATTAACCGAAACGATGAGTTTGGAGATCTCTCCCGGGCATTCGATCGTATGCTGCAGCAAATTGTGGAACTGATACGTGGAGCAGAGCTACATAATGAACTTGAGCGGAAGCTGGAAATCCAAGTGCTTCAGTCTCAAATAAACCCTCATTTTCTGTATAACACGCTTGGTTCTATCAGCAATGTCATACGACTCGGACAAATAGAGAAAGTAGATGTGGTGATCGAGTCTCTCATTTCAATATTGGAATATGGGATAGCTGATGCTTCTGAGAAGGTTTCACTACGTCAGGAATTGCAAAATGTATCGGACTATATCGCGATCCAGAACATCCGCTATAACAGAAACTTCCACTTGATTAAAAATATCGAAGCAGGGTTAATAGATTTCCCGGTTTTTCGAATGCTGCTGCAGCCCCTTGTGGAGAATAGTATCTTCCATGGTTATAACGGAGGGGGGATCGAAGGCCCTATTACTATTCATGCGTACAGGGAGGGCGGCATCGTCATCATAGAAGTAGTTGATCTAGGCGAGGGAATTCCAACTGATAAAATAAAGCATATTTTGATTTCAGAACCGAGTGATGTGGAAGTAAAAAGGAAAAGAATCGGGTTAAATAATATTCATGACCGAATAAGACTTCACTACGGAGAACAGTTCGGGCTCCAAATCCTAAGTATACCTAAGGAAATAACCCGTGTGCAAGCCTTATTCCCAGCAGGCTCGTTTAAAGGAGATGCATGATGGTGAGAGACTACACCTGCTTCATTGTTGACGATGAAGATCTAATCATTCAGAGATTGGAATTGTTTTTTAACGAGCTCTCCCATAGGGATAAGCGATTTCATTTAGTGGGAAAAGCGAATAATGGGCTGAAGGGGATAGAGGAGATCGTAAAGCTTAAGCCGGATATCGTGATATCTGATATCGTTATGCCGCGAATGGATGGAATTTCCATGATTGAGCAGCTAAAACCAAAGCTTCCCCATACCCAATACATTCTTTTGACCGCTTATTCATCCTTTGAATACGCCCAGAGAGCTATTCAAGCCAACGTATTGGAGTACATTGTTAAGGTTCCGCTCAGGGAAAAGGATTTAGATCGCGCTTTAGATAAGGCAGCCGTGATTTTAAATGAGGTTAAGAAAAAAGAAGCGGAATTTCAATCGTTAAACGTATCCGTGCTTGAAAATAAATATAGAGTCCGCAAGCAATTTTTTAATGAGCTTATCAGAGGCGAAATTCCTTCTCATCGGGCATCGGATTTTGCCAATCGCATGCAATTCCATTTCTTTCAAGCCAACTATTGCTGCTTCATTGTTGAAATGAATCTGTATGAAAGTTTCCGAAACGATTATTCAGCGTCTGATCAAAACATCTTGAAATATGCGATTACGAATATAATCGAAGAAACTGTGGTGAATGGTGGCAGAGGTGTAGCTGCGGATCTATCCGATAATCGTTTTATTGGCTTTCTTTCCTGGGAAAATAATCGCAGCGATATGGACACGGAATATGCTTGCCATTCATTGGGCAGTCAGATCGTCTCCCATTTACATCAATATTTGAATCAAAGGGTATCCGTCGCTTTTGGAGGTCCGCACCGAGGCTGGGAATCTATCAAACAAGCTTACATGGAAGCAAATATCGTGAGTGAGGATTTCTATTATCATGAAGAGAAAGTAGTCAAAACAACTATGCATCGGTTCCAATACCGTAATGACAAAAAGGAGGACTTTCAGCTGAAACTGGCTGATTTTCTCACATGGGTACAAAGGAAAGTTTCCAAGGAAGAGCTGGAGAAAAAACTCTCTGATTTAAACCAATTTGTGACGAATTATAAAATTCATAAGTCTATCATGACACCTATGCTTCAAGACTTATACAGAGACATTACTGCGAAATTTAAATCGGGGAACTCGTTGACCACGGATGTATCAGAGTTTCCTATAAAATTCATGACATTTCGGGAGCAGCTTGCCTATATTGGCGACTTCACATTCGAATATGTACACGCTGGCCAACTTTTACATCGTATAGAAATCATGAGTGCTATGCGGTTTATAGAGAAAAACCTGAAACAGAGATTAACGCTCGAGGCGATTGCCGAGGAAGTTAATTTAGCTCCATCGTATTTTAGCAGCTTATTCAAAAAAACAATGAATGAGGGCGTTATCAGCTTCATCAACCGCAAAAAAATCCACTTGGCTCTCGAGCTGTTAAATGTTCAGGATTATTCTTTATTGGAATTGTGCGAGGAAGTAGGAATTGTGAATGAAGGTTATTTTTGCAAGTTATTTAAAGAATATACGGGTGATACGCCTAAGCAATATCGGATAAAAATGACACGGTATGAATCCAAATAAGGTTGCAAAAAATGTATAAATTTCTCGCGAAATCATGTAAAAAAAAGGGCACCAAAAGGCTTACCATGATAGAAGGATCTAATCATGGAGGTTATCAAAATGGAGCTTATTAAAGCAGATGTAACCGTCGTCGGCGGAGGTATTGCTGGGATATGCGCTGCCATTGCTGCCGCACGCCAAGGGCTGCAGGTTTCACTTATTAATGATCGGCCGGTTCTTGGAGGAAATGCGAGCAGCGAGGTGAGGGTTCATATCAACGGGTCAGCATATCTCGGAAACAGTCCATCCTATTATGCACGCGAGGGCGGATTGGTGGAAGAACTCAAGTTGAAGATTTTTCACTATAACCCGTTATACAACAAGAAGCTTATGCTATCACTTTCGGATACGGTCTTGTTGGATATGGTTTATGCTGAGCCTAACATTTCTCTATTTCTGAATACATGCGTGCATGAAACGGGCATGGAGAACGGCAGAATTAAATGGGTGGAGGGTCTTCAATTGGCTTCCGAAAGAAAATTTCGTTTCGAAAGCCGAACCTACATCGATTGCTCCGGAGATGGAGTTGTCGGATATCAAGCAGGTGCTCTCTTCCGCTGGGGGAGAGAAGCGAAGCATGAATACAAGGAAGAATTGGCTCCTGAAGTGGCGGACCATTACACCATGGGCGATACGATCTTGTTTCAAGCCCGTGACGTAGAATATTCCGTTCCATACAAAAGACCTGGCTTTGCATATGATATTACGAAGTTGGCCTTTTTCGATAGTATCAGAAAAGGCTTAAACCATCGGGCTTTACCAAGAAAAATCAACGGGCTTGGCGGATTGTGGTGGCTGGAATACGGTGGACATATGGATATTATCAAGAATAATGAAGACATCGCATTGGAACTGCGGAAATTGGTGTATGGGATTTGGGATTATATCAAAAATAGCGGCGAATTTGATGATGTAGACAATCTCATCTTGGATTATGTATGCCCGATTCCGGGAAAGCGGGAGTCGAGGCGGTTTATAGGGGAACACACCTTGTCTCAGAACGATCTTACAACAAAGCCGCATTTCGAAGATGCTGTATCCGTCGGAGGATGGTATATGGATTTACATGCTAATAAGGGCGTCTACGATGAGGGGCCGGCTACAGCATGGAATTTCGTTCCTGGATTGTACAATATCCCTTTCCGCAGTTTATATTCACGTAATATTCCTAATCTCATGTTCGCTGGTCGCAATATAAGTGCTACCCATGTGGCTTTCGGATCTACTAGAGTAATGGCAACCTGCGGTTGTATGGGGCAGGCGGTTGGGACGGCTGCTTCGTTATGCTTGAAATATGAGATAGACCCTGCAGCCATAGTCGAATCTCATATGGAGGAGCTGCAGGCACTGCTGCTTCGAGATGGCCAAACGATTGTAGGGCTTCAAGAGGAATTGGATCCTTACTTCGCTGACGGATTAAATATTCGAGCCTCGTCTCAGCGCAGCTATGACAATCTTCATCCAAGCGAAGAGATTTCCTTGGAGAAAGGGTTATGTTTGGTCTTGCCGATTCAGACAGCCGAGGCTGAAAGCGTACGGATCAAAATTAAAAATAGGTCCGAGCATTCGGAAACACTGCATGTGAAGCTGTTTGGCGGGGAACGGAAGGAAAATTACATTCCCACCAGCGAGTTGAGAGACTACCGCCTGGTTATTGCAGCCGGTCATGACGAATGGATTACGCTAGACTTAGGCTGCAAGAAACCGGCTGACGACAAAATCTACATCGTATTGGAGGGTACGGCGAGCCTTGCCGTATACGGCAACGAAGAGAAATTGACAGGAGCGGTTAGCTTCCATTATAGGCCGGAAGAGCCGTCCAGGCTGAAGAAATTCAATAAGAGCATTTGCTTCAAGGATCTGTTACCGTCCCAGAGTATGTATAATCCCGAGAATGTCATCAACGGCTTCTCCAGACCTTATGGCCAACCGAACGGCTGGATTTCTGAACGTACGGAAGGACAGGAATGGTTGGAATTCTGTTTTGCAAGCCCCAAAAATGTAGACGAAATCCATCTTGTTTTCAATTCACAGCTGGATTTGGAGCATTTCAACGACCCAATTGAGTCCCTTATCCAAGATTATGATATGACCTTGACCTTAGAAGACGGAACCGAGAGGACAATCTTAACTCGTGGAAATTATCTCACGTTGAATAAACATAAGATGGATGCGAAACGTGTAACCCAAATCCGGATTAATTTCTGCGCAACTTATGGTTCGCCTTATTTTGAAGTGTTTGCTGTAAAATGCTTTGCTCCTAAAATTGATAAATGAGGTCAGGTGAAGTCACGATGAAGGAATTATTCCCTCGTAGAGGGCTCCCCAATATCATTCAGAAATTGGAAAATGGGGATACCGTAACAATCGTCTATTTCGGCGGCAGTAATACCCGTTCTGAAGGCTACAGGGTCATGACGGCGGATTGGCTTCGTGAGAAATATCCCCAGGCGGATATCCGCTCTGTGAATGCAGGCATTGATGGGACCGGATCGGATTTGGGATGTGCCCGTTTGGAGACAGATGTACTGCGTCATCGGCCTGATCTAGTATTTGTTGAATTTGTCGGTAACGATGGCGGAGATCCCGAATCCAAGGCGCGGATCGAAGGGATTGTCCGTCAGATCCGCAAGCGGAGCCGGTTTACCGATATCCTGTTCGTTTATACGCTGAAGGAGCGGGATGTGGCCTTATTTCAGTCTGGGGAATACCAGAAGGGGGCTTTAATGCAAGAGGAAGTGGCCGACTATTATGGTATTCCTTCGATTCATCTGGGCGTAGCGGTCAGTCACTTGGTTTCGGAGGGAAAACTCATTTTTACCTCAAGGGAAGACGTGTCCATTTCCGGAGCCGTTATTTTTACGCATGATTCGATCCATCCGACCATTCCCGAAGGACACCAGATTTACACGGATACGATCACCCGGTCATTTGAGACAATTAGCGAACTCAGGGGTCATCTGGGAAGGTTAGTACATCACTTGCCTCAGAATCCGTTGGTCCCGGCTAATCCTTGGGAGTATGCGACCATGCTGTCACTGGATGGTCTTACTACTTTTTCCGCAGGATGGTCTTACATGACGCCCGATGATTCTGCTTTAGTGCGCGAGTACAATTGGTTGTTCCCCGGCCTATGGCGAGCAGTCGATCCTGGAGAGGCTATCACGGTGCAGTTCGAGGGAACCCATATCGGGTTATTCGATATCGGGGGGCCTGATTCTGGCAGATTGAAGGTGTCGGTGGATGGGGGGGACCCCTTTATTATCGATCGATTCACACTATACAACGATCATAATCGAAATCAGTATGTATTCTTGCCGGAGCTCCCGAATGGGAAACATACGGTTCGCTTTGAAGTCGATACCGAGAAAACAGACAAAGCGGCCGTGTTTGAGGCATGCGGCAATGAACGAAGTAGAGAGCACGTTAGGCAGAATCCAGATTGGTATGATCAAACGGTGATTCAGCTTGGGAAGTTGTTATTGGTGCAGCCGCCATTATAATTAATCATTAGGCTTTGTACAATTGGTAGACCTACATCATAACTGACTGCAGTTGAGCGAGCAGTTATGATGTAGGTCTCTTTTTTAAAATATAAGAATTTATATGTTACATGCTATAAATTATCCTAATATTTCTATGAGAAACGGTCGTCGTCTTTAAAGGACGACCGTTTCTTCTTGCTTAAAATCTTATAAGAAATTCTTAAAATCAAAGAAATTTCACAGTTCTGTAACATGCTATGATAAAACCGACAGAGCGGGCTTAGCCAGAAGTAAAGGCTATTTGCTTCTGTACGATCTTCGAACAAAGGAGGGCACCATTATTTTGAAAGCGTTATCAACACAAGGGAGGCTGTGAGTTGTATGATAAAAAGGAAGCTGTTTTTCTTAATCGTTTTCATCGTAACGATATTAGTTCCTTTCAGCCTAGTCGGAATAAGGACCGCTTACGCGGAGCCCTTACCGTATAAGACGATTATCATCGATGACGGGAGCATCACGATCAATGATGTTGTGACACCTGATGTGGGTAACGAGTACAACGGATATTCAGCTCCGAATTGGACCACAAGTACAGGGGTGAAGGGATATGATAACTCCAGTTCTAAATATACGAGTACAGCGGGCAGAACGATATCCTGGAATCCGCGATTGGAAGCGGGAACGGCGAGAATATCATTATACAAGCTTAACTGGGAGGATAAGGCGGATAGCAATGTAAAAATTGAAATCGTTCATAATGGAACGACGGATGTTCTCTATATGGATTTGCGACCTTCATTTGGTGCTCCTGCGGGATGGGTGGATCTGGGAGAGTACTATTTTTCCGGGGTTGGAAAAGAATTCGTTAAATTGACTCGGTCTACCAGCACAACCAGCACGATAATTACTCGTGCAGATGCGGTCAAGTTCGAAGGGAATATTCAGCAAAAAGAGCCACATAAGACGATCATCATTGATGATGGAAGCATCACGATTGATGATGTTGTCACCACTGATGTAGATAACGCGAATAACGGGTACTCCGCTCCTTATTGGACTACAAGTACGGGAGTGAAGGGATATAATAATTCCAGTTCCAAATTTACCGATGCTGTAGGAAGAAGCATCACATGGAATCCGCGATTGGAAGCAGGGACGGCGAGAATTTCGTTTAACAAGCTTGATTGGGCGGATAAAGCAGATAGTAATGTTAAAATTGAAATTGTTCACAATGGGATTACGGATGTCATGTTTATGGATCTGAGGCCCTCGTCGGGCCCATCGGCCGGATGGGTGGATTTGGGGGAATATTATTTCAGTGGGAATGATAGCGAATTTGTCAGACTGACTCGAACGCAGCCCACGACCGGAAAGATCATTACGCGGGCCGATGCGGTCAAGTTTGAAGGGAATATCCGGCAGCAAGCTCCGCCGTTACCTCCGCTGCGCAGCCGTACATTAACGAATCTCAGTTACACGGAAAAAGGCAGTATCGAGAATGCTAGCTATAAGGCGACTTTCTATGAAGCAGCTTGGGATGGAGGCAAATCCATCGTTCGTGATATGTTCTACAAGGACACGGATACAGGGAACTGGGTGCCTGTCAATAATGTGGCGGAAAGACTTGAAGAGCAATGGGTCTTATTGGATGGGAATGCGGGGAGTCTAACCAATTACTACGATACGATGAACAAACGCTGGATTACATTCGACGAGATTGATTTCCCTGACAGCCACACGGCGATATTAACCGATTCTTCACATGGAGACGATTACGATTTACAAGTGAACTGGTCCCTGTCAGGGGACAAACCTGATGTTTCCTTCGCCTTTACACCTCGCAGGGATGGCAATTATGTGATCGGCTATCAGTCTTTCACAACAGAGCAACTCTCTGGCATTAATGAAGTGTTAAATGGGTTCAGGTCACACGCCAAAATGGTAGGTTCGGTGGAATCAACAAGCTTAAGGGAGCTGAGCGCTCCGATGAGTCTGGTTGAAAAGAAAGATGGCTTGGGGAACGCTTTTTCGTATGGTGTATTTGTACCGTCGGAAGAGCTTCCTGTCGAATTCGAACCGACGGGAGGCGTTTCCAAACAACGGCTTGGCATGAGTCTTGTCAACAACGAAGGCAGCGTGCAGCCGGTCCTTTATGCTCCTCAACTAGGGAATTATTCGCAAATGACTGCGGAAAGCACATATCAGTTTCATATGGGGCTAATCGCTCAAAACAGCAGTATATATGAGGCTTACAGAGATATTCTCCGCAGTGAATACGATTATTCGGCATACCGGGAAAATGTATCAGACCAGTCTCTTACTGACGCGATGTTCAATATGATCGATTTGCTTAAGATAGAGCCACAAGGGGATGACTCTGTTGATTATGTCCCGTCACCCAGCGGGTGGTGGAGCCGTGCCAAGGGCTTTATTGACATCGAAAACGAGGATAGCGTTCGAACAAGCTCGAATGCGGTTCTTTTGGGGGCTTACTATTTGACTGGGGATGACCAGCTTTACGATACGAGAGCATTGCCGTCCGTCCAGTATGGCTTATCGCGTAATGGTATAGGTTGGTCTCCGACGCAGAAGCCAGTATACGGTGTGCCGTCGTTATGGAAAATGGCAACCTTGCCGTTCGATTTTTCAAGCGTAGCCGCTGTCAATCAGATGATGGGTACTTCGGCAGGAATTGGGGCGCTGGCACAGGAAGAGTACCTCGTGCGTGATCCTGACCAGAAAGACCGGGGGCCTGTCATTCAGCCCCTGATGATGTATCGTATGACGGGAGATGCGCAGTATTTACAGGCTGCCAAGGCTGCAGCCGACAGCTATATCCTTCAACATATCGATACTCCTGAATCCGTGAATGTGAGTAAAAATGAGTTTATTTATTATTATAGCAAGCTGTGGATGGAGATCTTGGAGCTTTACGAGGAAACGAAGGATCCCAAATACTTAAATGCCGCGTACAAGGAAGCCAAACGGTACGCCACCATGTTCGTTGCCCGTCCGGTTCCTGAAGGCACGGTTACGATTCCGCAGCCGGAGACGTATAATTACGCGGAGTCGTTCCATTGGCCGGACAGTGGTAAATACGATTATCCTAGGAGTAAGCTCCCTGAAGACGTTGCCGGGGGCATACAAGCGGAAAGCCAGCTTATATCACCCAACGGGTTGACATTTGAGGCGGGAAGTACAACTGGCTATTATCGGATGAATGCACAGGAGGCTCCTTTCATGCTCAGATTGTCGCTCTATACAGGCGATAAACTGCTGCAGGATATCGCTCATAATGCGGTCATCGGACGATATTCCAGCTATCCAGGTTATTACTATAAGGGCTTCGCTGTTAGCCAACTTGAACCAGAGTTTCCTCTGGAAGGCCCAAGCGGGGCTACATCCATCTATTATCACCATATACCGGGACAGCTCGGGCAAACGATAGATTATTTGATCAGCGAACAATCGTTGAAATCGAATGGAAGTATTACATTTCCTTCTGTATTTGAAACTAATTTTTTATGGTTTAAATATCATCTTTATGGTAATAAACCAGGTCAATTTTACGGTAATTCCGACGTTTGGCTCTGGATGCCTAAGGGGATAATTCAGACCAACCATCCTCAATTGAACTGGATAACGGGAGAGAGCGGGAATAAATTCTATATCGGGTTAAGCAACGCGTCGTCAGTTGAAGTCCAGACTCCGATTGAATTGAATGCGCAAATCATTGGGTTCAACCCGGCACAAGATTATACCGTAACCATCATCCGCGATAATGGCACACCAGAGCAAGCGGTTATGAGTGGCGGAATTATTCAAGCCACGGTTTCAAGCAAGGGATTAACCGCTATCATAGTAGAAGGACTCAACATTGAAGTGCCGCTGCATCAGGTCAGAACTGCTGATACATCGGATGCAAGTTATTTCTTCGATACCCACAGTCCAATAGATGCGGTTAAAGGGATGCTGATCGTCAAGCCCGACGGAACTGCCTACGATGCTTATGTACAGGCAAAAACGACAAAACCAGTGTCGATCCATTATTCCTTGGATGGCGGGGCTACGTATACGACCATTCCAGATACGATCTATCCGATGGAATGGTCGATACGGGTAAACGATTTATCCCAAACCTTCACTTATTATGTGGAATCGGGCGGGAAACAGACTCGCAAGCGGACACTCTATCTGCCTGATCAGGTAACGGTAACTCCAGTTCAACCGGATTGGCAGGATGGTTCATCTATCATTGTGGATAATACGGAGGCGGAGACAGAAGGCGTCTGGATACGGGATACAACGGCTAACAACTATTACTATGATAACTATGTGTATGCCAAATCTACTACTGGCAAAGCGACAAGCAGAATTGCATGGAGGCCTAAGCTGCCGGAAACTGTTACTTACAGCGTATATTACAAGCTTCCGCAAATAACTGCTACCAGTGAAAATTGGGCAACGAATGCCTCATTTACCGTTTATTATAGCGGGGGCTCCGAGACGGTCACCATTGATGAGACAAAGGCCAATGGAACTTGGGTACACTTGGGAGCTTATCCTTTTGCAGCTGGCGATAGTGGATATGTCGAATTAACCAATAAGGCCAACAAG
Organism: Paenibacillus pseudetheri; assembly: GCF_924513355.1. Classification (NCBI taxonomy): domain Bacteria; kingdom Bacillati; phylum Bacillota; class Bacilli; order Caryophanales; family Paenibacillaceae; genus Paenibacillus; species Paenibacillus pseudetheri. Next base: position 52,101 of record NZ_CAKMAB010000019.1, read on the forward strand.
TCACGGGTAGTTGCTGATGCGATGATGTGGGTGGACCTAAACAGTATGCCGCAATTGGAGTCTGCGGTGATCCTGTCGGATCGGGACGAACTGCAGATGACTCAAACCGCACAACTAAGCGTAACCGGCTATTTAGATAACGGTCTGATTGGTGATCTAACACAGGCAAATGTGCAGTATTTCGTTGATCGAACCGATCTGGCTGAAGTGGACAGTAGCGGTTTGTTGACTCTTCTAAGTCTGGACGGGGAAACGGATCACATTGAGGTATGGGCAACTGTAACGATTGACGGGGTGACCTTAACAACACCGCCTCTGACAATGGCGATCAGGGACTTAACAGTTATTATCGACAGCACGAATACAACTGGGTTATACACGACAGAAGGGTCTTGGAGCCAAAGCAATTTAGCCGGATACAAAATTGGGGTGAAGTCCCGTTACTCTACCGTTCAAGGATCATCAGCGACGTGGAAGGGGCAGTTTCCAGAGGGGAAATATACGGTCTCCATCTACAAGCTCGTCCATACGACGGCAAACGATAATTATGTCAAAGTGGAAGTGAAGCATCAGTCGGTTACCGAGGTCACGTATATCGATGCAACCGTTGGCTCGTCGGGTTGGGTTAATCTAGGAACGTTCGACTTTACTGGAGACGGCAGCGAGTATGTTCGTTTAACAAGGGTTACACCTACAACGGTAGATCCGCCAACTCTACCTGCCGATATGATTTATACGAGGGCAGATGCAGTCAAGTTCGAACGGCATTCCGGTAGTCCGGCGTTGCTTGCAAATGGGGTACCAGGTAAACCGACACTTTCGAATAATAGCGGTGTTGCGACAGGCTTACATGATGGCAATTATGAAGTTACGATGAATATGTGGTGGGGAAACAATGGCACATTGTATGAGTTGTACGAGAATGGCCAATTGATCCAAACGAAGTCACTGGCCGATGTTTCGCCAGCTGCCCAGACTTCCATTATTCCTATTCAAGGTAAGCCGAATGGAACCTATGTGTATACATGTGAGTTAACGAATTTATATGGAACGACTTCATGTGATCCACACACCGTCACCGTGACTGATGCGAAGCCCGGCAAACCTGTGTTGTCCAGTGACAACTGGGATCAAGATGGGGACTATAACATTACTGCTAATATGTGGTGGGGGACGAACGCAGCACAGTATCGATTATATGAAAATGGCGAACTGATTGAAACGAAATCTTTATCTCCACAAACACCAAGTGCTCAATCGGCCACTACACAAATTTCAGGGAAATCTCCTGGCATCTATCAATATCGCTGTGAGTTTATGAATGGAAGTGGAACAACGGAAAGTGATACTATACAGATTATTGTAAAATAATCCTTGAGCTGAGTGGATGAGAACGATCCATTCGGCTTTTTTATTTCTTGGAATTTAGTATTGTATTATGCAAAATGCTTGTAACTCAATACTATGAATTGATGGAGGGGGCTCTTATTTTCCTATATTCGAAGTGAGTCCAATATGGCTGCGAATCCAGTGGAAATACGGTTTATAGAACTAGAACCGTCGCTGGCCTAAGCAAAAGTAAAAAATTCTGACGGATTCTTATCCGCCAGAATTTGTTCAATTAAGTGCCGTAAACCTCGAAATCGAATATCGAATATCCGTATACGGTCCCTCTAGCAGTACACAGCACTCTGACGTAACGACCGCTATTTGCGGTAAATGTAATATCGTCAATAGAACCGTCACCGGTCGTTGTTACATAAGCATCCGTCCATGTTGTTGCGTCGTTAGACACCTGAACTTTGTAGCCTTTAGCGTATGCGTCTTCCCAATTCAACTTGACGCGGTTCACGCTTTGGGTTGCGCCCAGATCGACGTAAATCCATTCATTGTTGCTTCCTTCCACGCTCGCCCAACGGGTAGTGGAGTTGCCGTCTGTTGCCCTGGAAGCTTCAAATCCTACACCTTCGATAGAGCTGGCTACCGCTGTCTTGCCTAGCGCAAGATTGGTGCTGTCAGGAGGAGTTGAATCTGTAGTTGCTGTTGCGGTATTGCTGTTAGCAGACAGGTTGCCTGCAGCATCTACAGCATTCACAGTATAGCTGTAAGCTGTCGAAGCGGTAAGACCGGTATCGCTGAAGAATGTGTCTGTAGGTGCTCCTACTTCCACGCCGCCACGGAATACCCGATAACCTGTTACTCCGACATTATCGGTGGAAGCAGTCCAACTCAGATTGATTTGGCTGCTTGAAGCTGCTGTTGCGATCAGATTCGTTGGATCCGAGGGAGCTTGTGTATCCGCAGCACTGTAGGTAGGTTTCCACCAGTTACCCGAGATGAACAGCAGATTCAGCATGTTAAAGGAGTCGCTGTAGTAACTTTCCTTTTTGCTCTTCATCCAGTCCCAACCTGCATTGACCCAAGCTTGATGCGTGCTGGTAGTCGTCGCTGCGGAAATGAAAGGCGCTACGAATACCGCTGTTGCATAAGTACCGCGATTCGAACCGTTCAGTTGGTAACCGTCCTTCACATTGTTCGGATTATTGCCTGTTTTTCCTTTGATCCATACCACCATTTTATTGGCGATATCTTTACCGCGGGTATCTCCATACAAGGCATAATCCATTACGATACGAAGCGGTACACGGCTTGCATTGTAGTTGTATTCATTTGTTTCAGGGAACTCTTCCAAATAGTTTTTGGGAGCTGGCTTAGGCGGGTTGCCTACCACAAAGTCCGATATCAGACCAGTGCTAGACGAATAAGCTGCTGTAAATTGGCTGTATACGTTATACAGATTGTTGATGACATCTAGCCAAGTTGAATCTCCAGTTACTTCATTGAAAGCCCGGAGATGGCTGAGCATCCAGTCGGAGGGACGCGTATTCAAGGCGCTCTTCGTATCCCAGTCCCCAAGGTTCAGCCTGTTGTTAGTTGTCACATTGCTAAGCTTAATAGCGCCAATCATCTTTTTGGCTTCAGCCAAATAATTGATCGTTCCGGTCGAGCCCCATTGGCGATCGGCTAGAATAAGGGAGTAAGCGATATCGAGGTCCCCATCTGTTGCCGAACCGAAGTGCCCTTGAGCCGCAGTACTATCTGCTACAATCCATCCCATTAGGTTCGAGTTGTTAGAGCTCTTAAACGTTCTAGCCGTTTTGAACAAACCGTCATAGATTGATCTGGCATTCGTATCGTAACCAGCCATAAGTACGGTAATGACCATACCGTATCCTTGGCCTTCTGATGTGCCGAGCGGATCGAAGCCGTCCGCTTCACCAGTAATATCTCCTTTTACATAGTACCCTCCAGGCAGCGAGGACAAGTTGTTTTTAAGATAAGTAGCTTTCCAGTAGTCATAGTAGGAAGCTACAGAACTGTTCAACGAGGATTGACTGACGTGGTTTGGTTTAATGATACCCGGATAGCTGACTTGTTGAGGAAACGGTTTCAATTCACCCGCTCCATGAGCTTTCGGTTGAAGCGGTGCAGGGGCGGCTAATGTCGCTAGAAGCATAACCGCCGAAAGCATGACAAGTAACATCACTTTCATTGTGCCTGAGGTCGATTTCAATGAGTACACAAAAATTCCTCCTTTAGTGATGGTTAGTTTAATTAACGTCAATGAATCCTACTTCCCTATAGACTGATCTTCAAAGTAAAACGCTTAACAATAAGTGCTATTCACGCCTTATAAGTTTAAGCGCTTTAACTTTAGGGCAGAAGTGACATTTTCCTTATGCTGAAGAGATTTGAAGATACGCGCTTCAATAGGGAATCATCGCATCCTCAACGTCACTTTTATCACTTTCACTGTGTCTGAGGTGATTTCATGAGTATTCAAAAATTCCTCCTTAAGTGATGGTTAGTTTAATTAACGTCAATGAATCCTCCTTCCCTTTAGACTGATCTCAAAAGTAAAACGCTTAACAATAAGTGCTATTCATGTCTTAAAGTTTAAGCGCTTTAACTTTAGGGCAGAAGTGACATTTTACTTATATGCTGAAGAGATTTGAAGATACGCGCTTCAACAGGGAATCATCGCATCCTCAAAGTCACTTTTCACCTACACGCTACAAATTACTAGCCAAACAGCATTACTTATTCACAAATGTATCACAACTATTTTCGCCGTGTCTAGGTATTTTTAATTAAATTTAAAAATTAATGTTCACAAAATAAAAGCGTTTACACCAAACAAGGTTATGGTAAACAAGGTTCATTAAACAACTCCTGTTGCTACATTGAATTTAAGATCACCCAAAATTAAATTTAAACGTTAATATCTAATGGCTTCGTCCATTGTTTTCATAGGGCGAAGCTATTAGTGTTTTTGGGGAATATAACGGCCGGATCCCCTAGCACACACACAATTGCGAAAAGGACTGTTATTTATAAGTCAAATTTGTTCTAATCCAGTCTAAATAAGCGCTTACATTAGGGGGTAGCTAAACTTACAATTATGTCTAACCATTTAAATTTGGGAACTTCTTCTACAACGGTGACGAATTTCACTGTCATAGGCTTTCTTGCAAAGCTAGGTTGAATATTTGAAAGGGGGGGCGTCATGGGGATTAGTAGACGAAAACCAACAGTGATTATCTTGTTTACCGCTCTGATTGTTTTTGCTTTACTCGTGTTGAGCTTAACTAACAAAAAGGCGGAACTACCTGAAAATTGGATATTCACAGTAGAGGGATACGCCGTAACAGAGGAAGAATTTCAATTTTATGTCAAGGAACAAAGAGCTATAACGGCAGACTATTTCTTCAGAACTTATGGGGTCCAAGTAGATGAGGGCTTCTGGACACGTCAATACGGCGAAAATCATGAAACCCCATCTGAATACGCCAAAAAATCTGCGATGACCGCATTGTTAAAGACCAAGCAGGAGCAATTTATTGCAGACGAGCGGGGGATCGCCCCTTACAAAAGCTTTGATGAGCTAAAATCCGACATGGAAGATGAAAATGTTAAGCGATCTAAGATGGATGATTCAGGAGGGACTTACTATGGGTTGCCTCAGTTTGATTTAAATCAGTACATGCAATATTTAAGTGGCGCCCGTTGGCCGGATTTGGTAGAAACCCAAGTAAAAAAAACGAAAATGAGCGAAGCAGAGTTGCAAGTTGAGTATGCATCAAAAAGTGCGGAATATGTTCGTGTTGCTAATGAATTAACGGCTGCGTTAGCGACAGCGGGACAAGCCAAGGAAGAGAAAGTGTTAAATCGATTGGATATATCCAAAGAAGATACCGAGTCTCTTAAGTTCTGGGAGTCATTAGCAGCTGCTTCTGTAGGTGAGACAGTAATCGGTAAATATATAGGCGAGGATCACGTTGCCACATTAATCACAAAACCGGAAATCACCAAACTTAAACTGGAAGAAGTGAAAGATTCCATTACATATGGGTGGGCGGAATCTGACTTGCGAGCGTTAATTGCAAATACGAATAAGTTGAAGATCGTGTATAACGGTAATCGATTCAGTGAATTGGTAGTGAACTAGAATAGGTTATGTTTTTAAGTTTATAGAAATCTATGTCTATTGTGACTTCCATAGATGCAGATTTTTTATAAAGTATTAATTTATTAATTTCAAAGGGAGGAAGTGTTTGGATGATACGATCGAAATGGATGCAAAAAGCTTTGTCGATGATTACAGCAACATCGTTGGTATTCCCTGGTCTGTTCGGCTTGGCGCCTTCATCTGAAGTGTCAGCTGCGGGAGGGGGCGAATCTTTTGACTCTGTTGTACTAGAATTGACACAAGCGGCAGGTCAGGCAGGCAGGGTGAATCTTACCTATAAAGGTTCGCCTTTAAGCAGTCTGGTGAAAGGACCGGTTATTGACGAGGTTAATTATGATTCCGGCAATTCGAAACTTTTAACTGTTAATAATCAGGGGAACATTACTTTAGCTAGCGGTTATACTTTTGCGTCGCCAGGTGCTCCGGGCATCCCGGTGACAATCACGGCCACGGCGAGTTACTACCATGACTCAGATGTGTTATTCATGGAGGACTTCGAGAACAACAATGGTCCGATGACATCAACGGGCAAATTAGGTTCGTCATACACGCTGTCCGATGCTCAGTCCCGTTCCGGATTGAAAGCGGTTACACCCTCGAATGATACAAATAATGAAAATGTAGCCCAAGACGTGGCACTGCCGGCAGGTAGCAATTATAAGATGACAGCATGGTATTTTGACCCGTATCCTGATGAGGAGAAGACAGCGACGGATAGAACTCAATTTGCTATTGTAGATGGCAAAAATGCTACCTTTGCTGGGACATTCTATCAAAGTTCAGAGGCTGATGTTATTCATAACCCGACGAGATATACTTGGGCATATGCACCATCATCAGCGGGTACAGCAGGCAACCGTTGGAAAGATAGCGGGGCTTTACGTTCCACAGGCTGGCATAAATTCGAGTGGCTCATTACACCGAATGGTGCGACGTTACAAATAGACGGAACATTAATATCCGATTCAGCGCAAAGTGATATTTACAAAGCTATGAAGAGCGGTACAACCATTCAGCCTAAAATAGCTGGAGGATGGAACAACCAGGCAGGCAACAAAGCTTATATTAAAAATAAACATCTAATCGACGATTTTTATGTTGTAAAAGATGTGGCTACAACAACAGGAACCAGAACATTAACAATGAATTTGGTGCCTCCCGGCGGATTGCCAAATTTAGAAATAATCACTCAGCCAACAACGGCAGAAGTGAAACAAGGTGAGACAGCAACATTTAGCGTTACGGCATCAGCCGCTGCTGCAGCATATCAATGGTATGTATCTGACGACGAGACTGGCTTGAACGGGGTAAAAGTCAGCGGAGCTGATAAGGCGCTATTAACGCTTCCCAATGTGGACTCCGCTTCACAACAAGGCAATTTCTATTATTGCGAAGTGTCCTCGTCAGAGGGAGTTATGGTGAAATCCAATGCTGTACCGTTATTGATAACCACCAATACACTGGTGAATGCGCCAATTAACCCGACGCTTGACTCGGACACAGGCATTTACAGTGGCGCCTCCAATTACGGCGATACCCTTGTAACACTGTTCAAAGACGGTGGACCTGTTGGTTATTATTTATCGAAAAATGGGGGACCTGACCAGTCTAACAATCATGAAAGGCATCATGTTCTGCCCTATGCAAGGGCACTGGGAGTGGGCAACTACACTGTTACAGCCATTGTCATTAATAATGCGGGGGACATCAGTGAAGAAGTTGCAGCATCCGGAATATTGACGATCGAGAAATTGTCTGCACCTGCAAATGTCAGATGGAACGGCACATACGCTACATGGGATCGCGTCGCTAATGCATCTGCCTATTCGGTTCAACTCTTCAGTAATGGAGTGGCTAATGGAAGCCCGATTGCAGCAACAAGCAATGATGCGGCTTTATCTCCGACTTTAAATGATACATTTAAAGTAAAAGCAAACGGCAACGCAACGTCACGATTCTTGGACTCTGATGAATCAGTGGAGAGTGCACAATATTCAGCCAAAATTGCGCTAATTCGCCAGAACGATTCTTTACGGGCCGGAGATAAAACGCGGTTAATCGTTGACACTGCTGATGTATTCGTTGCAGATAACATCAGCTTCAGCCCGGCGGATCAAGACAAAAATAAAATTGAAGTTGATGATGCCGGATTCGTGACAGTTAAGAAAGGTTATGTTCCGACAGGGAACGAAGAGGTCACTGTACATGTAAGCGTTGATTACTTCAATAAGGCAGACACTAAGTTTTACGATGGATTTGAAGGGGAGAAGAAATTTTCAAATGGTGCGAACGGATATGTTCACAGCAATGTGATGTCCCGTACTGGAGGAAAGGCCGCAACTTCAAGCGGCGCCGGTCAGGTGGCTACTGTTCCAGGTACCTATAATTACGCCCCTGCAACCGGTAAGACAACAATCGTTACTGCTTGGTACTATGATGATGGCAGAGCGGCTTCCAATGACCACGCTGTCTTTGGCTTAACCCCATCGTCCAATGAACATATCGCAATCAATTATGGCAATGGAGATGGCGATTGGGCGGCAAATCTGACCAATTACGCAGTCAGACCTGGTTCATCCGGGAGATTCTATCCTGTAGATGTCAAGCGAAGCGAAGGCTGGCATAAATTTCAATGGTTCGTTACATCAACGGGAACAACCTATAAAATCGATGGACAAGACATTCAAAGGCAATCAACAGATAGCGGCAATTTTGATACCTTAGTTAAAAACAACATTTCCAAAATCGATGCATTGCAGCTTGCTACGAACTGGGGCAACAAGGCTGGAACGGTTAAGGATATACAGAACAGGCACTTTATCGATGACGTATATGTTATCGATAGTGGAATAACAGCCCAAACCGGAACAGCTTCCATTACGCTAAAGCTCTTGCCTAAAGAGTATAGTCACTTGGAAGACAGCACATATGTTATTGGGCTGGATGACTATAATATCACCGTAAATCCTGATTTAGCGGATCTAGCTGGAGTGGAGATCGGCGCTGTAACTCTGCAGCGGGATGTGGATTATACGGTTAGCGATAATGTATTGAAGATTAACAAAGAATCTTTTGCAAGAAATAATATCGTGCCGGGAAAATATACCGTTAGACTTGATCTGAATCCTGCCGAAATCACATTCGAGTTGAACATTCTCCCCCTTGAAGTCCGTGATTATTATTTCTCCAATAACGGTGACGATCATGCAGATGGACGCACACCGGCTACGGCATGGAAATCAATCTCCAAGATTAATGAATATGTATTTATGCCAGGTTCAACCATTTATCTGGATGCGAATAGCGTATGGAATGAACAAATCAGACTGCGCGGCAATGGTGAGAAAGGAAATCCGATTACGCTTACAAAATATAATACGACCGACCCTAACCAACGCCCGATAATAAATGGAGGAGGAACAGCGTCAAGCCCATCAGGCATTTCCTTAAACGGTACAATTGAGTTATATGACGTTAACTATTGGGTAGTCAGTGGAATTGAAGTAACGAACATTGGCAATGCGGCAGGTGACGGCCGTTCCGGTATCGCTGTAATGTCACGGATTTCCAAGCTGGGGCAAGGTCAGTTTAATATTCAAGATTATGCTGATGCTCGTATGCAAGGAATCGTCGTTCGAGATAACTACGTTCATGATGTTAATGGGCTGCACCAAGCAAATGGAGCAAGTAAGGTATCCGGCGGCATCATTATTAATGGATATGTAGATATATTGGTTGAAGGCAACAAAACCCTTCGCTGCGATAATGAAGGTATTCGCAATAATGCCTACGGGCCAAGCAATCCAGGGACGAATAACACAGGTATTACTTGGAGTAACTCAAGCTATCCTTGGGCATCAAACGCTGTGTTTAGAAACAACTGGGTTTCTAGTTCGGTTGGAGATGGCATTGTCATGTCCGGTGGGAACAACTCCCTTGTGGAACGAAATGTGGTCACAGACAACGGTTACAGCTATCTAAGCGATAAGAGCGGCAACCTGGTTACGAACTGGGGACCAAATAATACAACACCAACATATCTAGGTTCGCAAAACTATGCGGCAGCGTGGATTATGGCAAGTAAAGGCACGATCTTCCGCTATAACGAAGCTGTGGATAACCCTTATCATGCAAGTAATGACGGTATGGCTTGGGACATTGACAACTATTGTCAGGACAATGTGTATGAATACAATTACAGCCGAAATAACTATGGCGGTTGGTACTTACAGATGAATGCTGCCAAGGGCAATATCGTTCGCTATAACATTAGCGTGAACGACGGTCGCAGTCCGGATTTTAACAAGAGCTTTAACAGTCTTATATTACTTGCGGGAGGTTCTTCAACGAGTGAGGAACTAAGCGGATTATACTATAACAATGTCATCGTCACACCATTGAAGAATAGCAGTTCGTTAGTATTTGATCCGACAGCCTCCAACTTGCATATTTATTTCCAAAATAATATATTTGCCTACACTGGGGCAAACAATCAGGTGGGTCTGAAAGGCGGGGGAACATCAGCTCCATTTGCAACCGGACGGTTTACGAACAACATTGTATATCCGGCTAATCTTTTTGGTAGCATGAACGCAGGTGGAGGCGGATATCTAGGTGCAGGCGTAACAGCAACAGACAACCGCTATGTAACGGAAGAGGGACTAAATTCTATATTAAATGATTATAAATCTGCGCCGGAACATTGGATTACCAACAGCGGAACAGTGGATGCCAAGCTTGATTACAGTGCGATGAACGGGTTCCGTCTTGCTGACGGTAATAACCTGGCCTATGGTGCAGGTGCCGAGATTGTAAGCCCTTATGTGGATCGCGCGAACGCTCTCCCTCATATGACGGAGAGAACAGACTTCTTCGGCAATCCACTTAGCGGCAGAACGCCTTCCATCGGCGCGCACAACCCTTATGCGGTAACTTTTGATTCTAATGGTGGTAGCGAAGTTGCGATGAAGTTCGCTGATATGAGCGGGACAATTCCCGAGCCAACAGCGCCGACAAAAGAAAACACTGTTTTCGGCGGTTGGTTTCAAGATGCAGGATTAAACGATGACTGGGATTTCGTTGCTGATCCTGTTACAAGGGATATTGAATTATATGCGAAATGGGTTGAAGACGCAGGTACTGCGCCAACGATTACGACGAATTCGCTTGCAGATGGCAAGGTAGGACAACCTTATTCTGCAGTTCTAACCACTGACGGCGATAAGCCGATCAAATGGGCTGTTGTAGATGGTCAATTGCCATCAGGATTGAGCTTGGATGAAGATGCAGGTGTTATCTCTGGTACACCGGATCAATGGGGTCAATTTACATTCAAAGTTCAAGCTAACAATGACGCAGGTAGTGACACGAAACCGTTCAATATAGTGATCACTGAAGATGTCTCAGTTGACACAGCTCCGGAGATTATCACTAAGACTTTGCCGAGTGGCAAAGTTGGACAACCGTATACGGTAACATTATCGGTATACGGCAGCGATCCAATTACTTGGAAGGTCCAGGGAGGAGATTTGCCAGTAGATTTGAACCTAGATGAAGCAACAGGCGTTATCTCGGGTACGCCTCAAAAGGCAGGATATTACGAATTCACTGTTGCAGCAACGAATGATTTTGGAATAGATAAGCGAGTATTGAGCATCGAGATTAAAGAGGATAAGCCAGTTGATACAGCTCCGGAGATTATCACTAAGAATCTGCCAAGCGGCAAAGTTGGACAACCGTATACGGTAACATTAGCGGTATACGGCGACGAACCGATTACCTGGAAAGTGAGTGATAATTATTTACCTTCTGGGTTGAATTTAGAAGGAGTTACGGGTGTTATTACAGGGGTGCCTACTGAATCGGGAACATACAAATTCACTGTTACAGCTTCTAATCATGTTGGCATGGATACGATAGAGTTAACTATCGTAATTGCTGCAAATAATAACGGCGAAAGTTCAGGTGACCAAAGCAGTACGCCGACTCCTTCGCCAGAATCACCGGTTGCGGATTCTATTGATGCTACAATCAAAGAGCAGCTGAAGAAAGGCAATTCCATTGAATTGACGATGTCAGCCGGAAAAGATGAGCTTGAGATTCAAAACGATACGATCGGTGCGATTATTAAAGCCGACAAACCGCTAACCGTTACGAATGATACCATATCTGTTAAATTGTCTCCTGAATTGTTGAAGCAGTTGAATACAGGCAAGAGCATGAAGGTTGTCATTAAACCTGTAGATGAAAGAGACGGAGTTAAAGGGCGGGGATATGAGTTGAAGATCTTCGCGGATGGCCGGGAAGTAACGGATTATACAGGGCTTATACCAGTAACCTTCAATCTGAAAAAAGAGAAGTTGTCGACTAACGATATTAGCATGTTATGCGGTGTCATGCTTCGATTAGACGGTAAAATGGAACGATTAGGCGGCAAATATGACCATGAGACAGGTAAATTTAACTTCTCGGCAAAAGGACTTGGCTATATCTTTGTTACAACCAAGCCTGAACCTGTGAAATTAGAACTTACTCTAGGTAAGAATGGGTATAAATTAAACGGAATCGAAATGAGTATGGACGTTGCCTCAGTGGTAGTTAAAGGCAGAACGTTAGTGCCACTGCGCTTCGTTGCTGAGAGCTTAGGAGCAAATGTAAGCTGGGATAACATTACGAAAACCGTAATGATTACCTTGGAAGGTCAGACTTTGCCGATTGCGATCGGTGAAATTGCACCAGGAATGGATGTTGTAGCTGAACTTGTAAACGGACGTGCTATGCTCCCACTTCGCTTCATTGCTGAGTATTTTGGTGCAGATGTATTCTTCGATAATACTAAGAAATCCATTAGTATCTTGAAGTAGTATTCGTTAATATTAGCAGCTACACACGAAACCCTCTAACATGCACTGCAATGTTAGAGGGTTTCTATTGTGCGCACGTCATAACTTGGCGGAGAAAGTCCGCTACAGACGTGGCATGCGAGAGTGCGGAGCGCCAGCATTCGGAAACGTAGAGAAAGATGCGCTGCAACGGACCTGCTGGAGCAGATTCTGGAAATAGACAATTATCTGGCACTTAAACCTACACGATATAGATAACAATTTATAGGGGAAAGGTAGCGAGAACCTATCAGTTAGACGGGTCTCTTTTTTTATGAAACTCTATTAACGAAAGATAAAATTGTATTAACTGGAAACGATTCTTTAGATTGTGTTAATCTGTCTAATAGTGAACTCAATTTAGAGCGAGGGATGTTAATTGAAAAGAAACGTATTATACATTGAAGATAATGAGAAAATAGGCAGCTTTCTAAAAGAAGAATTGGAACAGCGAGGATTTTCAGTTCAGTGGCTGCTTTCTGGTGAAGGAGCTGAAAAAGAAGTAAATCAGCATGAAATCGTTATTTTGGATATCATGTTACCCGGTTTGGACGGATTTACTGTGGGAAAACGATTAAAAAAGGCAGCTCCTGCTGTTCCTATTTTGCTGTTAACAGCTCGAACATCGATAGATGATAAGGTAGAAGGTTTACAATTTGCTGATGACTATTTAACGAAACCATTCCATACGGATGAATTAGTTGCAAGATTAGAAGTACTAATCCGTCGAAGTGGCGGAACACATTCCGAACGTATTTCATTAGGGAATTATATTGAAGTAGATTCAGAAGTCCAAATGGTATTTGACAAACGCACAGGAGAAGAAATTATATTGACAGGGAAACAACATCAAATTTTAAAGTATTTCTTACGCCACCCTAATCAAGTTTTACCAAAAGAACAAATCTATGAAGCCATTTGGGAAGAAGCCTTTATAACAGGTGATAAAACATTAATGGTACATATCCATCGACTGCGTCAAAAGTTGGAACGTCATCCAGACTCCCCAGAGATTATAGAAACTTTGAAGGGAATAGGCTATCGGGTGAAACTATGAAACAGACTAAATCATTATTTCGTCATTTTCTAAAAGGACATTTTCTATTTATCTTTTTGCCTCCAATTGTACTTATTTTCTTATCTGCGTTCATTGAGTCTCCTATTAATGGAGAAGAGCTGAATGCGTTAAATCTATTTTACTTTGTACTACTTTTGTTTGGTTTTATTATTGTCGCATTTGTTGTAATATCTTGGATTTTCTTCTTGAGACTTCGTAAACGGCTCACCCGCTTACAGGAAGTCATGTCATTTTCAGCTAATCATAATTCATTTCCTAGACCAATTTCTGTTCAAAGTGATCGTATGGATGAAATAGACCAGTTAGGAAGTTCTTTTAATTGGATGATTCAGCAGCTTGAAAACAGTCGCAAGCGAGAATATGAAGAGGAATTGTTACGACATCGACTCATAGCGAATTTATCTCACGACTTACGAACGCCTCTTACCATTTTGAGAGTACATGTCACCCGATTAAATAAAGAATCAATGAGTCTAGAAGGACAAAACTCATTATCAGAGATGAATCATACGATTACAAGAGTCGGAGATCTAATGGATGATTTACTTTCCTATACATTGCTTACATCAGGGAAACATCCTTTCAGGCCCACTTCAACAGATATTGGACGTTTAGTAAGAGCATCTGTTGCTGCGTGGTATCCTGTATTTGAAGAAAAGGAAATTCAGATTGATGTTGATTTACCTACAGAGGAGACTCTTTATTGGGAAGCAGATCCTAAATGGATGACACGGGTTCTAGATAATTTATTTCAGAATATTCTTCGTCATGCAGCAGAGGGGAAATATGTAAATATTGTGGTTGATGTAGAAAAAGAACAAATCATTGTTGCAGACAGAGGTCCAGGTATGGATAACTCTTCCTATGAGCGTGGAGCGGGGATTGGATTATCGACTTCAAATTATATGTTGAAAAAAATGAAGCTGAAAGCTGACTTTACATCAAATGATAATGGCACAAGAGTAGCTATTGGTAGAGCTTAAACTAAAGTTAACCCAGAAGTAAACAGCATGATAACCGAGATGTAACTTTGCTTCTTTAAAATTAGAACCATAACAGAAAGGAAGTGTTATGGTTGCTTACAATTAATAACTTAGTCAAACATCGCGGAAATCAAGAAATCTTATCAGGTATCAGTTTTAAAGCTAGACCAGGTAGAGTAACTGGTTTTTTAGGTCCAAATGGGGCAGGTAAAAGTTCTACACTTCGCATCCTACTTGGATTAGATCGTGCCACCTCCGGGAGTGCACTAATTAATGGAAAGCCATTCACAGAATTACATAATCCTCTAACAACAGTAGGTGCCGCACTTGATGGATTTGGAGCTCATCGTATGCGAACAGGACGGGCACATTTGCGTTGGATTGCTCGTGCCGCAGGATTGTCTAACTCACGTGTCGAGGAAGTTTTAGAAATCGTAGGTCTTACTAATGCCGCTGGTAAAAGAGTTGGGAAGTATTCCCTTGGTATGGGGAGAAGACTTGGCATAGCAGCCGCACTACTTGGTGATCCAAAAATATTGATTTTAGATGAACCCGTAAACGGGCTCGACCCGGAAGGAATTCGGTGGATTCGGACATTTTTACGTGAGCGTGCCCAGTCTGGAAACACGGTGTTACTATCCAGTCATCTTATGGGAGAGCTTGCAGAGACGGTTGATGATGTGGTGATTATTAAGCATGGAACAATCGTTGCAGATGGAACATTAGAAGAAGTTATAGCTAACCATTCCACGCTAGAGGAAGCCTTTTTTGCCCTGACATCTGAAAATGCAGGTGATGTTGTATGAGAGCATTCAACGCGGAACTATCCAAAATGTTCTCCCTGCCGGGCATTTGGCTTGCCTTTCTTCTTGGAGCAATTGCCCCAGCGGTCATTGCTGCCTTGGACAGCATAGCACAAAAAGAGGAGATTATAGCTGGAGTTGGCACTCGGCTATCGGAAGTTGGCTATATTGGATTAGTTCTTGGTGTGCAAGGTGTCATTATTCTTGGTGTGCTTGCTGTCAGCAGTGAGTATTTGACAGAGAGCAGTGAATCTGGTGGGGGACAACAGATTACAACAAGTTTAACTGTTGTTTCATCCCGATTTCATTTTTTGCTGGCAAAAGCAGGCGCTGTGACAGTGATCAGCATAATGCTTTGTATTATTGCTATTACGACAACAGTGTCAGCAACGCATCTTATTCTTGGTGAATATGCCCCTACATTTGAATGGTCTAGACTTATCGGTGCAGTTTGTTACTGGACATTTACTGCTCTTTTAGCACTTGGGATTACTTTGCTAACCAAAAATGGCATCATCCCGCTTGCTGTACTCATGATAAATTCATCCGTTGTATCCTTTAGTGTCCTGCTTTATAGGGTTACAAAGTTGGCATTTTACTTACCGGATAGGGCTGGTGCAGAAATGTTTATGTTTACAAGTGATACGTTCACTGGCAGTTTATTCGACAGATATCACACCCCGTTCACAGGTGGTTTAGTCATGTTTGTCTGGGTAGTCGTTATTTTCATTGCTGCAGCTATTGTATTCCATAGGAGAGACGTTGCATCATGAGTGTCTCATCTAGTAGGAAGATAACACAAATCCTTGGTGCTGAACTGGATAAATTAGTTACATTACCCTTGATAGGTCTCACTCTTATGGGTACATTCATTCTAAATTTAGTTTTAGCTGCAGCTTTTACTTCTGCTGGTCTACAAGGTGCATCAGGAACGCAAAATATACTGAATATAGGACTTGCTTCTATGGGATATCTTCAAGCAGGGTTCATCATTCTTGGTATAATAGCTACTTGTTCGGAGTATACAGGTGGACAGATTCGAACTACTTTAACTACGATACCTTGGCGTGGGTTTCAATTATCTACGAAGCATTTGGCATTGGTGATTATCACCGTTCCTGTGGCGTTTATTATTGCTGCATCAGGTGTACTATATACCTTTATCATGATGAAAGACACAGCAGTAGTGATTGAAATAGACACAATGATAACAACATTAGTAGGTGCAACAGGCTATCTAACATTAACCACACTTCTCAGTGCAGCTATAGGTGCTTTATTAAGACGAACCACTCCTGCTTTAGTGGTACTGTTTGGTTATTATTTCATTGTCAGTCCATTGACGAGAGTTTTTCTACCTGGTATTAAAAATTATTTAAATTATTTTCCGGGTACGGCAGGATCTTATATGTATATGCCGTCTTCTTCCGATGAAATAAATGTTCTTACACCAATGCAAGGGACAGGTATTTCAATGTTATGGACACTGGTCTTTATTACAGTAGCTATTGTATTTTACTGTAAACGAGATGCCTAAGTTTAGGTTTCATCATTTTGAGAAGATAAGGAAATGAATTTGCCCCTGTGGATAAGGATTGGCTTAAACCGATTTATGAAGAGGGAAAGCAAGAAATAGCTCAGGAGGACCAGAAAGTCTAGGAGGTCCAGGAGGTCTAGGCCAAAGTTCCGGAGGTGAAGCTGTGACCTACAAAACCGTTCAGGATTCTATCGACTCACTTAATTCAGATGGGGTATGGATTACTTATGATGCGAATACAAATAAAACAAAAATAACAAAGCATAGAAGATTTCGTAACCGATTGAAAATGTTAATAGTGTTGATTTTGCAACGGTCTGGGTACAGTCGCATACAACAGCTGAACGTACTGGAACCAGCACGGATAATTTTTTTGCCTGGGTTAACGGTTGTTTAAATAATTTACGTAAGTCACTCGAACATAAATCCTTTAACCATATGGGTTAAGGGATTTGTGTTCATTTGTTCTAGGAACATGAAGAATGCTATTCGTAATATGAAATCTTACACCACCTAGGGTGCTATGAAAGTAAATTTACGCTGATAAGTATGTGGCCAGGTTCCTTATGTGGGCATGAGAATAACAGGGATGGGGACGGGGGAGTACCAGTTATTGGATCGTGTCGGTGGATAAGAACATAGTCCCATTAGAGCCGCCACGCGCGGGTTTGCTGTTTTAAGGGACCAAGCTCTTGTCCTTTTCTCTGGCCAAGAACTTGGTCCCTGTGCCGATATTATATTTATCTAATCAGTAAAAATGCTGAGAAACATTCGTAATATTATCCCTTATAAAAATACCCGGTCATGGAAAAAGATTGCTAGAATCAACCGTGAAGTGCTCAGCGAATGCTTGGGGGATCATCCACTATGTGAATGGTTAATTGGATGATTTCTTTACAATCGTCAGTGGTAATCCACAAGCATTACGTGATTGATACCTTGGGACCAAGCGAATTTGATCATGAACTTTCCATTATAAAACAGGTGGTCGCCTTCTTTCTTTGCGAACCGGTCCTAACAAACGATTCGCCGAGGCAATTTCAGTATCATTTCATTTTTGTTCGCAGTGATGGAGAACAATTAAAAAGAATTACAAAAATTATTGAAGAAAACGGGATTGTTCCAGCGGTGGATCCCACAGAGTACCATATTGAAGATATTAACAAAGCTCTGAACCTCGTAGCCACAGGACATCCCAAAGGAAAAGTCATTATCCAATTTTAAAGAGAGTCCCAGCAGATATTGCAAAAAAAAGGGAAACGGAAGGCGTATAGCCTTCTGATGATGGTCAAGGATACCTATGGTCACCTGGGACTTATACCGAACAGTATATAAAAGGGTGGAAAAAGGTTACGGATGCGGTACATGAAGCAGGTGGAATTATGTGCATCCAATTAATGCATGCCGGTCGTATGTCACATCCTGCCATCGTCGAAGAGATTGGAGCAGAAAAAACCGGTTTCCGTATTTCACCAGGGACACCTCTTGGGAGAATTCAAGATGGGGAACAAACAAGGTCCAGAACCGTATCTCTACCTTGTAAAAGAGTTAGCTATACTTCCAATTGTTCGGTGAAAATAAAGTATTAGACTTTAATCAAATTTCACAAAATGCCCATCGAGCTTTATCGATTTAAGCCAAAACAAAAAGAAGCTCTGAAACAACAGAGCTTCTTTTTGTTTAACGATCATTGGTTGGTGAAACCTAAACCCGTACTTGCTTGATTTGCATAGTTTTGGTTATATCCGATATGTGCGTTGTTATTACTCATGAAATTATTGGAGTTACTCTCGATTTGGTTACACACTTGAATCATTGATTGTAATTGCTGAATAGCAACCTGATGTCCTTGTAGTGCCGATTGAATCGTATTAGCAGCTTGTCTTTCACGTTGAGCTAATTGATCTAACTGATGAGCATTTTGCTGTTCTTGTTGAAGCAACCGTTGGTAATTCTGACTTGCCTGCTCCGTTTGATGAATTAGCTGTTGAATAGAGTTTTTAATTTGTTGCGTGGATTGGTATGTCATTTTATTACCTCCTTTGTATTTTTAAATCTTAGATTAGATTGGTTAAATCAATATGAAATTAAACATGTAAATTTTTGCCTCGATTGCAAAAGTCAGATACCGTTTCTTTTATCAAGGATAATATGGTACTTGAAAGTGTACATAAACATTCATCTTATCTCCTCTCCTTTTGTTAAATATTTAAGTTTAATCCAAAAAGGCTAATCCTAGTTCTTGAAAATAATCTGCACGACCTGCAATGAGACGTTTTATGTTTAAACTGCTGTTACTCAGATAATAATGGGTTATAGAAGGAGTTTATATCCGATGTTTTACAAACTTCAATATGGTTTTTGTATATGAACATTCAATAGGAGACTACCTAATGTTGGCCTAACAGGGTGATTAAAATGTGGAAAGTTTTAGTTTCATACCTTCCGGAATGGAAAGTTTTTATGCAGGGTTTTATCGCATTTTTCATTCCGTATATTATTTCAAGATTTTTTAATTGGATTAGTACTTCAAAGAGGATTAATGAAAATGAAATGGTGGAAATAAAAGATGAAACAAAAACTTGATTTTGATAATCAAAAAAAGAAAGGATCGAAGTCTTCTCAAGAAATATCAGAGCATTTTATAAGTGATTTCACCTTAGATCTTGAACTTGTGAGGAAAAAAATCGGTCATAACTCGGATGTAAACTTTAGAGAGTTTCACATAGGAGGAACAGGCGTTTGCGCAGCAGTCATTTTTGTTGACGGGTTATCTGATAAAGAGCTCATCGAGAAACACATTATGAAATCACTTATGGTAAGTTTTTCTGAAAAATACAACCAGGAGTCACCTTTTGTGAAAGGGGACATTTCAAAAGAGTTTATTAAAAATCAAATCCTTTCCATTAGTGAATTAACAGAAGTACATGACTTAAATGATTTGGTGTCCAAAGTATTAACAGGATCGACAGCATTGTTAGTTGATGGAGTGCCGAATGTGCTAATTCTCGGTACAACCAAAGGGAAATCACGAAATATTGAAGAACCAGTTTCGGAGGTATTGGTTAGAGGTCCACGGATAGGATTCACAGAAACTTTAAGCGATAATACTGCCCTTTTGCGACAGCATGGTGATAATCGTGACTTATCAATCATCAATTTTCAAGTTGGACTGCGTACAAAAAAAGAACTGGTCATCGCCTATATCCAAGACATTGCTGACCCTAATTTAGTCGAAGAGGTTAAGGACAGAATCAAAAAAATAAATATTGATGATGTACCGGAATCAGGCTATGTAGAACAACTCATCGAAGATAATTACCTCAGTCCTTTTACACAAGTACAGAGTACGGAGCGTCCCGACCGAGTTTATAGTGCCTTGACGGAAGGACGAGTGGCGATCTTGTTAGATGGGACGCCATTTGCCTTGATCGTTCCGGTTACATTTAGTATGCTGTTGCATTCACCAGAAGACTATTATGAGCGTTGGTTACCTACTTCTCTCCTCCGCCTATTACGTTATTTTGCCGCTTTTATTTCTCTTTTTGGACCTTCCTTGTACATTTCATTTGTATCGTTTCACCAAGGATTAATCCCAACCAAACTAGCCTTATCTATCATGGGAACGAGGGAAGGAGTTCCGTTTCCCGCAATAATAGAAGCACTGATAATGGAAGTAGCCATCGAAATTTTTCGGGAAGCAGGGCTTCGCTCACCTAAGCCTATTGGCCCGACAATTGGGATTGTCGGCGGGCTGGTCATTGGGGAAGCTGCCGTACAAGCAGGGATTGTCAGCCCATTTATGGTGATTGTAATGGCATTAACTGCCATTTCTTCCTTTGCCATCCCTCAATATAGTGCAGGGATTACTTTACGTATGCTTCGTTTTGTAGCCATGTTTTTCGCTGCTATATATGGATTATACGGGGTTGTTCTGTTTTTCCTTTTCGTTTGCAGTCATTTGGTGAAGTTGAAGAGTTTTGGTGTGTCTTATATCGGTCCGATCGTTCCTTATCGAGTAAGTGATTGGAAAAACTTTATGGTTCGTATACCACTTATGATGAAGAAACGCCGTCCATGATAATGTATACGAAAGATTCCATTCGCAAAGGATAGTCGCTATGAAAGGAAATAACCAACCATGATAATCAGTTCAAAAGATCGAATTACAACTTCACAAGCAGTTGTTATCCTCGTCAACTATATTCTTGCAGCGGGGATTCTCACCCTGCCCCGAGTATCAGTGGAAAAGGTGAAAACGCCAGATGTTTGGATTAGCGTTTTTTTAGGAGGGCTGATCGCAATGATCGCAGGTGTAATCATCGTGAAATTAAGCCAGCAATTTCCGGGAAAAACTTTTTATCAATACTGCCAAGAAATTGTGGGTAAATGGGTGGGCGGGGTCCTTAGTTTAGTTATTATTGGTTACTTTTTTACAATTTCAGCATTTGAAGTCAGAACAATGGCAGAAGTAACAGGTTTTTTTTTGCTGGAAGGTACTCCCACCTGGGGTATCATCCTGCCGTTTTTGTGGGTAGGCTTCTATCTGATCATAGGGGGGATAAACCCGATCGCCCGTATGTTTGAAATAATATTCCCTATTACGATCATCATTTTTTTGCTGGTTACCTTTATGAGCTTAGGAATATTTGAGATAGATAATCTTCGCCCGGTTTTAGGTTTGGGAATGCTACCCGTGTTAAAAGGGATTAAGACAGCCTCACTCGCATTTTTAGGTCCTGAAATTATGTTGCTCCTTGTAGCGTTTTTGAAACAGCCTGACAAAGCCGTAAAAGTCGTTCTAGTTGGGATATCCATCCCTTTGATCTTTTACGTTTTAACCGTTGTAATGGTAATAGGAGCCTTATCTGTGGACGGAGTGGTCACAAGGACATGGCCTACACTTGATCTTATGCGAAGTTTTGAAATCACCGGTTTAATTTTCGAACGATTTGAGTCTTTGTTGCTTGTGATTTGGATTATGCAAATATTCGCAACATTTACCATCACCTACTACGCGGCTGCGTTAGGGCTAGCTCAACTCTTCAAAAAGAACATCAAACCATTTATATATGGCTTGATACCGATTATTTACATCATTGCTATGTTTCCGAAAAATATCAATGATCTATTTAAACTTGGCGATAGAATTGGTAACGTCGCCATATTTTTATTTGGCGTCCTGCCACTAATCTTACTTTCAATTTCGAGATTGAAGGGTGAAAAGCATGAAACTAAGTCATCATAGTGTGCGGTTATTTTTGGTTCCGCTGATATTTCTTATACTCCTGCCTCTTTCAGGATGCTGGAGCAGTAAAGAAATTGAAAGCTTGGGCCTAGTTGCAGGTACTGCGATGGATTTAGAAAAAGGAGGGGGTGTTGGGGGAGAGCTGGAACAAGAAGACAAGTATTCTAATAGAGATCTGTTTATTATAACTAATCAATTTGTCACCTCAGAGACAACTGGAACTGTAACAAAAGGAGGTGCATCACAACAAAAGGCTTACAAAAACGTTTCAGAAACGGGCGATGCCATCCTTACCACTTTACGTAATATGATATTGAGAATCGACAAACGTGCTTTTGCTGAACATTCAAAAGTGATTGTCATTGGAGAGGATCTTGCACGTACTTTGAATCTGCAACAGATTTTGGATTTTTTTCTTAGGGAAATGGAGATAAGACCAAGTGGCTACATTCTAATCGCTAAAAACCGTGCAAGTATAACATTAGAATCGAAGGAACCAAAAGACATTCCAGCATATCAACTCGTTGAGATTATACAAGGTCACAAAAGAACCACAAAGATTTTACCTCCTATGATACTGGCCAAATTAGAGGGAAAGTTGCATTCAGGATCCAGTTTTCTTTTGCAAAATGTGATCTCGGCGAATGGGAAAAATAAATTTTCAGGAGCTGCCGTGATTGAAGGAAAGACAAAAAAATTGCGTGGTTTTTTGAATGAACAGGAATTACAGGGCTTAACCTGGATAACCGGAAAGGGGAAAGGCGGCTTAGTAGAAAGCTTTGATGAAGAGACAGGTCAGCCAATTATATACGAAGTATTGAAAATGAAAAGTAAAATTATACCTTATGTTGATGGAGACAGCATCTCATTTAATATAAAAATCGAGTCTGAAGGAAGAATTGCTGAAAATTGGGTTATTTCGGAGGATGCATTTAAAAATGAATTTCTAAAAAGAGCTGAAAAAACTGCTGAGAAAATGGTGGAACTTTTAGTAAAAAATGTATTAGAAAAATTACAACAGGAATACAAAGCAGACGTTTCCGGGTTCGGAAATAAATTGAGAATTGAGTACCCTTATGTATGGGAAAAGGTCAAAAAGGATTGGGATCAAACATTTAGTAAAGTTCCGATCAAGTATGAGGTAAAATTAACCATCAAAGACTATGGAACGGTAGGTAATTGATGCCTCATATTCAATAACTACTGGAACACTACTCCGACCTTATTTTATTAAGTGTGATCATGGTTGTTGGTCATACTTCACACGATTGATGTTTAAGAACACAACTGCGTCTAGGACGGGATATAGCCCTAAACAACAGCTTCGACCTGAGGATAATGTCACGTATCTTAAGCAAGACTACCAGTTCTCCACAGAATGTAAAAATCCAGTGGGGAAGCCAAAACTTTAACGTTACCACCATTCCAGGTAAGTCCGCTATGACATACAAATGGCATGGGAAGGTCTCCTAGACATAAAAGGTGATAAAGAAGAAGCAGCGCATATCGCGACTTCTTCTTTATGTGCGCCTAACATGTGCGCTATCTATATGGTTTAATTCCCGGAATGATAATAATTTGTTTAAGTTGCACACGGAAACATTAGAAAAAAGATTATCTGCTAACAGAGAAATAGATTGCCATCAATAAACAAGAAATTTTACGTTTTAATTCGATAACCGTTTTGGCAGGGTGGGCTGCTGCCTGATGTTGATGTGACACGCGTCATCGAACTTGGCGATGAAATCCGCCGCAGAATCGAACAATCTATTGGCCAGACGGACGGAGAAGGACCCAAACATGTTGAACCCCGAATCACGTGATAATTATGGAGGATATCGCCCAAGGGGAAGTGCGGTCGGGCATAAAAAATTAGACCGGTTTGACATCATCGAAACCGATCTATTATGTGTAAGTTTCCTTTCCAGCGTGGAGAAGCCCGTGATCCGCAGTTTGGCTGCATACCACGTGGAATGATTCAAATGCTTGGGCAATGTTAGCATGGGCCATCATTTAATTCGGCAGCGGTTGATAATTAATCATCGGACCGCTGCTTTTTTTCTGCCGTTCTATCCCTGTCGCTTCATAAAATACGGATCGGTTGCAAACTTTATAGAAGAGTTGGTGGAGGGTGAAGACATCTTTACTTTATACAACGAATCCCATGGAATAGCTTCTTTTATTTATCATAATAGCAGGTCTATCGCATCCAGCACAGCTTCGGCATTATTCGAACCAATCTGATATTTCGCCGTCTTCTTCACGAGTTCACTCGCATGTTCCATCGCATAGCTATAATGTACATGCCTTAGCATTTCGACATCATTGCCACTATCTCCAAAAGCCGCCGTCTTATTGTTCGCAATCTGCCATCTTTGCTGAAGAAGCTGAATTCCATGCGCCTTGTGAATGCCCTTTACAATAATATCCACATCCTCATGACCGCACGATACGGCCGTAGCTTCCTCCCCTAACTCAAGCTTCAAGTTTACAAGTGCTTGATCCAGATCTTCAAGTGGAAAACGAAGGGCAAATTTAAATAATTGATCCTCAATAGACGTTAAATTCTCTACTCTCTGTAATCGATGGTAGTATTGTTTCGAATAATTATAATAGTCATCTGATTCATCATGCCGCATGTAAGCACTTTGTTTGCCGCATAATGCAATGTTCGCGGAAGGATAGTGTTTTAGCAACTCCAGAGTCTTCGCAATCGTTTCACTAGACATTCGACCTGTGAACACTTCCTCTTTCCCGTCTATAATATAAGCACCATTCTCCGCAACAAAAGCAATTTCATGCTCAATTTCAGGAAAAAACGACCGCAGCTGATAATATTGATTCCCGCTAGCCACAACAAACCGAATGCCTTTTCTTTTCATCTGCGCATACTGATCCAGAAAGCGATCTCGATTATAATCCTTGCGGTCATTCAGAAACGTGCCATCCATGTCTACGGCAATGATTTGTACATCCATGTTCAAATCCTCCCCTTATTCATTAATTTAAAGTCACGTCCGCTTGATTATGGTAGAATCTGCCGATACCTAGCAGCAGTATAATCAAATAGA
Source organism: Paenibacillus pseudetheri (assembly GCF_924513355.1). Classification (NCBI taxonomy): domain Bacteria; kingdom Bacillati; phylum Bacillota; class Bacilli; order Caryophanales; family Paenibacillaceae; genus Paenibacillus; species Paenibacillus pseudetheri. The sequence continues at coordinate 77,232 of NZ_CAKMAB010000019.1, forward strand.
TCGCCGCAAAGCCAGCGATATACCACAGCGCAGACACCGTGCCTGAATGGTCCATCGAATATCCAATCAGTGCAGGGAAAACCGCGGCTCCGAACCCAGCAAAAGCTGTAACCAGACTGGTCACGAGACGCGTCATGCCGGGAAACGTATGATTCGCATACACCATCGTGATCGAATACACACCAGACATCGTCAACCCCATCATGATGACCAGGATAAAGCTGACGACAGTATCCCTCCATAACGCAAACATAACGATCGCCACGAGTGTACCAAACATACTCCAGCGTAAATAACTCGCATAATTTATTTTTCGAATAATCCAACCTGTAGCAGCCCTGCCAATCACCATCGCTGTCCAGAACAAGCCAATACTCAACGAGGCGTAGTAAGGGGTAACTTCTAAATGATTCAGGAAGATGGAGGACATGAAATGATTCAGACTCCCCTCAATCCCGCTGTACATGAAAATCAAGAAAACGAATGCGAAGAGAATGTACCGCTTCATCTGCTTGGTCTTGAACATCGGCGGCGGCGCAGTGTCGGCATCCAAAGATTCCGCGACTTCATTTCCCTCCTTGGCAAATGAAATGAAGGACCATATGACTGCCATAATGATCCCAAGACATGCCGTCACGAGGAAGGAATACTGCCAAACCTGATTCGCAATCAATACACTAGCGATGAGCGGCATACAGAGCGCACCGATCCCGAACGAGACCTCGAGATAACTCATCACCACAGCTCGACGGCCCACGAATATTTCCATCATCAATGTCGCAACAACGCACTCGATTGCTGCTGCACCTACACTATTCAAGAAATTTAATGCCACAACCCAGCCGAACGGCGGAAGTGACCATACACTGAACTGTGCAATCGCAATGACGATCGCAGAGAGAGCGAGTACATATTTTTCCTTCATTAACACTTTCATAAGCCATGCCGAAATTGGCACGCCCACAATAAATCCAACTGCACTCACGAATACCATCTGCCCGCCAACCGTATAAGATTGCTCATAGTGAGCGAGCAATTGCGGCATCACAGAACCGATCGTTGTAATGACAAGTCCTGCTAGAAAATACAATGAATACGAAGCGAACGCAAAGGTTCTCATGACTTAACCTCCTTCTAGAAATAGGGATCATTCTGCTGATATTTTCATTGTAAAGAATGAAATGCATTTCAAGTCAAGCATTCAAAACCATATTTCTAAAAAAGAAATCGGCATGTTACAATGATTCCAAATATGCAGAAAAAAGGGGGATCATTGTGGCGAATATCAAAGATGTAGCTAGAATGGCAGGTGTCTCGATTGCAACCGTATCCCGCGTTCTCAATGAGTACCCTTATGTCGCCAAAGACAAGCAAGAAAAGGTTAGGGCGGTTATGAAGGAATTGAATTATTCGGTGAATGGCAACGCGGTGAAACTAATAAAAGGAAAGACAAATACCATTGGTGTCATTGTGCCATATAACAATAACTCTTGTTATGATGAACTCATTAACGGCATTCTGAAGAAAGCGCATGAGTTGCATTATCAAGTTCTCTTGCTCCCTTCGTATTATGAGAACGTCATAGAAAGTGGCTATCTTACTTTATTGAAAAAGAAAATGATCGATGGAATCCTACTCACTTCGCATACACTTCATCATGAGCAGATCTTAGCCTTGTCCAAGTGGGGAAAAATCGTATGCTGCGAGGCTTGCCCCGTCGAGCTTGTCCCGTCTGTGTTCCCAGATCGATTCGCAGCGTATATCGAAGTCTTCACTTATTTGAAGAACAAAGGCTATAATCGTATACATTTCACATCAGGAAGAGATTTTCAATCGAGTCCTAGTACGCGATTACGTATTCAGGCGTTTCAAGAAACCATCACCGAAGCGTATGAAAATCAGTTCTTCGACCAGTGCTTCGACTATCAAGATGGAAAAAGAGTTGGCGACCTCATGTTTCGAAATTCGATCGTTCCGGATGCGATTTTTACAAATGGCGATGAAGTCGCTGCAGGAATTATAGCTTCCGCCCAGACCCACGGCTACAGTTACCCGCAAGATTTCGAGATTATTGGCGAGGAGAATACGCCTTTAAGTGAAATATTAGGTTTCCCAAGTGTGGATTATCATCAGACTGCAATTGGCGAGCAAGCCGTCTCGCTATTACTAAGCGATGAATATGCCCGAATTCAGATTCGACATCAACTCAACTTCAGAGCTCGAACAGAAGCGAGTGCGTTGTCCTGAATGTGCGCGAAGTTCACTCCTACCTACACCATAAAGAAGCCATACCCTTGAGGGAATGGCTTCTTTGTGGTTGTTCGAACTCCATGAATGTCACAAAGGAGGAAGGGGAGCTTGTGGAGCAAATCGAACAATTTCTAATGAAACTTCATGAATGCATGGTGGGTGAGATGAAAAAAAATAAAGTCGATTGCCTGTCTTCATTCCACTTGATATACAGTTCGGTTATTTTTTAAAATGAAAATGTTTAAAGACTGTGTAATTGATAATCAAATGGCTGATAAAGTTAAATTGGTTTGGTTACCTCTGAGAAAACGCTTGTTTTTGATTTCCATTTTCTGTTTTTCGCAAGTTGTTCTTTAGATATAGGCTCTTGCAAATGAAAGCAGCGGCCAGGGCATAGGCTTCTGCGAAAAAGAATGGGGCACGTATGCCCAATTCGTCTATAAACCCGCCAAGCACGGGACCAATGATGAACCCTAAACCAATCACAGTGCTTGATATCCCATGATTTTAGCTCTATTCTAATGAAGTGCTATCCGCGATAAAAGCAGTTACTTTCCCACTCATTACCTTATATTCATAAATTAGGAACTGTATTGAAATGTAATGTTCAAAACGCTACTTCACTAAGTATGTTACTTTGATTGCGGATTTTTAAGAAACGTTTCCATTTCATCCAAATATCCTGGCACCGTAATTTGCCGGGGCGCGAATATACTTATCATCAAAGCTCGAAAATCTGAATCCGCCGTTTTCGTACTTATCATCCTATGTTCCGTGTCATGGAAGACGGTTACCGTCAATAATTCGGGCGGTACGATGCCGCGATATACTTGCTCCGTCTCTTTCGAATCTACATTTATATCTTTGTCACCTAATAGCAGCAACACAGGGGAGCGGAAAAGGCGAAGATCATCGGTTGCATCTGACAAAAAGTTTTTGCTGACAAAAGCCCAACGCTCTTTTGACATCGCATCTTTTTTGCCAACTAGCTGCAAGTATTCGACATAAGACGCATTTTCCCTTAAAAGTTTCCGTACTTCCATGTTCTTTGCCACTGTTTGTTCAATGTCAGCTTCTGCATAACCATCGTGTTGCATTTGCATACGAGTGTTGTACTCCCCTTGACTCGACCAGTTAATGGCAGGTGCTACAAGTATACTAAAAGCAAGCGGTTCTTTACCGGCCAGTTTTGGAATAACCCATCCTGCTTGACTTGCACCCCACGTTCCTATTTTTGTTGCGTCAATCATCGGCTGTGTTTTTGCCCAGGCGATAGCCTGACGCGCTTCTTCCACGCGATCATCGATACTTTGATCCAGCCAATTTCCTTCAGAGCCGTTAATGCCACGCTTGTTCAGCGACAAGGAAGCGTAACCAGCGGAAGCTAACCGCTCCCATAGCGGCTTATAGCCCTCATCGAGGGAGGCATCAACGGGTCCGTCACCATGAATAAACAATACTAATCCCAGTTTGTCCGTATAGTTTTTAGGAAGTACAAATGTACCGGTCAATTTACCTTGGGGCGTCTGGATTTGAACAGCTTGCTCAACCATATCAAAGCTGTGTTGTTTCAAAATATAAAGTCCTGCACCGCCAAATAGCATGACGATAATCAATATAGAAATGGTAATTTTCTTTTTCATCATATTTCTCCTCTGAAAGATTCGCTTTATTTCAACTTCATCAACATATAATCCCACTTCGATTCATTGAATAGCAAATGACGCACTAAGCTATTGTTTTGTAAATGAGTCTGGAATGTCAGAAGCTCGTATAGATGCTTGGCACGTGGGTTACTACCTACGACGTGTAAGCTCAGCACATCTAGGTGTGGCTCCGTTTGCACAAACTGCTGCGCCCACTGTAATAATAACTTTCCGACCCCCTTGCTTCGATGGTCCGGATGGACAACAATGTCAGCAATATAACATTCTCCAGCCTGTGGTTTATGATCTAATAAAGATAATCCGATCAACATTTTAACCAGGTTCCATTTTCCTAACCTATTGAAGCTTTTCCACGAAGGAAGTTTTTGCTTTTGCTTCATATCATATTCGGGCTTCCATTTGATAGAAATCGTACCGATCACTTCTCCATCCTGCAAGGCGGCCATTCTTTGACCTGCCGGTTCGGTGGGGAAATGTTCAAACAGCTTTTCGAAAAAAAGAGCGAGATCGTCATCATTCATGCTCGTCAGGGTTTGGAATTTTCCGCGAAACCCGTGAACAAGCAATCGGCTGACCTGGGGATTGTACTTGGCCTGCATTGGTTCGATTGTTATTGGCGCTATCGTCATGTTCGATTTCCCTTTTCGGAATTAGCAGACGATTCGATCAAGATTTGTAACTCGTAATGCAACTCGTTCTTGCTAAATAATGATAAATAGGATCTTTCAATAAGGAAAAGGGGTCCCGCTAGGGTATATGATTGCGCAGCAGCATAGTCGTACAACTGTTCAATCATTTGTTCAAGCTCTTCTTCATCATTAACGAGGGACTGTATCGAAAGGTAATTTCCCTCAGGCAAACAAATGTCACCAGGCCAATGAGTTTGAGTTTCCAGGCATAAGATAGTTATGCTCGAATCATCGTATATATAATGAATGTCCGATTCGAACAAATTCGGAACATGCTTCGCTTGTTCAGCCAACAGTTTGGCATTAGGCTTAGTGTGTGAGTCCATTTCAATCCAACGTGCAAAATAGGTAGTGTCACGCCACTTTATTTGATAGTGGTTGGACTGCGAATTAAAGTTTTGCTGTTCCTGCAAAACTTTTTTGATGAACTGTTGAAGCTCTTTGAGCCGTATCAGCTCCGCATCTACTTCCCGCAAGGAATGATGAAGAAGCTGTCGATATTGATCTGCAGAATAGGAGGTCATACAATCTTTTATGGATTGAACAGACACTCCCAGCTTGCGAAGCAATAGAATATGTGATAACTGATATATTTGATCGATGCCGTACATTCTATATTGATTGTTATCTGTATAAGCGGGCTCAAGAACTCCCTTCTCTTCAAAATAACGAATTTGATGAACAGAGACGTTCATAACGTTGGCTAATTCACTAATCGTAATTTCACTCTTCATAAAAACTCACTCCTAACGCTTGGAATACCTCAACGATACACCTTAGGTCAGGCCTAAGGTCAAGGGGTTGTATAAAAATTTTTATTTAACCAGATCATTCAGGTAGATGAAGTGAGAGTAATTTGAATGAAATTTAGCAACGGATGTGGGAGCTCGAACACATAATTATGACTAAAGCTCATATTTTCGTAGGGGGATTTTTTTGGCAACCCTATTTCGAACAGGAAAAAACATTTTAAAATGTGGCTGATTTCTCAAAAAACGTTTGACAAATCAAACTGAAATCCATGATCAAATTTGTACATATGATATCTATCGTTTCGCTATTCATGGCAATCGAAAAATTTATTATGAGTAGTATCACCGTTCCTAAAGAAAATGCGATGAACGAAGCTGTTAAAGGTGTTTTTGAATAAGAACTTAAACGAGCATGGAGTCATTACAGGGAAATTACCGCAAAAAGCCAACATAGACCCTAGTCAAGTGATCAGTCTAGGTGTCGATTTTACAGCCTGCACTGTGCTTCCGGTACGAAGTGTCCATGACAAGGAGGTCAGATTTATTAAGTGTGGCAGCGGCTGTTCATCCAAACATACCGATCATATGAGTGACTTTTTAAGATTTGATGTCCATTCCAAAAATTGTAGATAAGAAGTTGGAATATTTGAGGGCGATTTTAGCTTTTGACGATTTATCAAGGTTCCATCTTTTTATATAAAGGAGGGAGAGTGTGCTCAACATATGGGAGAACACTTAAATCCGAAATGTCGGAGTGTTTGCTGGGGGTGAACCGGTTGAACATGAAATTAAAAAACGAAGCCTGATACGCAATGTCTACAGCCTGAATATTGTCCGAAGGCTAACGATTGACGGGAATGATCAAATAGGGTTATACGCAGGTTCTGTTACGGCCATTTCGTCACAACCAGCCACCAATTATATCCCGGCCAATGTTGTGGACGGCGTCGCTGCGCCGCAGTGGTTTGCGGACAGCACAGACACCCCCGACTGGGAAAGGCAGGCTGTATCCTTGGCGTCTGCCGCGGGAATCATTGAGGTGCGGGTGCGGGACCATTTCATGCAGGCGATACAGCTACGTGGGCGGATGTGGTGACGGTACTGCTGAGAATGTTGAATCTTAGGGAGTTGAATCGATTATGAAAGCTCTAATTATTTCGGATATTCACAGCAACGTCAAAACGCTGGAATCGATCCACAAGGCAGAATCCGACTGTGACGTGATTTATTGCGCGGGAGATCTTGTAGACTACGGGCCTTTCCCGCGGGAAGTTATCGAATGGGTGCATAAGAACGATGCGAATTGTGTTCGCGGCAACCATGACGACATTATTATCGACCTGTACCGAAACGGCAATAGCGGTCATGATGTGGCGGAGGATGAGATCAAGTGGGCGCATTACAATGCAAGGCTGCTCGGCGAAGCGGAAATTTCCTTCCTCGAAAGCATTCCGGTCTACCGCACATTCGAGATGGACGGCTATAGCTATACAATGCAGCATCTGTACGAAAACTATTTGACGATTGATAGCTTGCCCAAGTACGATGCTTTCTGGGCGGAACGCAACGAGAGGACAAATGGGACCGAAGAAGATCGCCGCATTATTTTCGGACATACACATCGCAGATGCATTCATTATTTGAGTGACGACAGTCTGTGGCTGAACCCGGGAAGCGTGTCCTACCGTCGTCGCGACGATCCGTCGAAAGAAGCGCACTATTTCACGATTACCGATGGCAAAATAGCGATGAAAAGTCTTGTCTATGACCGCACGCCTTTGCTCGAAGCGACACAAAAGTTGCGGTTGAAAGAAGAAGAGATGAAGGTTGCGTACTTCTTTTTCGGGTAAGCGGCGGGAGAGCAGGCAACAACATTGGGACGTATCCACGATTTGGTGTCGGGATACGTCCTTTCTCATTTATTGTACACCGGCAGGTTGCGATTTACAGCTTGCAAGGCGATAATTCCCGCTCATTTTGCGCCTCAGTTTACATTTTTATGATTGCTTCATTTTTTTACACTATGGCATGGGAAACGTATCTTTCATAATAGAAGTTGTGAAGTTGCGGATATGATCCTGCAGAGGCTGCGGATCATATCCGCCTATTCTATAGGAAGCAGGTGGGAAAATGACTACTATTTATTGGGTATCGAATAGCGACGAGTTGGCGGCAGCCATTGGCCGGGCAGAACCTGGTTCTTCGATCTTGTTGGCAGACGGTGTTTACGAACGGAATGAAGACTACATTATTGAAGACAAAGTAGGGTCGGACACCACAATATTAAGCATTCGCGCTGTAAATAAAGGAAAAGCGACGATCGCTGGAGAATCAAGTATACGCATCTTGAACTCTGCTTATGTAGAGGTATGGGGGCTGCATTTCCAGGTCGAGCAGCGCGAATCTATCATTCTAGACGGTTCGCGGCATGTGAGGATTGCGCGGAATAGATTTGAGCCGCGACAGATTGGGGCGGAGTATAGCCTGCTGTCTGTGATGGGAAGCGGCAGCGGCTGGAACCGGATAGAACGCAACGAGTTCGGGCCAAAGGCCGACCTCGGACCGCTCGTTATTTTTGATGGCGACGGTGAACAAATCTCGCAGCATGATGTCATTGAATATAATTATTTTCATCATATAGGCCCGCGTTTCGTCAATGGACTTGAAGCGATCCGGCTCGGCCTGTCCGGCATCTCTCTCTCGAACGGCTATATCACAATTCAACACAACCTGTTTGAAAATTGCGACGGAGAGCCCGAGATTATTTCGGTAAAAAGCTGCTATAATACAGTTCGGTACAACACGTTCCTTAACTCCGCCGGCCAAGTGACAGCGCGTCACGGACATGGAAATCGCTTTCATAATAATGTATTTATCGGCGATGGCGTGAAGGAAGAAATGGGTGGATTTCGCATTTACGGCAACGACCACCACATTTTTGATAACTATATGGAAAACTTGACGTTGGATGCGCTGCTCATTGACGGAGGCAACTACGATGGCGGATCGGACGGCTATCCCGAGGCGCCGACGCAGGAGGAACTGAGGAAACATTGGCGCGTCTATCGCGCCAGTGTAGTGAATAATACGATTGTCAATTGTCGTCACGGCATTACGCTCGGCAAGCGGATTCCTTATGCGCCGGAGCAATGTGTAATCGCTTACAATCGAATATGCGGCAAGGAGCAGCCGGCCATCTATGAATACCGGCCGTCTCCGGCGGTTTGTATTAACAATCATAAAGCGGATGTCGCGGATATTCGTTGTCCGGCTATTCTGACAAGAATTGACGTCGGTCCCGACTCCGACTAAAGCTAACATGGAGGAGAACCTATGGCCCAAACTCGAAACCGGTGGACAATCTATCTGAAGCAGCTCCGGCATAAAAATCGCAGCGTATATATGACCTGGATGCTTTCCTACGTCTCGGTGCTGCTCGTGCCCATTCTGATCAGCGGCGTCATATACGGCGCGACGCTGAACGTTGTAAAGGCTGAAATTAACCGTGCCAACCAATCTATTCTTCTTCAGATGGAGCAAGCCATAGATAGCCAGTTCAAAGGAATCGAGAATCTAAGCCTCGAGGTGAGCCTCAACAGGCGAATCGCAGCATTTATTTCGGCCGATACCAATCTGTCTGATTCGGACCACTACGATATATACCAAATCGCTAATGATTTGCGCGTATACGAAATCGCTAACGATTTTCTTGAAGGCATTTATATTTACTACAAAAATAGCGATACGGTCATCGCCCGCAACAACCGTATGAACATCGAAACGTTATACGACCATATTCGTCTTGAAGAGCATATGCCGTTCCAGTCGTTACGAGAATATTTTGACCAATGGTACATTAAAGGCTACCACTCCGTTGTTGTGTCTGAAGAGAATGAGTGGCGGCCTACGGTCATGTATGCCCAAAATGTGAACTCAACAATCATGAATCAACCTGGAGCTGTCTTGCTGTTCATGATTGACCGCAGCAAGTTGCTGGAGCAAGCTTCGGTGCCTGAGAAAGGTACGATCTTTATTCTGGATGAAGACAACCGGTTCATTGCGTCTACGGGTGAGTCGCTGTCGGAACCTGCTCTACTATACGGCGATATGTCGGAAGAATCGGGACAACTTGAGATCGAGACTGCCGGTCGCCGGCTTGTAGCATCCTACACAACCTCATCCATTACGGGATGGAAATATGTGATGACGCTGCCGGCGAACGTATATCACCAGAAGATGAACGTGGTAGAGCAATTGACGATCGCCAGCATCTTGCTTTGCCTTATTGTTGGCAGTGGCGTGACGTATTGGCTCCTCAAGCGGAACTACCTGCCGATCCATGCGCTGATCCAGAGCTTGTCGTTCAAGGCGGGGTTTACGTTTGATCGCGGCTCCAATGAATACTCCTTTCTGGAGCATGCGCTGAGCAGCACCTTCCATGAGAAGGAGGCGCTTCATTACAAGCTGAATCAGCATAACAATACACTCAGATCGCACTTTTTGCAGCGGCTGCTGAAGGGGCAACTCGACAGCCATATCCCGTTGCACGAATCGTTCTCAGCCTATGATCTGCGTTTCCCGCTGAGCGGATTTTCTGTTATTTTGCTGCGTATCGAGCATTTCGGCAAGTTCCATCGGAAGGATGAGGATCAGGTCCATAACAAGCGGTTGCTGCACTTCCTGATCGCCAACGTGGTCGAGGAGGTCGCGCGAAAGTCAGTAAACGCCTATACGGTAGAGCTGGACCAGGAGTTGCTCGCCTGCATCGTTAACCATCAGCTTGCATCGCCGGCGGAGCAGCGGGGGGAGCTGGGGCATATCGCGGAAGAAACGATGTCGTTCATCTCCAATCATGCCCATGTCCAGTTGACTGCTGCCATCAGCGCGCAACAGGAGGGCGAATATGGCATCTTCCAGGCGTTCCAGGAAGCGATCGAGGCGATGGAATACCGTATCATTGCAGGCAGCGGGGGCATTATTCATTATGGGGACCTGAGCGGCAACGACAACCTAGGGGCTGCTTCAGGTGGTTATTTTTATCCGCTCAAGGCCGAGCAGCAATTGATCGCTATGGTTCGCGAAGGGCAGCTCGATAAGGCGAAAGCGTTCGTCGGGGAGATCATTCAGAAAAATGTGACGACGGAGCCGTTTCCTTTTTATACAGCCAAATGTCTCATGTTCGATCTAATGGCTACGCTGCAAAAAGTAATCGGCGAAATCCGCATCGCGGGCAAGCCGGATATGCCTGACGGAGTGCGCGCCATCGAACGCCTGATGCAATGCCAGACGGTAGGGGAGATGCGCAGCCAGCTTTACGATATGCTAGAGCTTCTGTGCGGCTACGTTAATAATAACCGCGAATACTGCAGCAATCCGCTAATCGATAAGGTCATGAAATATGTCAACGAGTATTACCAGGACGAGAACCTGAACATTTCGATGATCGGGGAAGCCTTCTCCATGACGCCGTCGTATGTTTCCAAACTGTTCAGGGATCTTGCAGGCGAATCTCTGCTCGATTATATTAACAAGACGCGGCTGGTGCAGGCCAAATTGCTGCTTATCGGCGGGAAATATACGATCAGCGAAATATCGCTGAAGGTTGGTTACAACGATGTGAATACCTTCCACCGCATATTCAAAAAATTTGAAGGGATAACGCCCGGGCGCTACAGGGAAGTCAAGTAGCTCTAGGGCTTTTCTTTTCAAGAAAAAGTGGCAAACATGCGGTTTTGTTACCCTCATTTTTGAGAAATTGCAGTATATTTTAGGTTTTAATGATGGCTTGCAGCACCGGATTAACGTTATGTTGAAAGCGTATTCAAACCAACTTATTCGAGACGAAAAGAACGGAGGGCACAATGGCGAAAAATCGCAACGACAAGACTCATAAAAGGCTGCAGCTCACACTGGGGATCGCAATGGTACTTTCTTTGTTGTTAACCGCATGCTCCAGTAATGGGGGCTCCGGAAACAAGGATAAGACAGCGCCGACTCAAAGCGCCGTCAGCAATAAGGGCGGCGATGGCGTAAGCAAAGGCAACGAGGGATCGGATATGCCGGCGTATCCGCTGGATACGAAAGATACTTTCTCATACTGGGCTCCAATCAACGGAAACCTGATTACATTTACAACGAATCTGGCGGAAGCGCCGATCGGGAAGGCGATTGCAGAAGCTACCGGCGTGAAAGTGAACTACATCCACCCGTCCGAAGGTCAAGCTGAAGAGCAGTTTAATTTGTTACTGGCTTCCAGCAAGCTGCCGGATGTGCTGGAGTACGACTGGAGTATTTATCCGGGTGGACCGGAGAAGGCGATTTCAGACGGGGTTATCGTACCACTAAACGATTTGATCGACCAATATGCGCCTAACCTGAAGAAGATGCTGGAAGCTAATCCAGAGCTAGATAAAATGGTAAAAACCGACAGTGGACAATATTACGTCTTCCCGATGGTGCGTAACGAGGAAGGATTAGTCTTCCGCGGACCCATGCTGCGCAAAGATTGGTTGGATGAGCTAGGGCTGCAATTGCCTGTAACGGTAGACGATTGGCATAAGGTTCTGACGGCGTTCAAAGAGAAAAAAGGCGCCGTAGCACCGCTGACGGCTCTATACGCGAACAAAATGAATTTGCAGGACGCGTTCTTCGGCGCATACAAAACGTCGCATGGCTTCTATATTGACGACCAAGGCAAAGTGAAATACGGCCCGTTAGATCCACAATACAAGGATGTTATGACGTTGTTCCGCCAGTGGTATTCCGAAGGGCTGATTGATAAAGACTTCCCGATCGTCGAGCGCGACACGCTGGATAAGCGGCTTCTGAACGGCGAGTCCGGCGCGACTGTTTTCCTGCTGGGCGGCGGCATGGGCAAATGGCTGGAGTCCGGCAAAGCCCAAAATCCGGCCTTTGATCTTGTAGCGGCTCCTTATCCGGTATTGAAAGCAGGCGAAAAACCGTTCACCGGACAACGCGATTTCAAATATAACCCGAAAGCAAGCGCGGCCGTGACGACATCGGCGAAAGACCTGGAAACGATCGTAAAATGGCTGGACTTCGCATTTAGCGAGCAAGGAACCATGATGTACAACTTCGGCGTTGAAGGCGAAAGCTACACGATGGACAATGGCGTTCCGAAATTTACCGATATGATCGTAAAAAACGATAAGTACACTTCACAGCAGATGTTGGCGCAGTATACGGTTCCGAACGGTCCATTTCCGATGCATGAGCAAAAAACAACCAACACGTTCCCACAACAGGACGAGGCAGTCCAGATTTGGTCGGACACCGATGCGGCGAAACATATTTTGCCCGCGTTCATTACGCCTACTGTAGATGAGAGCAAAAAGGTAGCGCAAACGATGACGGCAATCAACACGTATCTGGAAGAAATGTTCATCAAATTTGTAATGGGCAACGAGCCGCTCGATAAGTTCGACAGCTTTGTGAAGCAGCTGGAAGATATGGGGATTCGCGATGTAATCGACATCTATCAAGGCGCCTTGGATCGCTACAACAACAGATAACTCCATGTATCGTCCCACGGCTGGCTGCAGGCTGCCGTGGGGCAAGGGAATGGTGCAGCCATCCCCTGCCGATAATGCTGGATGTGGATAGGAGGAGTAGGAGATGGCTCAATTGAAGCTGGGACGCAGCAAAGTCACGCATGTCGGTCGTCTGCCGCTTAATATTGCGAAAGACATGGTTAAGAACAAGTATTTGTACATGATGCTTACTCCTGTTTTGTTATATTTCATTATTTTTCATTATTTCCCGATGTACGGTTCGATTATTGCCTTCAAGGATTTTAACCCCCGGCTTGGAATTGGGGGCAGCGCGTGGGTAGGACTTGAGCATTTCAAAGACTTTTTTGGCGGGATGTATTTTTGGCGGGTGTTTAAAAACACTCTGATGATTAGCTTGTACGATCTCATTTTCGGTTTTCCCGCCCCGCTTATTCTCGCCTTGTTGCTTAACGAGGTGAAAAATGCGCTGTTCAAGCGTTCGGTTCAGACGATTACTTATTTGCCGCATTTTATTTCGCTTGTCATTATTTGCGGCATGATCAAGGATTTTACGAGCAGTGAAGGCGTCATCAACGATATTATCGCATTTTTCGGCGGTGAGCGGGTTACGATGCTGCTGGAGCCGTCTTTTTTCCGGACAATCTTCGTTTCGTCGAATATATGGCAGCATATAGGCTGGGGTACCATTATTTATTTGGCCGCTCTGTCTGCGATCGATCTCGAGCAATATGAAGCTTGCAAGATCGACGGAGGTGGGCGCTGGAAGCAGATGCTTCATATTACTCTACCCGGTCTGCTTCCCGTTTTCGTTATATTGCTCATCCTGAACATTGGCCGAATTATGAGCGTTGGCTTCGAGAAAATTATTCTGTTGTACAACCCGACCACTTATGTGACAGCGGATGTCATTTCCTCGTATGTGTACCGGATCGGGCTTCAAGATTTTCAATTCAGTTTCAGCTCCGCTGTCGGATTGTTCAACTCCGTGATTAACTTCGCGCTTGTTATCGGCTCCAACTGGATAAGCCGGAAGTTGAACAATACGGGTTTGTGGTAGAGGAGGGTTCGCATGCGAGTAAGCTTGGGTGAACATATATTCCGGGTTTGCAATACGCTGTTTTTGTCAGCACTCATGATTGTAACAATGTACCCAATTCTATACGTGGCATTTGCTTCATTCAGCGAACCAGCGCTGATGATAGCGCATAAGGGCATTCTTTGGAAGCCGCTGGGCTTCTCGCTTGAAACCTATGAGGCGGTATTCAGCAACCCGATGATCCTGCTCGGCTACCGCAATACGTTATTTATTGTCATTGTAGGCGTGGCTCTCAATTTGCTGCTTACTTCCTTTGCCGCATACGCCTTGTCCAGAAAAACGTTGCAATATCGCAAGCAGTTTACGTTGTTTATCGTGTTTACCATGTTTTTCAGCGGTGGATTAATTCCGTTCTACTTGCTGGTCAGAGGGTTGGGCATTACGGACACACTATGGGCGCTGATCCTGCCTACCGCAATAAGCGCATTTAACCTCATTATCATGCGAACATCGTTCGAGGCAGTGCCGGATGCGCTGGAAGAGTCGGCCAAGATCGACGGCGCCAACGACTTTGGCATTCTGTTCCGCATCTTCCTGCCGCTATGCAAGCCCGTGCTTGCAGTGGTAGGCCTATATTACGGAGTAAGCCACTGGAACTCCTGGTTTAACGCCATGATCTTCCTTCAGGATCGGTCGCTGTATCCGTTGCAGTTGATCCTGCGAGAAATTTTGATTATTGGCGAGGCAACCTCCATGGCGGAAGGAGCCTCCCAGGATGAGATCATCATATTGGGCGAGACATTGAAATACGCCACGATTATGGTAGCGACCCTTCCGATTTTTCTGGTCTATCCGCTATTACAAAAATATTTCGTGAAAGGCGCCTTGATCGGTGCCATTAAAGGTTAGGAGAAGGGGTGGAATTCAGAGATGAGCAATGAAAATGTGAAATTGAAGCCATCCGAGCTGACGGCTTGGTGGGATAAAGTGAAGATTAAAGTTGATCATATGATCGAAGCGGGCTGGACAGAAGCGCCGCATGTTTCGGCGGCGGGCAAATATGACCAGATCAAAGTGGATCAGTGGATTTCAGGCTTCTGGCCGGGCATTCTGTGGATTCTGTACGATATGACCGGCGAGCAACGTTATCGGGACGAGGCGGAGCCTTGGGATGAACGCATGGAGCAATGTTACTTGCGGGACAACCATTTCCACCACGATGTTGGCTTTCAGTTCCTGCCAACATCGGTTATCCGCTACAAGCTGACCGGCGACCCGGACGCTCGGCGGCGCGGGCTGTTCGCCGCCAACTATCTGGCAGGCAGGTACAACCCGGCAGGACAGTTCATTCGAGCTTGGCCCCGCAACCAGACGGGTTGGTCGATCATCGATTCGATGATGAATTTGCCGCTTCTGTTCTGGGCGAGTGAAGAAAGCGGTGATCCGCGCTTCAAGCATATTGCGGTCGCCCATGCAGACATGGTGCTTCGCTCATTCATCCGAGGCGACGGCTCGGTGCATCATATCGTTATCTTCGATCCGGAGACGGGCGAAGTGGAGCGTTATGACGGCGGACAGGGCTTCGCGCCGCAATCGTCCTGGTCGCGGGGCCAAGCTTGGGCGCTCTACGGGATGAGCTGCGCTTACCGCTATACGGGAGAAGCGCGTTACTTGAATGCGGCGAAGGGGGTGGCGCATTATTTCATCAGCGCGTTGGCGGAAGACGATGTGCCGCATTGGGATTTCCGTGCGGCGACCGACTTGACGGACGAGCCGCGCGACACTTCGGCGGCGAGCTGCGCAGCATCTGGCTTGATCGATATCGCGTCGCAGGTGGCTCCTGAGGAAGCCGCTTTATATCAGCGCGCGGCCACGCGCATTCTTCGCTCGCTGTCGAACAACTACAGTGCGCTCGACAAGCCGGAGTATGAAGGCATCCTGCTCGGCGCAACCGGTCATAAGCCAGTCAATACCAACATCAACGTATCGCTGATTTACGGCGATTACTATTATATTGAGGCTTTGGCGAAGAGCAAAGGCTGGAGCCAGCATGTTTTTTAAGCGGGATCAAAGGCCGTAATCACGAAGCCGGGAGGACAGTAAGCTCCTCCCGGTTTTCGTATTCTTGAGAGGAGGTGCCGGACGGAACGAAGGAATGATTCAATGACCATCATTTCATAATGGAAAGGATGAAAATGAATTATGGGAACCAAAAGTATGACGTGCATTATTTTGATCTGTATGCTGGTTGCGTTAATGCCAGGAACGGCGAGGGCGGCTGATACGAAGTTCACAATTGGCAGCTCCGACGTGACGGCAAGCGGAGATGACGGCAACGTTCCAGCTAACACGGTGGACGGCGATTTCTTAACACGGTGGTCGGCGAATGGCGACGTGCAATGGATCCAGTACGATTTGGGTGTAAATCGCAAAGTGTCTTTTATCAAAATTGCATTTCTGAATGGGTCAAGCCGCACTTCTACTTTTGATATTTTGACGTCTACGGACGGTTCCACCTTTACGACCGTCAGCAGCGGAGTTGTGAGCAGCCTTGTGGAAGGTCTGCAAACGTTCGATTTTCCGGATGTCGATTCTACCCGCTATGTCAGGATCGTTGGGCACGGCAATTCCTCCAACCTGTGGAACAGCTATTCTGAAGTTGAACTCTACGGTACCGCGAGCGGATCTCCGCCAGACGCAAGCAAGTTGGCGATTACCGTGCCACAACTTATGGCCAGCGGAGATGACGGCAATATCGTCGCGTATACAATCGACGGCGATCTTAACACACGCTGGTCTGCGAGTGGCGAGGGGGAGTGGGTCCAATACGACCTTGGATCGAGCAAGCGGGTGGAATACGTGAAGATCGCCTTCACCAACGGGGCGGAGCGAACCTTCGCTTTTGATATCCAGACTTCATATGATGGTTACAACTTCAGTACAGTGCTTTCGGGAGCGGTCAGCAGTCTGAGCAATAGCTTGCAGACGTTTGATTTTGCCGATGTTGCCCCCGTCCGCTTCGTTCGTATTGTTGGTCACGGCAACTCGGTGAATGTCTGGAACAGCTTTACCGAGGTCGAAATTTATGGTAGCGATTCTAGCGGCAGTGGTAGCGAAGGGACTGTCGTCGAAGTTAGCACTTCCACGCAGTTGGCTGCCGAGCTTGCAACCGCTACCGCGGGTAAAACGATTGTGTTGGCAAACGGTACGTATTCGCGTACAAGCCCGTTTGCTGTTCAGAACAAAAACGGCACTGCCAACGCGCCAATCGTCATTAAAGCGAAAAATCGCGGTCAGGCTATCATCTCGGGAGCATCAGGCTTCCGCGTCGAGAACTCCTCGCATGTGGTGCTAGACGGATTAAAGTTTACGAACACAAGCAATGGCGCAGTGGTGTTGGAAGGCTCGCACCATGTACGACTGACCCGTAATACGTTTGCGCTTCCAAGCTCGGGGAGCGGCCTGATGTGGCTGCAAGTGCGGGGCACGAATAGCCATCATAACCGCATCGACCGGAACGACTTCGGACTGAAGAGCGACACCGAACCGCTGATCGCTTACGAAGGACAGGACGGCTCAGGACAAATTTCACAATACGATATTATCGAATACAACTATTTCCATGATGTAGGCCCATGGGTAGCTAACGGCAAAGAGACAATTCGTCTCGGCTTGTCGGGTCTTACGCTCTCCCACGGCTATAATACGATACAATACAATGTATTTCAGAATTGCGATGGAGAGCCGGAAATCGTATCAGTCAAGAGCAGCAGCAATTCGGTGCGCTTTAATACATTCCGCACGTCCAAGGGTAGCCTGACGCTGCGGCATGGCCATAACAACAGCGTATATGGCAACTTCTTCCTCGGGGACGGCGTGGAGTCGGATCAGGAAGGCATCCGGATGTTCGGCAATGACCATAAGATTTATAACAACTACTTTGAGAATTTGACTGGCGAAGCAATCTACTTGCCTAACGGCGACTTCGACGGCGGTACTGGAGGCTCCCCTCCAAGTCCGACGGGCGAAGAATTGCGCAAACAATGGAAAGTTTACCGGGCGCTTATCGTCAACAATACGATTGTAAACAGCAAAACCGGTATCGTCATCGGCTCGGGCAAAGCGTATGCTCCGCAGGATTCCGTCGTGGCGAACAATATCGTTTACAACAGCACCGGCACGCTTTATTACGAGGCGGCGACAACGAATACGCTATTCCAAGGCAACATCGGGTTTGGCAGCACTATTAGCAACAGATCGCGCAGCTCGGAGCAGATCCGAAATATCAATCCGCTGCTAACTGCGGTGAGCGGCATTCAGAAACTGTCCGCGAGCAGCCCGGCAATTGATGCAGCCGTGGGGACATATGCGTTAGTGCTGGCGGATATGGACGGTCAAATGCGGGCGACAGCAGATGTGGGGGCGGACGAATATTCCGGCGCGCCTCTACTGAATCGCCCGCTAGCGGGCGATGATGTGGGGCTGAATACGCCTTAGGATCAATATATGTGCAAGCATGCCGGCGGTTGGTTCGCCGGCATGACTTTGTCGATCCATTGATGTATGGAGCATTCCTGTTATTCACTTCATTTGGAAGGATGGGAGACAATGATTCACAGCAATTATGGAGCAGCGGGAAAAAAAGAGGTGACTGTACATGCATACTAGCACAATGTTGCCAGCTCCGCGTGGCGGCGGCTTCCGTATGGAAGGTTATTGGGTATGGTGCGGTTCCGTCGTGCAAGGCGAGGATGGCAAATTCCATATGTTTGCCTCGCGCTGGCCGAAAACACTGCCGATGCATCCCGGCTGGATGGCGGCTTCGGAGATTGTCAGGGCAGACTCGGATACCCCCGAGGGACCGTACCGATTCTGCGAGGTGGCGCTTCCGGCGAGGGGAGCGGAGTATTGGGATGGACGCTGCACGCATAACCCCCATATCGTCAAGCACAACAACAAATATTTGCTTTATTATACGGGTTCGACCCATCCGCTAAGCGATCCAGAGCCGCCCGGGAATTTCGGGTTAACCGATCCTCAATGCATAGTGGCGCGGGCGAACAAACGGGTAGGTCTGGCTATAGCGGACAGCGTTTTGGGCCCGTGGCGCAGAGCGGACGAACCGATATTGCCAACACGACCCGGCCGATTCGATAGTTTTCTGACCTCCAATCCGTCTCCGTGTGTCCGGGAGGACGGTTCCGTGCTGCTGATCTACAAGGCACGTCACTACGAAGGCAACCTTCATGGCGGCATGACGATTGGCGTTGCGTATGCGGATCACTACGAGGGGCTTTACCGGGTGCTGAGTGACGAGCCGGTGTTTCCTCCAGAGTCGTTCCATATTGAAGACCCTTTCATCTGGCAAACAAACGAAGGATACAATTTGATCGCCAAAGATATGGAAGGGCATCTATGCGGAGAAAAATACGGCGGCATCTACGCCAAGTCGCCGGACGGGCTGAAATGGAGCTTGCATGGGCAGCCGCAAGGCTATTCCCGGACGGTGCGTTGGGATGACGGCACGGTGCAGACGCTGGGCAATCTGGAGCGGCCGTTCCTGTTGTTCCAGAACGGCAAGCCGACTCATTTGTTCGCAGCCGTCTCGAACGGCAGTGATGGTTTTAAGGACGCTTCCGATACGTGGAACATGGTTATACCTTTGAAGCAATGATTCACTGGGGCTGTGGCAAATTATGAACCGGCTCGTGGACAAGGGCAATACAGTAGCGAAACATTCTTTCACAGGGAAATATTTAAAATAATCATGGCTTTTCTGATTGAATCAGACTGTTCAAGCACTAAACACTTGATATGATAGTCCGACTTACGTAAGAATATCAAATCAGATTAAAAATTGTTTATACCTAGCCACCTTGCGTACTAAAAGCGGGTGGTTTTTTATTTCAGACAACTTATTATTTTTATCGAGAAAAACAGGGGCGTATAATGTGTAACAATATATACAAATGTCGGATGACAAATACGAATGCCCATATCAAAATGAAAGTGTTAAACACAACATTCAATCAATGAGGTCATACACACATGGACAAGTTGAAGAAATCCATGTAAGAGGACAATAACATGATTCTATTGCCACGAGCCTTAGTTTGGTAAAATTAAACCATTCCTATTGGAATCACGAATTGGTACGAGCGATAGAATTATTATGGCACAGGAGTCGGAGCATTTCGCGAGCTGCTCTGGAATTCCGTGAGGTAGTTGTAGAATATTTTGGAGCGATATCCAAACAGGCGTAATCAGTACTTCAGCAAATACTAAAGAACTTTCCGGCGTTTTCTAAGAAAAGCATGTAAGTTAACAAGAATGTTGTACGAATAATATCCGCGATAATCGCGGTTTTATCGGAATATAATCTTGTCATTTCTCATTGTCAAGATTACGTCCCGAATACGTTTGAGACCAAGAATTTTTTCCATTTTCCAATAGATAGATTAAAATTGTTCTATTACGCTTTATAAGAAAAGAATGCTAGCGAGAGTAGCATTTGTATTGGTCATTCGATGGCTCACAGCATAAAACCAAGAAAGATGGAGATATTCATGTCCAGAGTGTGATAAATAAAGGCATGAATTCGGATTCTATTTTACAAACAAATCGTTTAATAAGCTTAAGTGACTAAAATGTCACTTCAATGTCACTATAATGTCATTTTGGGGAGATATACTAAACCCATCGATAAATTATTAAAGGAGATATTATGGAAGTGAAATTACGGAAGCCCCTCTTTGTAGGAGCAATTTTGTACACGCTGTTGATATTATATTTTATGTTTTTTGCTTTCAGTAGATTAGATCATTGGAACAGCGATTATGGATACACATTTATACTTGTTCCTGAAGGAGTTCCGCTTCGATTTCCAAAACTAACTTTTTCATGGGTATACAACTTTGGAAACATTGCTGCCTTTATCCCTTTTGGAGTAGTAATTCCTCTGTTGTATCGTTCCAGTTTTGGGAAGTTCATATCCTTGTTTGTCTTGACGATTCTCGTTCTGGAAACGATGCAGGCTTTAACTCATCTTGGCAGCTTTGATGTAAATGATGTTATATCCAATACATTAGGTGCAGCGATAGGATTTATCGCCTATAAAGTTGGATTTTCTTCAAAAATTTCTTATAAAAAGCTTATTGCTTCAGCCGTATCTATTGGTATTCTTCTTGTTGGAGTAATCGTGATCTCGGAAACCATCAATTATGTTGTAGCGAAAAGAGAAAGCCCGATTCAAGCATTACACGAAGTGAAAGAAATGAATGGAACCATGCCTATGACTGAAAATCTTCCAAGTTTCACCGTAGCAGGCAAGAAAATAGAACCCAAAATGAACGTGTATAACAGTGAAGGGGATAAAAGCAAATCATACACCTACATCTTGGGGAACAAAAAAGATGTGACGTTCTATTCTTATTTTGGCATTCCAGACAAGGGAGATTCCAAGGGAGAACTCACTATATTGGTAGATGGAAACCAAAGAGTTCATTATCAGTACAATGAACAATATAATAATGGAGCAGAACCTTTAGATATACCATTTTATGACAAGGTGAACGAAATTACGATTATCGTTTCCGGGAACGCTAAACTATGGGACGTTGGATTCAGTGAAATGAAGCATTGGTGGGAGTGAAGAACAAACACGCAACAAATAGAAACAGCGATAATCGCGGCAAGGCTGTCAAGAAAGTCTCGACAGCTTTTTTTTATATCATAATCATTTAATACAGTACCGCGTTAATGTTGCGGAATGATTGTCCAATACGTTTCGTTGCGCCCGCTCGTGACACGTCCCATATCCTAGTGTATTATGCCTGTAAACACAAAATAATTATATGAACAATAATAATAATGTAAAAAATGACATTAACGCTATTCCCTCGCTTGTACCAATCCAAGCGTCAGATTGATCGCTATAACCTAGACATAGACGCACAGGCTATACTCGTCGCGTCTAGACTAATGGCAGCAGGAGCCAAGCTTGGACATGCCGTGGAGATTCATTTCTCCAGATTCGGTTTATCAATAGGGCGCTATCGTTTTTTGGCAGACCTTGAAGATAACGATGGAGAAGAGTTGCCTTCGCAATTAGCGGAGAATCTAGAGGTTACACGCAGGAGCCATTTCACGGCGCTTCTTCGCTCCTTCCTCCGTCAAAATGACCGATCTCTGACGGACATCGTCACGTCGAAACGAAGTCCGATTTTTACAGATCGTTTGTTCAACTTGATGGCGGAAATTATTTCTGCACACCAGGAGAAGAAGGAGGGCTGATCATTCAAAGATACCCATACAGAAGGGCATTACCATTTGGTACGGTTCAGCAGCTCTAATTGGCACGGTTATTGCTTGGCTTCGAGATGACATGCCCTATAACCCGGCACGGTTTTGTAAGCATAGGCAAGTACACGCAGTGCTCTGCTGGAGAACTCCTCATTGGCTTCACTGAAACGTTCAAGAACTTCCGGGGTCATCGGCACTTCTTTTCCACTTAATAGTACAGGCGTGTATAGATCAAAGCGCACATCCGGCCCGCCTTTGGTAATTATCAGATTATGTAACGAAAACAAGGTTAACGAAATGCAGTAACGGCGCGGGTTTGCGACATTCCCGGGTTATTATTTTTGTTCGGTTAAGGTGAAAAGCATCAGGTAGTCGGCGTGTTTGGGGATGTCAAAGAACGTAGACAATATAAGTCCGGAATGGTGAAACGCGAAGAAACTTACAAGGCATTTGCAAGGGATGACGATGGGCAAAACATTGATATTGATATTAAATTCATAAAAGACGTTAAATGGGGGAGTGATATGCTCCCATCATAGTAGACAGTAGAAAAAACAAAAATTTCTACTGCTACAATGATGGGAGTTTTTCTAATGTCTAAAAGAAGTCCAGCCTCTTTAAAAGTAAAATTACATGTCG
>NZ_CAKMAB010000020.1:0-98668 GCF_924513355.1 Paenibacillus pseudetheri
AGTGGTGTCTTCCAAGCTTTTTACCAATCTCTCGGTTGGTCCATTCCAAACGATGCAAGATTTCTAGCTGACTACGTTCGATTATGCTAAAATGAGTGTAGTTCATGTTCTGATTCTCCTTGTGTAGGGGTGGTGTGGTAACTTCATTCTACACGAATCAGTCATGGGCTATTTTTTTATTCTCTTAGCAGCTGTCGCACTTCATATTACAATCCGTCGTATAGAAAGAATCTGATTCATTAGTTACTCTGGTAATTCGAGCATTTCGTTGATACTGGGTGGCATCTGTTATTTCCTTTGGTTGTTATGTTAAATTATTTTTTTGGCAGGTGATATTGTGATTAGCAAATGGAGAATGAATACGATTCGTTTGAAAATTGTTGTCTTCTTGTCCTGACATTACTAGAAATCGTAACCTATCGGTTCATGTCAGATAAGCTAGTCACAGAAATATATGCTTAAGATGAATTAATTGGGTTTATCAATCTGGTATAGACAAATATTGCCCTAATCAGAAGAAGAGGCAAGAAAACACTACTTTGCAATAACAGAATATTTTGCTGAGCACTTAAAGTTTACCGCTGAGCCGAGCGAAATCCAGGTATCCACTCCTGATTTTCGCTCGGCTTTTTCTTTCCCCATCGGATTCAGATTTAACCTAGTTCACTATCGTTTTTCATTGAAATTTTATAATGAGAGAGGGGCACTCCGAAATACTTCTTGAACAATGTATAAAAATAGTTCAAATCTTCCCAACCGCATTCCTCCAAAATCTCTTTGGTCGTTAGATTGTTTTTGTTCAGCAATTCTTTTACCCTAGTCATTCGTACGTCCGTAATATATTCAGCAACCGATTTACCTGTTGCTTCTTTGAATAATCTTCCCAAATATACCTTGGACATTTGAAGTTCATCGGCAATAATGTTTAGGCTTAGATTCTTATCCTGATATTGTTCTTCGATCATTTTCTTGATGCGACTGGTGATATTATTGCGTTTGTTGTACTTCATGACATCTATAGTCGAGCTGATTTCAGCAAATAAAGATTCAAAGGTCTGGTTGATTTCTTCGATAATCTCAAAAGAGTCTATTTCGGAGTAAAACGTACGAAATACACCCGATATACGGGGATTGTTGTTGTCTGCAACGGAGTGGAAGGAGCTGCTGATCATAAACATAAGATGCATAAATGAGGAGAGCATCGTTTCATAAGGTGTACCTTTCAAGCTTTCAACAATCTCGTAATAGTATCTCGTTGCTTTCTCAATATGTCCAAGCTTTAACGAATCCAGAAGCAGTCTAGCCTTTGCTTCAGGGAAAGACAGCGGACTTCCACTGATGCCTGCTCGGTAGGCGGGGGTAATGATGCTGCCATGTCCGGCTGTCAGACGGTATAAAGAAAGGGTAAGCGTGTCAGAATACGTCTCGCTTAAAAGATCACGGGATTCGATTGGCTCACTGATCGTAACGGAAAGAGAGAAATGCAAATATTCACACACGGAATGCTGTATACTTTGCACCATCGCTATGATGCCTTGTTCTTGTTCATTATCCGATTCTGAACATTGTAAGAGTAACACGAGTTTATCTGTATCCATATCAATGACATCACTTGTGCATTTTGCTGAAGTAATCGCTTGAATAATGTTAGCGATTCCATATTTCAGCAGGGTACGTTCTCTCTCATTATAACGGTCCAGGAATAATGGATAGTGGTCAATCCGGAAAACAATCATCCGGAGTGGAGCGTTCAAATCTATGTTGATGCCGAGTTCCGCTTTTTGGGATTTTAACTCCTTGAGGATGACGTCCTTAATGCCTAAGATTAACTCTTTTAACCAGGTGTTTTTTAGGGATTGACGTTGATCACGCTGCTTACGCTCCAATTCATCATTCTTAAGTCGAACGTTCTCTATAAGTCTTCTGAACGGAGAATATAAAGATCTCGACATGATATATGAAAATAATAACCCTAATAGCAGTACGATCAAACTTGTGAATATGGTCGAGGATTTGACGGCATTTAATGGTGACATGAAGGATTTGTATGAAGTTCGGCTTATAAATTTCCACTTTGGTGTTTCTGAGGACACGTAAGTAATATTGTAGGATTGTCCATCGATATTCGATTTAAAACTGCCTGATGCCTGTTCTGAAGCTAAAACGGTCCGGACATCCTCCTCATCCCGAATATTCCGTAGGAACATATTTTCCGAAGCGTGGTTTATCACCGTTCCGTTGGAGTCGATCACGACAATATCGTTTCCGGTAACGGAGGTTTTGATGTTTAAGGAAGCGATGAGTTCCCGTAGAACATTAGCTTTAATGTTAACAACAACCGCTTCACGCGGTTTTTTTTCAAAACTTGTTTTGTATGGAAGCACATACGTGTAAACGTTTCCAACTCTGGTTAACGAATTAGGGCCTGGAATTTTACGAGCGATCGGTGTTGTGGTTGAAGATTGGGTATCCCAATTCCGAAGTAAGTTTACTGCATCTTGATCGTAAAATTGTTTGAGCGAATAGTAACCACCGTTTTCTGTGGAGGTAATCCGATCTAAAGGTATAGAAATCGTGTATACCGAATGAACGTAATCCGTCGTAACGACAAGCTGGTCCAAATTTCGTAGAGCATTATTGAGTAGCATCTTGTCGCCGTTCGGATTATACAAAAGATTGGAAACGTGAGGTCCGACAATGGCCGAAGACATGAATTTTTGAGCAAGGCTATCCATGTAATTCATACTGTAGCTAATTTGATACAGTATGGAAGTGTCTTTTCGGCTCTCGTTAGCCAACGAGGCTCTTACGTAATTGTGATACAAGAGGGCTGACAACCCTAGAATGAGCAGCGTAACGGTTGCAGTAAAAGTTAGCAGCATTTTGATGTACAAGTTTGTTTGTTTAAAGCTTTTTATAGGCACACCCATAGTATATTCACTCCCCTCCTTGGTGCTGCCTTCATTATATTTCGATGTTCACTCTCACTTACCTTTCTGAAATAAGTATATTGAACCCTATCTGTTTAAATATCCAAAATTTAATGAAATGTATATTTTTTAATAAAACGATGTCCACAAGGAATTAAAGAAAACGATGTTTTTTTCGGTTTGAAGCAAACGAGTAAACGGCTATGATGAGGTTGCTCGAGTGACTCTAGAAAGAAGGAGAAGGTTTATGAACAATAATATGCCAGCTACAACTGTCGTAAAGGGAAAGCTTAAACAGCCTCAACATCGGTTTCGGTTCACTTTTTTTAAAGAGATAGTAAAACGCTGGCCATTTTATGTCATGGTTTTGCCAGGACTGCTTTTTATTCTCATATTCAATTACTTACCGATGTTCGGGGTAATTATTGCTTTCAAGGACTATAATCCCGTAGCGGGAATACTGGCAAGTGAATGGATCGGATTTAAAAACTTTGAATTTTTCTTCAAATCTGATCTTGCTTGGAGAGTTACCTTTAATACGATCTTTTACAACTTGGTCATTCTAGGATTGGTTACGAGCATTTCTATTGTGTTTTCCATCCTCTTGCAGGAAACAGGAAGTAAGCTTCGTACGGGATTGTACAAAAGTATTATGCTCATGCCGTTTTTTCTATCATGGGTGGTAGGAGAGTATATTGTTTATACCTTACTGAATACGGATCAGGGGCTAGTGAATAGAATTCGTGAATCACTAGGACTTGAAGCGATTCAGTGGTATGGAGAACCTTCATACTGGCGATTTATTATGCCACTAGCCTACCTTCTTAAGCAAGTGGGATATACTTCAGTGATTTATGTTGCGGCAATAACAGGGATTTCACCTGAATACTATGAAGCGGCCGAAATAGATGGCGCCAGCAAGTGGCAGAAAGCATGGTATGTGACTATTCCGCTCTTGATGCCTGTAGTGATTATTCTGACGCTTCTGTCGCTGGGGAAAATTTTCAACGGCGGGCTTGGTGACTGGAGTGCGTTCTATACGTTGCCACGGGAATCGGGGATATTATTCTCGACGACGGACGTCATCGATACGTATGTGTTTAGAGCATTACGAACCGTGAATGATATCGGAATGTCCTCAGCGGTAGGCTTATACCAGGCTGTTGTAGGGTTGATCCTTGTTCTTATCTGTAATTATTTGGTGAAAAAATATGATCCCGAGAGCGCAATGTTCTAGACTGCTGATGAAGGAGCGTGTGGATATGGAAGGGTCTCTAGTAAAAAGAAAGGGAACATTCACGAAGCTTGTAGTCAATATAATTTTCATTATTTACAGTTTAATGTGCCTCATTCCGATATGGATGGTGCTGTCCGTTTCTTTAACTCATGAAAAATCGATTATCACAGAGGGATATCACCTTTTCCCAAAAGACTTTAGTCTCGCGGGCTATTGGTATGCATTCTCCGGCTCTACATCCATCCTGAATGCATACAAGATAACCATCCTTGTAACGGTCGTTGGTACGATTCTTCATTTGCTTATCACCTCCATGTTGTCATATGCCATTTCAAGACCAGAGGTGAGGTACAGAAATCAGATCGCCTTTTTGGTATTCTTTACGATTTTGTTTAATGGGGGATTAGCGCCATATTACATATTGATCACGAAATATCTCCATTTGAAGGATACATTGTTTGTCTTGATCGTCGTATTGCTACTGTCCCCAGTGCATGTAATGATCATGCGCAACTTCTTCAAGGCGCTGCCAGACTCCATTACGGAAGCAGCGAGAATCGACGGTTCAGGGGAGTTTAATACTTTTTTTCGGATTGTACTACCGCTGTCTACTCCAGTTCTTGCAACGATCGGACTCTTTATCGCCATCGCCTATTGGAATGACTGGTTTACCAGTGCGCTCTTCATCGAGAATAACAAACTTTATTCTCTCCAATATTTGCTCCAGTCCTTATTAACGAATATTCAGTATTTGCTTAGTAATGACAGTGCATCCAGATCTATTGAAAAGGCTGTGGGTATCCTTCCGGGAGAAAGCGCCAGAATGGCTGCCTGTATCCTTTCGATTGGACCCATTATTGTAATGTATCCGGTTTTGCAGCGGTATTTTGTAAAGGGTCTTACACTTGGAGCTGTGAAAGCTTAGAACCCAAAAACATAAATTTCATGGAAAGTATCCTTTTTAAAGAGTTTAATGGTTTCTTAATTGAAGGAAAATATACTTTTTTCAGTAGGCAACTATTCTTCCGGGCAGTAATGTGAAAATAGCAATGAGAAACACTGTAGCTTTTACCATGATGGAGGTGATGCTTACCGGGAACTTGCCATAAGACGTCAAGGTGGCGTTGAAATATACCTCTTAGGATCTTCTTCATAACTTCCTTACAAATGTTCAACTTAAAGCTCAGGCAAACGGATAGGTCATACAAATCCTTGTTGAAGAGAATAAAGGAGGTCAATATGTTTAAATTGAAAAAACTTTTAACTACTTCAATCTTATTCATGTTCATTGTGGTTCTAACGCTTAGCGGATGTGGATCAAAATCCGAATCCGAAGCGCCTTCGAATGAAGCCACGAATAAATCCACTTATAAACCCACGGATAAACCCACGAATGAACCGGCGAAGCAAGAAGAGCCTGTAGAATTATCATTTTACATCGCAAACTCTCCGGTGAAAGATATGGATCGAATTATGGAGGCTGCAAATAAGATTATTAAGGAAAAGATCAATGCTACGTTAAAAGTTGTCGTTACCGATTGGAGCGCGTATCCGCAAAAATTAAATCTGATGATATCGTCCGGAGAATCGTTTGACCTTGCCTTTACCGGCAGCTTCGGAGAATTGAACTACTTCCAGAATGCCTCCAAAGGAGCCTATAAAGATATCACTGAGCTGCTGGATCAGTACGCGCCGGTGACAAAATCAAGAGTACCCGACAGTATTTGGAATGGAGTTAAAGTAAACGGAAAAATTTACGGTTCCATTAACTATCAGGTATGGGGAATGGCTGGAGCAAAAGGTGTACAGTTAAGAAAAGATTTTGCCGACAAATATAATTTCGATTGGAAGTCAATGAAGAATTGGGAAGATCTAACCCCATTTCTGGATGCTGTGAAAAAGGGAGAGCCTGGCATCATTCCTTGGGAATATAGCAACCAAGCCGATAACTTTGCAGATATGCCGATCATGTATGGTATGGATGCAGTAGCCGACAATAAAATTCCCGGATGGATCAGGATTAACGATAAGGACATCAAGGTATTCAACCAGTATGAAACGGAGGAATATAAGGGTTATTTGAAGACATTCAGAAACTGGTATGTGAATGGATACATCAAGAATGATGCCGCAACGATGAAAGATTATGTCCCGGACAGGAAAGCTAAACGGATTGCTGCATTGTACGCCAACCCGTATCCTGACCTGGTTGATATGCCTGAATTGGAGGCTCAAAGTTTTATGTCTATGGCGCCGGTGGATGATAAGGTATACTCTTACACCAAAAGGTTCACCGAGCCATTCATATCTGCAAATGGTCCTTCCACCGCTCTAGTCGCGGTTGGGGCTAATTCAAAGCATCCGGAGAAGGCGGTTGAACTGATTGAACTGATAAATACCAACGATGAATTGTTCCATCTTATAGCTTTCGGCGAAGAAGGAAAGGATTACAAGAAAATAGGCGAGAAACAAGTTGAAATGATTCCGGACATGTACAATTTTAATTATAGCGAGTGGGAAATTGGACAGTCGTACGGCAGAATGCTGTGGGATCAAAATACCAATGTAGAAACTCAGGAGAAGATGCTGGCCATCATTTACGAAGCAGATAAAACGGCTATGGTATCCCCGGTGATGGGCTTCGTTTTCGACTCGGAACCTGTGAAGACCCAAATTGCCAACGTGGACGCGACCTTGAAGGAATACCTCTACACGCTCAATTCCGGTTCAGTAGAACCTGACAAGTACTATGATGAATTTATAAACAAACTAAAAAAAGCCGGAGCTGACGACATTATTGCTGAAAAGCAGAAGCAAATTGACGAATGGAGAAAAGCGAACGGTAAATAAGAGAGCACATTATAGCCCCCTATCATGAACAATATTCATTTGATAGGGGGTTCATTTTTTGTGGGAATGCAATCAGGCCAAATTGAAGAACAACAATTTGAACAGCTTTGTACATGAAGTGCAGGCGCAAATTTGGAAGCATATTTCAAGCGAAGCGGCGGAATATTTGCGGCGAGATGCACAGTATATTTTGGCGCAGAAGTAGCCTTATTTCTAAAAGGAGAAGGTCCTTATTTATAAACGATTTAAGAATAGGAGGGTTTTTCTCATGGTATTCCATGTCAAACTGTACAACAAAGCAAGCTTTGTCATGTGTCTTTTCATGCTTTTTGCTACGGTAGTACCTGTTTTTCCGTCCACGGTCCATGCAGCCGTTCAAACGGCATTTTATGTAGCCCCGAATGGCAGCGACTCCAATCCGGGCACACAGTCTCAGCCGTTTGCTACACTTACGAAATCCCGCGATGTGGTTAGGGCGATCAACAGCAATATGACTGGAGATATCTATGTATACGTGGCTTCAGGTACTTATTACGTAAACAACACGATTTCCTTTGATGAAAGAGATTCGGGCACCAATGGATATAATGTTGTCTACACGAATTTGGACGGCCTCGGTACGGCGAAATTCATTGGCGGTAATAAGGTAACCTCTGCATGGAGTCCGGTAACACGTACAGGCGTCGATACAGACTTGCCCGTCAGTGCCGTTGGGAACATCTACAAAACCTATGTCGGCACAGGGATTCAGTTCAATACACTATACGTCAATGATACCAGGGCTGTCATGGCCAGAACTAGGAATTTAAATGTCGATCCTAGATTTCCTGCCTCTCAAACGGATTATATGAGATCCGCCGGCGGTGGAATCAGCACCTTAATCTATAACTCCGGCGATATTGATGCGGTATCCTTAGCCGGATTAGTGAACGCGCAAACACGCAGCGACTTAGACGCACAGGTGTATATGTGGGACGGCGGATATTGGGATTGGATGACGGATACCATCCCGATTGCTGGTATTAATACTTCTACGCGTACGGTTCAATTTAAAACCAATCCGAATAATGCTGCGGCATACCGTCCCAAATATAAGACCGGTACGAATGCAAGATACTTCTTGCAGGGCAATCTGGGGTTCTTGGATCAACCCGGTGAATACTATTTCAACAAAAAAACGGGATATTTATACTACTATCCACTAGCAGGTTCAGGAAGCATTGACAATCAGGACATCGTGATCCCTGCTGTCCAGAAAATCATTGATATCAAAGGCGCCTCCCGTACAAGCATGGTATCGCATATCACTTTTAATGGCTTGGAATTTAAAGATACGGAATTCTCGGACTACTACAGCTACGGGTGGAACTGGGGCGATGCTGGTGCAGGATTAGGTTATTATCCACCGGCTGCGGCGGGAAGCACACAGCCGTCATACACCGAGCAGAGCGAAAGAGTGGAGTTCCAGGTTGGAGTCATTACGTTGACCAATACGAGTAACATCACGATCAGCAATTCGCATATTAAAAATGCGGGCATGTTCGGGATCGAACTCTATCTAGCGAACCAGTATACAAATATCAATAACTCCCTGATCGAATATACCGGACATGGCGGTGTGAATATTGAAGGCGGATATCCCGGGGTAGCCGGAGACGCAAACGGGGACGGATACAGCCATCATAATACGGTTACCAATACGATGATCCATGATATTGGACAGCTGGTTGGTCAATCCGCAGGGATTACCATCAATAATTCCGGCTATAATACGTTCTCGCATCTTGAAATCTACAACTCGCCAAGAAGAGGGATTTTTGTAACAGGAGGTTGGAACCGTAATCCGAACGTTGCCTTTCCGAACGGCGATAAGAACTACAATCCGATGACTGATTTGTATTCGCATCATAACACGTTTGAATATGTTTATCTGCATGACATGCAGCAGGATGGTGGAGATGACGGTGCATTCTTCGCCTGCTATTTATATCAGGGCCAAACCAATTATAAGCCCAACTATATCAATCAGATGGTCATTGATAATGTGGGAGCAAATACAAGCATGACAGACATCACCCCCAATGGCATGAATTTGGATATGGGTACTTCCGGATTTGAATTGCGAAATGTTAAAATCGTAAATCCGCAGCATTTTAATTTTGAAGTTGGCGGCTATAATGCAAAATATGCATTAATTAACACAAATATTGACTTTGGCACCGCTTATAATCAAGTCGCCACCTTTAATGACGATTTAATGGATTATGCGAACATCGGTGTCGGGGCTAATTTTCCAAGTGTCTATTTACCCGCAACAGTTTCATTTCAAGAACCGGACAATATTTATTTCAAAGATGATTTCGAAAATGGAATGGATTGGACGAAGTGGGTTTATAAAGGTATGAGACCTGTTGTGACCACGGAATGGATGTCTGAAGGCGTTCTTCATGGCAAAAAAGCGTTGACAATACACAGCGATGCTGCGCCAACCGGTTCAAAACCGGTGTTGTACAGAGATTTCGGCGGTTCGCTCAATAAAATCGTCACTGTAAAAATGTTCGATCGCCAAAGCAGTAACTTAGTTCCTTACGATTCTGGCACGACCATCTCTTCAACGGTGAAATCGCTGGCGCGAGCAGACAATGGTGTTCAGGTTGTAGGGATAGGAATGGATACGACGGTAAGCGATAAATATTACGTTGTTATGAATGGATCAACCGAAACGGCAACTACTGTTCCTCGAACCTATGGCTGGCATGAGCTGAAATGGGATTATACAAGCGGAAGTGACGTGAAGCTGTACATTGACGGCGTGCTGGTTCAGACCTTAACCACTATATCCAATTTTAATCGTGTCGAGCTCGGGTCTGGCGATGGTAGAGGCGTGAGTTATTACGATCAGTTTTATATTTATGGGGGTACAGTAACCCCTCTGCCTGATCCGTTGCCGACACCTCCTGCACCGATTCCTGGCAAGATTGAAGCGGAAGATTTCAATGATATGTCAGGCATTCAGGCGGTTACAGCCTCAGAGGGCACTTTTGCTGCGGGCTATTTAGACGCTGGTGACTGGATAGACTATCGTGTCAATGTCGCGACTGCCGGCATCTATAAGGTGAATTATCGGGTAGCCGTTAATGGGGGATACACCGGTGAAGTTCAGCTGCAGGTGAACGGAGTCAATCTGAAGACCACTTCATTCCCGAGTACAGGCGGCTGGCAAAATTGGGCGACAGTAAGCGATACCGTAACACTAAGCGAAGGAACTCAGACGATAAGACTCTATATTACCAAAAACGGGTGGAACCTGAATTGGTTCCAGATCGAGAAGTTTGTGCCGATCCCTGGCAAGATCGAAGCGGAAAATTATAACGCGATGTCGGGCGTACAAACGGAACCATCATCAGAAGGCACGTTGAATGTAGGTTATATCGACGCTGGCGATTGGATGGATTACAACGTTAATGTCGCGACCACCGGTATCTATACGGTGAATTATCGGGTAGCTGTTAATGTAGGATACACCGGTGAAGTCCAACTGCAGGAGAACGGAGTCAATCTGAAAACAACGTCAATCCCAAGTACAGGCGGATGGCAAAATTGGGCGACGGTAAGCGATACGGTGACACTAAGTGCAGGACCTCAGACGATACGGCTGTACGCCAGCAAAACCGGTTTGAATCTGAATTGGTTCCAACTGCTAGCACCGACGACAACGCCAAGCACTGACACCATTCAGGCTGAGAACTATAGCTCGCATAGGGGAGTTGCGACCCATAGCATTGGAACAGGGACTGTCGTTGGCAATATAGATCCAAGCGATTGGATGGTATATAACGGTATCGATTTCGGTACGGGTATCAGTCAGTTCATGGCCAATGTGGGCGTCGATCCTGCTTATGCAGGTAAGCAGCTCCAGTTAAGGCTTGACAGCACGACCGGACCATTAATTGGTACATTAACCATAAGCTCAACTGGCGGATGGGATACTTACGCAACGCAGACATGCGCTGTATCTGGCGTGAGCGGAGTGCATAATTTGTATATTGTTGCTGCCGGAAGTGGAGATGGAGTGGGTAATATCGACTGGTTCAAGTTCAATGTAAATAATACACCACCGGCGGATGCCACCTTTACTGCTGATGTGACAGCACCAACCAACATCGACTTCAACGTAACGATTCACTATCCGTATGACGCAGCTGTGAAGGAATATAAAGTGGGTACTGATGGTACGTGGTCACTGTACACCTCTCCGATTGTCATGACTGGGAACAGCACGGTCTATGCGAGGAGTACGGATGATGTGGGCAACATATCGAATATTACCAGCTATGAAGTCAGCAATATCGACAAGAACGCACCCGAGAGCAGTGCAGCTGTCACGCCGTCTCAACCCGAAGCGCAGAACGGCTGGTACGAACATCCGGTTACGCTTGAGCTTGCCTCCTCGGACAATGGATCCGGTGCAGAGAAGATAGAGTACAGTCTTGACGCCAGTTCCACAGTGAATGAAGATGTTACGGTACTTCTGGACGCAACCGACAGTGGAACGGGAGTCGCTAGCACTTATTACATTGTCAACGATGGAGAGGAGCAAACCGGCAATTCAGTAGTCCTCACGGAAGAAGTTGTTCATAAACTGGAATACTGGAGCGTAGACAAGGCCGCTTCACCTTCACGACGAACGGGATGCTGATGAACGATGAGGTCACCGAGTTTTTAAATCAGGAAATGTATAATGTCGTATTGAGCCTGGATGGAAGAAAAGAGGTTCATGACCAACTTCGCAAAACGGTTAACGGAAAAGGCAGCTATGAGCATATTGTTCCGAAGTTCCAGGAATTCGTTCGTAAGCGCGGAGACCAAGAGTACTATGTAAGAGGAACCTACACCCGTAACAATGTCGATTTCACCAATGATATATTTCATATCGCAGACCTTGGCTTTGACAAGATCTCGATGGAACCGGTCATCCGTGATCCAAGGGAACCCTATGCACTTACCGAGGAGAACCTCCCGGAGATATACAACCAGTACGAAATTCTCGCCAAGGAAATGATCGGACGCGGTGAACAAGGCAAGGGGTTTACCTTTTATCACTACATGCTTGACCTCTCAGAAGGACCTTGCATCCAGGAGAGAATCACTGGCTGTGGTTCAAGAACCGAATATGATACAATGATCACAGATCACCTCAACATCATTTCGATCATGTGTGACCAGGATCTGTGCTATTAGGAAAGTGGGGCAATAAGAGAATGAAGTTTTTAGGAGCAGGTACTTTTATTCTATATAGCATCATTACAGGAGGGATGGTTGGGCTTTTTGTATGGAGCTTTCTCGCTATTCTTTCTGTAACGACTCGCTTTTTATGGGTTGATTTGCCCAATGTAATTGATATTGGGTATTGGACACTAATCGTGAGTGTAGTTGGCGGTATTTTGATAGGTTTATCTCAAAAGTACCTTGGTAATTATCCGCGATTAACAGATGAAGTAGTAGCGGAATTCAAGCAAACAAAAAGAATTGATTACAGTTCAGTGTTTAAGGGCGCCATAATTGCAATTTGTGTACTTTCTTTTGGAGCCAGTCTTGGTCCCGAGGCGGCTTTAGTCGGGATTGTAGGAGGTCTTTCTACGTGGGCAGGAGATGTTTTGAAATCATTCGTTAAGAAAAAATCTGTTGTCAACGAATATGAAGATATCATTATCGAGTACAGTGTTGAGACTACAATTGGCATGGTTTTTAGATCACCGCTATATGGAGTGACTACATTCTTTGAAGATCGGAAAGATCCAAAATTTATAAAACTAATCAAGACACTTGTGTATTCCATAACGACGGCTGCAGCTTTTGGTGTATTTGTATTTTTATCCAAAATCGATAACAGAAAATTTACTATAGCTGATTTTGGTCCGGCATCCATCGGTGTAAAAGAAATCATAGCGATCATCCCGCTTATCCTTATCGGGGTATTGCTGGGCAAATTATACGAGTTTTTTGGATCTTTTTTTCATAAGGTACTCAAACCGCTTGATAATTACAAAATCGTCAAAGCTGCTATTGGCGGATTAGTACTAGGATTAATAGGAACGGTTCTTCCCCTGACCTTATTTTCTGGTGAGCATGAGCTTACAGAATTAGCAGCTGATTGGACCCATATGTCCATTTATTTATTATTGTTATTAGGTATTGTAAAGTTATTCTTAACCGAATTTTGTTTATCTACGGGCTGGCGAGGCGGACATATATTTCCTATTATTTTCGCAGGGGTAAGTATAGGATATGGAGTTGCAATGTTATTCCCCATCGATCCTGTAACATCCATTAGCATTATAACGACTGCACTTACCAGTGCCGTACTCAAAAAGCCAATCGCTGTTGTGCTTATTTTGATGATGATCTTCCCAGTCAAGCTAATCATCCCCATGATATTAGCGGCATATCTGCCCATCTATATATTCAAGCTGAAATGGCTGAAGGGTGCTTAGAATTAGGGCATTGATGGGTGGTTGACGAGATAATATTTCT
The DNA here is from genome assembly GCF_924513355.1 of Paenibacillus pseudetheri. Taxonomy (NCBI): domain Bacteria; kingdom Bacillati; phylum Bacillota; class Bacilli; order Caryophanales; family Paenibacillaceae; genus Paenibacillus; species Paenibacillus pseudetheri. Next base: position 13,552 of record NZ_CAKMAB010000020.1, read on the forward strand.
GAAAAAATAGAAAAAATAGACACCTGCTATAATTTATAATGGCAGGTGTTTTTGCTGCATTCTTGAGAAAAAATTCTGGATTTTTCATCTGACCGCTTGCGATTTTTTTTATGCCATCGTCGCTGAAGTAAAGATAGGGAAATAATGTCACGAAATTATACTAGATGAGGTCTTTACCCTGACCTATAATGAAAATAACAAATTTTATCTTCAAGTATTTTACAAGATTTGAGTTTGCCCAAAACGATGAGTAGAGTGTTCAAGATTCACTTAGATATTGCTTATACAGATCTTGCACGGAATGTTGTGGATCGTTATATGGCTTGAATTGGATAGGATGATCCAAGAGCTTTCCTAAATTCTGGAGACATCCCTCAAGTAGATTTTTTCTACACTAGGGATGACTCCTTTGACTGTGTTAAGCAGAATATCCTGTTTTTATACTGGGTACGGATTGGGAAGGGAGATTAGAGTTAATACAGAAAAAATATCATGTAATAAGAAGAAATATCATTAAAATATCTTTTTCAATCTGTAAACTGTAGTTAGGTTATGTCCTGTGGTAGTTAATGGAATGATAAGTTACCTCGATGGAATAGGAGTCATTTAACAAAGTAGATTGCCTGCTCTAGTACGCTATTGAAGGTGATCTTCTTTGTCATAACCGGACCCGATAATAAGTGACATATACATGTATGGAGGGTATCCATGTTCAGATATAGAGATAAAGGGATTACTAAGCATTTTATTGGAACTTTTGTGTTGATTATCATCGTCCCTTTCATCTTGTTTATCACAATATTTTATAAATATTATTCAACATCATTAATTCAAAGATCCATTGATCAAGTTGATCAACAACTGGATATCGCATCTAACAATATGAATTCTGAGCTGAAACGAGCCTCACTTACCATTGCTACAATCGCTAATGTGAACGACAACATGATATTAGATGCAGTCTCAGCGTGGAGCAGAAGTGCGACTTCCGTAGAAAAAATTCAACTTGCGCGTGAGATCGATGCATACTTGAATATTATCTCAAATTATAGTAATGAGATTGTCAGTGTTATTTTTACATTTAAGGATGGAGGCTACTATTATTTTAAGAACCCTCCAACGATGTCCGGTGCTAACATTCGCAATCTGCCATGGTATCAGGAGGCGCTGAGGAGCAGCAATGGAACAACATTCATTGTTGATAGCCTGAACGGTATTACTTCAGATAAACAGGACATGTTTACCTTATTGCTTCATCCAGATCAATCTTTGGAATCAGAGGTTGAGATGGTTTATTTGACGACTCACGCCTCCCTTCCAGATTTGATTCATTCTAATCCTAAAATTAAACAGTTCATTATTGATCGAAACGGTAATCGAATTGTGAATCAGAACAATCATGATAAGATAGATCCTGGAATCATGATGGAACTGTCCAAGATGGTACAGAAGCCATCTCATACTAATGATGATGATTACTCCTTTATTAAGATAAATGGAGAGAAAAAGCTTCTTAAGCTGTATTCGTTCGAGAAGACAGATTGGAGTATCGCCAATATTTTAGATGAGAGCATGGTTACGAGGGACGCTGATCAATTCTTAAAGATATCCCTCATTTTTATGTTTGGTATTTCCGCCTTTTTTATAATTTTCCTACTTTGGTTTTTCCAAGACCTGCTTAGGCCGCTGCAGAATCTCATTCGAGCGATGAAAAAGGTGGAGAGAGGTGATTTTCTGATGGAGGTCAAGGCAGACGGAAGAGGCGAGATTAAGCGGCTGGGCCATTCCTTTAATCGCATGGTTTCTCAGATCAGAGATCTTATGCAAGAACGGGATTTGAAGGAACGAGCGCGCAGCCAGGCTGAAATTGAAGCTTTGCAGTCACAAATTAATCCACACTTCTTATCGAATACATTGAATTCTGTTCGACTTATGGCGATGATAGCAAAAACAGACAATATTCGTAAAATTATTGAGAGCCTATCTGCCCTTCTGACTCATGTATTTCGTGAACCAAACTCGCTAGCCCCAATCGGTCAGGAGATCAAGGTACTAGAGTCATACGTTCATATTATGCAGGTTCGTTATGGGGGGAAGCTGAATATCCAGTTTCATATTGATGATACGCTTTTGAATTACAGCATGCCCAAAATGCTGCTTCAACCGATTCTTGAGAATGCTATTTTTCATGGACTGGATCAACAAAATATGAATGATCTTATTGAGGTGAAGGCGATTCGGCATGAGCTTGGAGTATGCTTTTCCATCACGGATTATGGTAAAGGAATGACAGACGATCAAATTAGTGAATTGCTGAATCAGGGTGAGAAATACCAGCGTGGGAATTTTAGCGGGATCGGTGTACATAATGTGTTACAACGAATTGAGCTTAATTATGGTCATCCTTACGGCGTGGAAATTGATAGTAAGTTAGACAGAGGTACCATCGTTACTATTCTACTTCCATTGATATGAACATGATTTTTCATGGAAAGGACGACCGAGAGATGAATGTAATGATCGTAGAAGACGAGACTATTATGAGATTGGCATTATCTACGCTGATTGACTGGGAATCGAACGGATTTCGGATTGTTTATGAAGCGAGTAATGGTTATCAAGCCCTTCAGTATATCAAGGAAAATCGAGAGATTGACATTGTGATTACGGATTTGAAGATGCCTGTGATGGATGGTTTAGAGCTTATTGATGAGCTTAATCAGGTTATTGGGACTTCTCCACATGTTGTCATTTTAAGTGCGTATGATGATTTTGAATTTGTAAGAAAGGCATTTAAGAGGGGAGTCAATGACTACATTCTTAAATCGGAGATGGATCCGAATGTTGTCCTGAATCTCTTGAATCGGATCAAGCACGACTTTGAAGTTGAACAGACCATGACAAGACAATCGAGAGAAATCCGTAATGGCGAAAAGGTACGATTGAAACAGCAAACCATCCGGGAATGGCTTGAAATTGGCGTGAGTCCTCAGTCCGAACCTTCTATTCTGGAGGATTTGAACATGAGGCTGGAATGGAATAGCATTATAATTTCCTTGATTCGAGTAGAAAGCTCTGCCGAGGTGCAGGAGCGATATGGATCGTCCATTGGGGAGTTTGTAAGTTCCGTTGTAAAGTCAATTGATCAGGTGCTAACAGAGGTAGGAACAGGTGAAGTTATTAGTTGTAATCCGTATGAGTACGTAGTGGTTTTATCGTTTCGAACGAGTAGTTTAATGTATGTGCGACAGCATATTTCACAGATCATGAATCAAATCATATTTGTACTGAAGGAATACATTAACATTCAAGTCACGATAGGCGTAAGTGAGATGTGTGAAGAGGTAAAGCAAATCCCGGCGTATTATCTTCAAGCTCGAAAAAATGCTGATTTGCGCTTCGTTATTAATAAGCATCGAATCATTTATCCTGAGGATGCCAGACATTTCTTGAAGCAGTCGGGAGAGACCTTAATCGGGAAAGAGAAAGCCTTGCTGGATGCACTGAAGGAGGGGAAAGAGCAATCGGTGCTGCAAGAACTAGATAAAATGTTCACACTGATAAAGCGTTCTGCCTCCATGGGAAATGAGGTACTGCGTACCCGATATATGGAACTCTTAATGATATTAGTGAAGTTCATGTATGATAACGGTTTTGTAAATAACCAGGAAATGAATAAGATCGAGGACGTATATCGAATGGCTTGGCAGATTGACTCCGCCGCTAAATTACAAACCAGGATTTCAAGTTTGGTTCAGCAGCTTCTTCAAGAGATGGATAAGAAGGCTGGGCAAATGAATCGGGTTGTATCCGTTGCTCAAGCTTTCATTACGGAGCATTATGATGAAGATATTACACTTCGGAAAGTAAGCGAAATCGTACATTTAAGTGAAAGTCATTTCAGTACATTGTTCTCCAAGGTGGTAGGTGAGACTTTTAAAGAATTTGTAACAAAAGTACGGATGGAAAAGGCAATGGAAATTATGAAGAAGGAACCTTATTTAAAAATATATGAGATTGCAGAGCGTACCGGATATGCTAGTACAGAGCACTTTAGCCGGGTTTTTAAGAAGGTGAGTGGCATGAGTCCGAATCAGTTTATGAAAACGGTTTCTAAGTAACCGAAAACTATATCATGATTTCGAAAACGGATACCGTCTAAAAAGATGGTATCCGTTTTAACTTGACATAATTGAGAATCTAAGATCTGAATACTTATGAAATAATGCAAATCGGAAAATTTATCATGAAATCTAATTTATTGTCATTAACATATAAGTAGCGGGTGGATAGTATGGAAAGATAAATAATACGGTTTATTTACCTACCGAATGACCCCCGATAGTTTTCAAATTTAGCTAACTCCACATATTCAGTATATTGAGAAAATACGCAGTACTCCTACCCCACGGTGATAGTTCTACCCTAATTTGGAGGTGAAATAATATAAAAGCCTAATTTGATAGCCAGAGGCTGCAACAGTATCTATACTCCTTTAGTTTATATTATATTTTAAAGAGGTGTCTTATGAAGAGAACAACTTTATGGCTATTAATTTTCTCATTGATATTAGGAATTGAATTCTCAAGTACAGCTGTTTATGCAGAGAGCGATCGTACTATTCAGAATACAAATGGTAGAACCGTATTGAATTTAAATAGCGACTGGGGATTCTACAGAGGTGATTTAGCTGGTTCAGAGGCTATTGACTTTGAAGATCAGGCATTTGCCAATATAACCATTCCGCACACCATGAGACTGGAGAAGAAACATGCGAATGGTGGGCGAGCTGTATATCAAGGAATAGGTTGGTACAGACGTTATTTTACGGTTGATGAGATGTACAGAGGAAATACAATCAATATTGACTTTGAAGGGGTCATGACCGACAGTGAAATCTATTTAAATGGAGAAAAAATTTATTCCCGTAATGGTGGTTATGTCGGATTTTCTGTAGATATTACAGATAAAGTTAAGTTTGGTGAAACCAATGTTCTAGCCGTAAAGGTATCTAGCTATGATAGTCCAGATACACCGCCAGGAAAGCCAGTTGCCAATCTCGATTTCCATTACTTCGGTGGTATTTACAGAGATATAACCATGAGAATTACAAATGATTTACATATTTCAGATGCATTACAGGCTGATAAAACAGCTAGCGGTGGAGTTTTTGTGACTTATCCTGAAGTAAGCAAAACTTCTGCCAAGGTGAATGTAAAAACCCATGTCGTAAACAAGAATAATACTTCAGCAGATACGAAGGTTGTAAGCAAGATTGTGGACAAGGAAGGAAATATCGTTGCTCAGGGTGAAGCCGATGCTGTAAGTGTACCAACAGGTGGAGATCATCAGTTTAATCAGGGATTAACGATAACCAGTCCAAATTTATGGCATCCAGATACACCTTATCTGTATTCTTTAGTCAGTGAAGTATATAATGGGTCAACTCTAGTAGATTCTGTAACGACAAAGATAGGGATCAGAACAATAGAGTACAAGGCAGATGGTTTCTATCTCAATGGGAAAAGATTATATTTACGCGGAGCCAACCGTCATCAGGCCTATCAGAATATCGGAGATGCAGCTCCTAACTCGATGCAGTATCGTGATGCTATGCAAATCAAGGAAAATGGCTTTAATGCGGTTCGTGCGACTCATTATCCCAATGATCCGGCCTTTTTAGATGCAGCCGATGAATTAGGATTATTAGTGATTGAATGTCAGCCCGGCTGGCAGAACTTCACGAAAACTCAAAAGTTCTATGATCTAACATTAAGAGATACACGGGAAATGATCAGACGTGACAGAAACAGACCATCCGTAATCCTATGGGAAACTTCACTGAATGAGACGGGCTATTCAGCAGCATGGGCAAAAGAGGTTACTGCGATTGCTCATACAGAATATCCTGGCAACCAGATGTATACAGCGGCTGACCATGGACTTCAGGGATCTTTCTATGATGTGAACTACAAAGTCGTTGATACGAATTGGGATGCTGACCCTAACAAATGGACTGACTTTGATCCTAACAAGCCCTTTTTTACTCGCGAATGGGGTGATTTTGAGGAATCCAGCAAGGCGCTGAGAAAAGAAGGCGAAGACGCGATGATAACTCAGATTTTGACGCGTCAGAGATATTTAAATGGAGATGGTTACTCGGACTGGGGTGGCCTCGATGCAAATGACAGAATAGGTGGATACTTCTTATGGAGCTGGAATGACTACGCACGCGGATCAACAACGATGACGTTGGGAAGTGGAACAGTCGATATAGATCGATATGAAAAATATGATTACTACTGGTTACAGTCCATGCAATCGGCTAGAAATCCTGTTTATGGACCAATGGTGTTCATAGCAAGCACATATTCTCCAACCTCAAGCCTAAATATTAACGTATTCAGTAACTGCGACAGTGTGAAGCTATATCAGAATGATGTATTGGTACGTGAAATGACAAGGGAAGAAGCTCTGAAATCTGTTCCGAACATCGCTAAAAAAGGTGGCAGCCCCATCTTTACATTTACATTAGATAAGTTTGCGGCTGGAGAGCTTAGAGCAGAAGCGATTTTAGATGGGAAAGTTGTGAAAACGCATACAGTTAGAACACCAGGTCAAGCTGCTGGAATAGAAATAGAAGTACGTGACAGAGGAATCCTGCCCGTAGCAGATGGTTCAGATGTAATCCCTGTATACTTCAAAGTCGTTGATGCAAATGGAACGGTAGTACCCAACTACGAGGGTAAGATTAAAATTGCTGTAACAGGTGAAGGTGAACTCGTCGGCAAAAATATTGAACGAATAGGTGTCGAAGAACAGAGCGTTGAAGGCGGTATAGGTTTCGCATTTGTAAGAATTGCAGACGTTAGTGGAAGTATAAACATTCATGCTACAGCAGAAGGATTAAATGCGAGATCCTTAACTGTAAGTACAGTACCCTATAAAGGGCAGTTTGTCCCTGACGGACAGCATACACCATGGGTTGGTGGAGTTGACAAACTAGAAACCACAGAACAGATCTATAAAAATATTGCAATTGGTAAACCTGTTACGAGTTCTTCCGAACAATCAGGTAACTTCGCAAAAAATGCAGTAGATGATGACGAAGGTACAAGATGGTGTGCAAATGGAGCATCCTTACCGCAGTGGATTCAGGTTGATTTACAAAAAAGCAGCGCAATAGCTGGATTTCAGGTGATCTGGGAGACAAGTACAAATGTTTATAAATACGATATTGAAGTATCCGAAGACGGGACCAATTGGCGGAAAGTTATTGATAATACATTAAATACCACACCGAATGGACATGAAGAAACAAAGCTCGTAGAAACAAAAGGGAGATATGTAAGATTAAGCATTGTTGATCGTATAACTAATGGTGATTGGGCATCTTTATATGAGTTTAAGATCATACCTTTAGAAAATGAAGAACCCGGTGACAGAATTACAGATACGAAAATCGAATCTATCACGGCATCTTCGGAAAGTGAAGCAGACAGGGGTACGGGTAAGCTTAGAGATAGCGTAACGACGATAGGAACAGGTTGGTTAGCCAAGGAATTAACGCTTCCGCAGTCCGTTACGGTAAAATTCAACAAACCGCAATCCGTTATTGGAAGCCGTATTTTCTGGGAGAAGGACAGTAACTGGTACACGTATGATTTAGAAGTTTCTACGGATGGCCACACATGGCAAAAGGCTCTCGATAATCGCTATGTAGGTGGACAGCATTTCACACCAGAGACATTTGATAAGCCGTATGACAACATCAACTATGTTCGCGTAACGATAAAGGACATCATTGCTGGCGGCGGGTTCAGAATAGGCATGGCGGAATTGATTTTATATGGACAGGATTATACAGAACCAGAGAAGAAAGAATTTGACTATGTTAGCGATCTTGAATGGGTATCCGCACATAGTGATTATAATGCAGTACTTAAGGATGAGCCACAGCTTGGTGGTTCCAACCTTGACTTAAACACGGCAGCAGGAGTGAAGACCTTTACGAAAGGACTATCATCCGATACAAATTCAGAGGTCATATACCATGTAGATGGACACGGGTATACAAGATTCCAATCCTATGCAGGAATTGACAAGAAAGCTCCTAAGATGGGTGGAGAAGCAATCTTTAAAGTATTTAAAGATGAAGAGCTAATCTATACAAGCCCTGTCAAGATGCGAGATGACAACTGTGAATTTATTGATCTTGATATCACAGGAGCAAAGCAGATTAAGCTTGTTGCTGAATGGCATAATAATCCTGTAAATCCTGAAGCTAGGTATAATACGCATGTGGACTGGGCAGATGCCAAGCTCATCCATGATGTAACTGTACCAACGAAAGCAGGAACCATTGCAGGAACAGTGACGACGAGAGGAAACGCTCCTCTAGAAAGCGTTAAAGTAAGTCTGACGGTAGGTGAAGCTGTATACGCTGCAACAACGTCAGCAGAAGGAATCTATGCAATTATGAATGTGCCAGTAGGAACTGGCTACACTGTAACAGCTAGTGTGTATGGCTTCACGGAGCAAAGCAAAAGTGCAGATGTCATAGCAGATGAAACAACAACACTTGATTTCAACTTGGAATCAGCGGCAGCAACAGACACAACTGCACCATCATGGTCAGCGGATGTTAAATTATCAGCTTCAAATGTTGGCAAAACGAACGTTCAGCTCACATGGACAGCGGCTAGTGATGATACGGCTGTAACCAGCTACAAGGTTTACAAGGATGGTCATGAATTGGCTACCATAGCAGGAGATATGATTGGGTACAATGTTACAGGTTTAGGAGCTGACTCAACCTACACTTTTAAAGTCGAAGCTGGCGATGCAGCAGGAAACTGGAGTGTGACTGGTCCGAGTGTAAGGATAACGACTGAAGCTGACTCTTCGGGTAGTGGACAGACGCCATCACCAGATCCAACGCCAGATCCTAAACCTTTACCAACGACTAAGCCAGTGGAACCAACTGGACCCGTTAAACCTACGGAGCCTGTTGTGCCTGTTGTGCCTGTTGTGCCTGTTGTGCCAAAAGTAGAGTTTACGGACATTGCAGATCATTGGGCTAAAGCTTCCATTGAAAAGTCTGTAGAGCTAGGTTTTGTAAGAGGGTATGAAGATGGGGCTTTCAGACCGAACCGCACTGTAACCCGTGGTGAGTTTGCTGCAATGTTAGCTAGAGCACTGAAATTGGAGTCTAATGATAAGGAGTTTCGTTTTAATGATAAAGAGGGAACACCAGCATGGGCTCAGCCATTTATTCAAGCCATAGCTGAAGCTGGTTTCATTTCAGGTTACGAAGATGGTACATTCCGTGCGAACCATGAAATTACACGATCTGAATTCGTAGTCATTATTGTTCGAGCACTTGGTCTTAAAATAGATTCTAATGCACGACTGACTTTCAAGGATGCGGAGCAGGTCTCTTCATGGGCTAGACCTTATGTTGCAGCTGCTGTGGAAGCAGGTCTGGTAAAAGGGAATGGGGGTGGCAAATTCAATCCCAACGGTTCAACAACGAGAGCTGAGGCAATCATATTGATTTTAGGCATGTTAAACCACCTTAAATAAGTTGGAGAAGAATCGCTATATTATATTTTAGTAGACTAATCCCCTCCAAGCACATACGCGAATGCAGCTTTTTGAAAGCATGAGCTTCGAGTGCGCTGGAGGGGGTTTTTACGCTTACCGTAAAATTTATCAAAAAATCAAAATTATTATCATTATCCTATCCATTGCGGGAGAGTAAGATTAAAAATAAAACATTCGATTTATTATCTATCCTCACTTATGAACGATAGCATTTTGTAATCGGAATGCTCCTTCCTATGAATCTTTTCATAAATTTATATTGTCCCAATAACTACACATTTTGTAAGAAACTACTTCAACTAGCTCTTTATAATCATATATTTAGTTAAGAGGAGGAAGTCTGAAATGTTCAGTTCCAGACAAAAAGCAATGGTGCTGGTAATGCTAATTGCAATGTTTGTCAATTTTGCACCTAATGCCAGGGCTGCAGACAACGGAGATGGTACATACACAAATCCTATTATATGGGGGGACTATCCGGATAATGATGTGATCAGGGTGGGAGACACCTATTACATGTCATCAACGAGTATGCACCTATTTCCCGGAAGTCCAATCATGAGTTCCAAAGATTTAGTGAACTGGCAATATGAAAGCTACGCTGTTGACAGAATGGAAGGTGACAGGTACGACCTTAAGAATGGGTTGAATGCTTATGATGAAGGTCCATGGGCAACCAGTTTGAGGTATCATAACGGTAAATTCTACTTGATGTATAACATCAATGGAGATGCTGCATACGTAAGTGTTGCAGATAGCGCCAAGGGTCCATGGGAGATTTACAAGTTAGAAGATGAACTATACGATCCGGGGTTATTTTTTGACGACAATGGAAAAGTATACGTTGTACATGGTCAAGGTCAACTTTACTTAAGTGAGCTGAAGATTGTTAGTGAAGCAACAGGTGAACTCTCTATTATTTCGAAGAGACAGCCTGAAGCATCAAGAAATGGAAAGATGATATATGACTACAAGGGTGGCGCCTATAATGAAGGTTCACATGTGTATAAAAAAGATGGCACCTACTACATTCTAAGCACTCCGACATGGAACAAGGGTTCAAAGAAAGAAATAGCGATCAGAACACAAGACTTGGCGAATGGCCCTTATGAAGCACAAGATATTATAACTAGTTTTATGAACTTTGCAGGCAATGGTATTCATCAGGGAGGTATGGTAGACGTACCTCAAGGAGAAGGTAAAGAATCCGAATGGTGGTCGGTCATATTCCAGGATCGAGGCAAGCTGGGACGTGTGCCTACTTTACAACCAGTCAACTGGAAAGATAGATGGCCATATTTAGGAGAGTTTGATGGGGAAAAAGCGGTTGTTACTTATAAAAAACCTAATATACCAGGGCTTGAAGCAACTGAGCCAAAGGCACCTGCAACATCAGATGATTTCAGCAGCAGCAAGCTAGGTCTACAATGGCAGTGGAATCACAATCCTGACAATGACAAGTGGAGTCTTACGGAAAGACCAGGAGATATAAGACTTAAAACATCTAGTGTAACAAATTCTTTAGCATATGCTAGAAATACGCTTACTCAAAGAATTATTGGTCCAGATTGTACAGGAACTGTAAAGATGGATATAAGCCGTATGGCTGACGGTGATCAGGCTGGATTATCTGTAATACAAAAAGATTCCAATTTCATCGGAATAAAGAATGAAGATGGAAAGAAGAGAATCGTTGTTCAGGACTTATGGTCAGAAGAGGCATCCATTGATCTTCTAGAAGGAACAACGAATATCTGGTTTAAAGCTGAAACTCCAAGATTTGAGTATCGAACAGAGTTCTCATACAGTCTAGATGGAGTGAATTTTACTAGATTAGGCGGAAGATATGAAATGCGTTACGGAACCTACGTTGGTATGAGGTTTGGTATTTTCAACTATGCAACAAAAGCCCTTGGCGGATATATTGATGTTGATTCATTTGAACTGACAATGACTGAAAATGAAGGTAATTTATTTCGTGTAAATAAGAAGATTGATGCTGAACGGTATGATGATCAAAACTATGCAACAGATAAAAACCTTACGATCAACGCTAAAACGGAGTGGACAGATGATGATGTAAACAGTGGATATGACCAAAGTATGGCTAATATCAAGAATGGCGACTGGTTGCGTAATGACCAGGTGGATTTTGGCAATGGGGAAGCAAAATGGTTTAACGTAAGAGTAGCGAGTAACAAAACTAGCGGCACGATTGAGGTTAAACTAGCTGATGCAGAAGGAAATCTAGCCGAAACGATAGCCATACTACAAATTCCTAATACAAGTGATTTGAATGAGTATGTAAATGCTAAAGCAGAGCTTACAAAAGAAGTTACAGGTAAGCAAAAGATATTCTTAGTATTTAACGGTGCGGATACGGAAATGTGCAAGCTAAACTGGTTTATGTTTGGTTCTGGTGATTATCCGGAGATTGCTGCAGCTCCAGCTCATGTTCAAGTGGATTCACCAAACAGCTCAACGATTGATATCGCATGGGATGATGCTGTATCCGGAGCATTACAGTATGATATCAAGATTGATAATAAGATCATAAGCAATGCAACAAGCCCATTTTCAGAAACAGGGTTACTTACAGGCTCAACTCATACCGTACAGGTTAGATCAAAGAACTTTGCTGGTTTCAGTGAATGGAGTGAGGGTGTAAATATTACAACAGAAGCTGACCCTGAAATGATTCCATCAACTGGCATGACAGTAACTGCTTCAAGTGAGGAAACTCAAGCCGAAGATAATAAAGCAGCAAATGCCCTAGATGGAAACTTAGATACGATCTGGCATACAAAATGGAATGGTGGAAATACGCCTCCTCACACATTGGATTTCAACTTGGGTGTAACATATAACGTATATAAGCTTAAATATATTCCAAGACAGTCCGGTGGAGATAACGGTATTGTAACCAAGTACAATATCTACACAAGCATGGATGGCGTAAACTACACCTTGGTCAAGGAAAAAGGAATATTTGTAAACGATTCCACACCGAAGACAGTAACATTTAGATCTACGCAGGCTCGTTACCTGAGATTTGAAGTATTGGCTGGTAAAAATGGATACGGTTCCGCTGCTGAAATTAACATTTATCAAAATGCAGATTCAATACCAGTCGTATCTGATAACAAGACAGCTGTAGCAAGCAGTGAACAAGTATGGTCTGAGGCTTCAAAGGCCAACGATGGTAATATAGCTACTGCATGGAAGGCTGTATATGAAGATACGATGAAGACTTGGACTGTTGATTTAGAAGAAAAATATGACCTGACAGAAATCGAGCTTGAATGGGTTGCAGAAAATGCAAGTAAGTACAGGGTTGAAGTATCAAGTGATAATAAGGTATGGACACATGCAGTTGACAGAACGGCGGATACAGAATCCAGCAAGGTTAAAACGGACAGAGTTTCAAATGATGAAGTAAGGTATGTGAGGGTAACATTTACAGAAGGAATCGCTTCGATTGATGAAATAAGAGTACGCGGTATGAAGAGTGTAATTATACCGGAATCAAACAATGTCGTATTAAACAAACCTGTTACTTCAGATAGCCAGCAAAACAGCGGTCCAGCATCAGCGGGTAACGATGGTGATGAGTCAACTCGTTGGTGCGTGTCTGATGATAAGAATCCACACTATTGGCAGGTGAATCTTGGCGGAAAATATGATTTAACCGATTCAAAGGTAATATTTGAAAAAGCCGGTAAGGCCATGATGTATAAGATCGAGATTTCAAGTGACGCTGCAACTTGGATCACAGCGATTGACCATATGAATAACACAACCAACACGGAACAAGTTAGAACAGATAACTGGAAGGCTAAGGGTGCCCAATATATCAAGGTAACTGTCATGGGATACCCGGAACTGTGGGGAGGTTTCCGTGAGTTTGAAGTTTACGGCGTAAAATCACCTATAGTGGATACAACAGAGCTCGAAGCAGCGATTACAACAGCTCAGGTCAAAGTTGATCATGGAGTCGTCGGTAATCAGCCAGGACAATATCCGCAAGCAGCAGTAAATGCAATAAAAGCAGCGATTGAAACAGCACAAGGTGTTGTAGAGAAGGCAACAACACAAGCAGAAGTGACCTTAGCGATTGAAGCGCTTCAATCCGCAGTAAAAGGTTTCGATGATGCAAAAATTCCCGGAGTAGAACCACCAGTAGACAAAACTGCACCAACATGGCCTGAGGATAAAGCATTGAAGACTTCGAATGTTGGCAGAACTAGTCTTACACTTTCATGGACAGCAGTAGCGGATGATACAGGTGTAACAAGCTATAAGGTTTACAAGAATGGAAGCGAACTAGTTACATTAGCAGGAGATATCACTAGCTATACAGTTAGTGACCTGTCGTCTGACACGACATTTAACTTTAAAGTTGAAGCAGGTGATAAAGCAGGAAACTGGAGCATGCATGGTCCGAGTGTAACGGTGAAGACTGAAGCTAGCTCTTCGGGTGGTGGCTGGACACCATCACCAGATCCAACACCAAGCCCTACACCAAAACCAGAAGATCATAATAAGCCAACGAAACCAGCAGATCCAGTACAACCAACTAAGCCTGAACTTCCAAAAGTAAAGCTTACTGATCTTGGGGATCATTGGGCTAAGGCTTCCATCGAAAAATCAGTTGAACTTGGTTTTGTAACTGGCTATGAAGACGAGACTTTCCGTCCGAATGGTACTGTAACACGTGGTGAGTTTTCAACGATGTTAGCAAGAGCGCTGAAATTGGAACTTGGCGATACGGAGTTTAGTTTTACTGATCAAAAGCAAACCCCAGTATGGGCTAAAGCCTTCATTCAAGCCATTGCTAAAGCCGGTTTCATTAAAGGATACGAAGATGGCACATTCCGTGCGAATAAAGAAATAACACGATCTGAATTAGTAGTCATTGCCGTTCGTGCACTGGGTCTTGAAGTGAATCCAAAGGCAACACTGACGTTTGATGATGCTGACCAGATTCCAGTATGGGCAAGACCTTATGTGGCAACAGCAGCAGAAGCAGGATTGATTAAGGGGAATGGGAAAGGTAAATTTAATCCGAATGCCTCTTCCACTAGAGCTGAAGCAGTCACTGTGATTCTAGCTATGCTAAACTAAAAATAAATGATGGTTTAGCTTACTGCATTTTTGTGTTGTGCCATTTGGTTTAACTTCGAAGAAGATCGCCTACACGAGTGTAGGCGATCTTCTTCGTATTGTTTTATGAAATCAGGAGGTTCGAGTGCGACAGAGAGGGGAGCTCAGGGTACACGATCTAATAAGATCTTATTTACCTGATTTCCGTAAAATTTATCAATAAATCCAAATTATCGTCATTAACTTCCCAGTGGCTGGAGAGTAAGATGAACACATATAAAGTAGATTGACTCTTCTCTTTTCACAATATCGATAAAGGTATTTGAAATCCTACAGAATGCTCCTTTCTATGAATACTTCCAGGAATTCATCATTATATTCAGATTCTCAAAAAAATAAGCGATCTCTTCCTCAGTCAGTATGACAAGCAATGATACTGGTGATTTTGTAAGCGGTTTCAGATCGTCGACTCAAAGGAGGTGATGCTGATCGATGGCAATTACACAAAAGATCAATTAAATGCAATTGGCAAGGAATAGATTGAACTCGAAGGAGGATAAAAATGTCACTATCAAAGGTAATTAAAAACTTAGCCATTGTGGTAGTCTCTACACAGCTGAGTAGTATTACTATTCCTGCATTTTCAGGAATTGCGGATGCAGCAGCTAATGATGGAATCATTGAATCAAATATAATGTCAGTTCAATTAGATCAGAATTTCCCAAGAGTAATAAAGTATGAATTCAACAATAAAGTTCTGAATGGATCAGAAGATGTACTAAACACAATAAGAATTAACGGAACAGACTATGTACCGAAAGTAGAGTACACAGAAGAGGCAGACAAAGCCTACTATGTGCTAACTGTTGATGAGATGAATGTAGTCATTAAGCTAACAATGAAAGTAGTGAAAAATTCACTTGATTTCGAAGTAACAAAGGTGGAGGAAAATGGTACAGCAAGAATACATACCATTGAAATTCCGAACCATAGCTTGGTATCAGTAAGAAGTACAGAAACGGGTGCCAAATTTGCCGGTTCCAGAATGGAAAACGCTGTTTATAAAAAAGGTGATGTTTATCAAGATGTATCAGGTACTCCTACGGTAGATAGTTCACCAAAAAACTATATGTACGCGTTCATTAACAATGATCAACTGGCAGCAGGTGTATGGTCAAATGCATATGGTGATACAAATGCCGATGGAGATAATGACAATCACCGGATTGTGAAACAGACAACCAAGAAAACAGATTACTCCCGTACAGCTTTGTGGAGTGCTTCATGGGTTTATCGTGGAAATAATATGCCAGAAAACATAACAGAACCTTTACCACATAGTAAGGTCGTTATCACAGCGGATGCAAATGCGGATGCTAAAATGGATTGGCAGGATGCAGCTGTTGCATTTCGTGATATCATGAACAATCCTGTAGGCAGCGATCGAATGTCTGAACTTGTTGTTCACCGTATACCGATGAACTTTGGCAGCCAGGCAACCAACCCATTCTTAAAGACTTTAGATGAAACAAAGAAAATATATCTATCAACAGACGGGCTTGGACAGTGGGTGGAGTTAAAGGGTTACCAAGCAGAAGGGCATGACTCCGCACATCCGGATTACGGCGGGCATATTGGTGTACGTCAGGGCGGACAGAAGGATATGGATACACTTGTAAGAGAAGCGCAGAAATACAATGCTTTCATGGGTGTACATATTAGCGGGACAGGTGCTCACCCAGAAGCAAAGGCTTTCGATGATCAATTAGTAAATGTTAACAAACCCGGCTGGGACTGGCTTGATCCATCCTATGACTTCGATGACCCAACATACCGTAGAGAAGTTTATTCTGGCAACAGACTGAACCGTTTACAGATGTTAAAGGACGATGCGCCAACCCTTGATTTTATTTATGCGGATGCATGGTATGAACAAGGCTTTAACGGAAGAAGATTTGCAAGAGAAGTGAATTCTTTCGGATGGACCCTTACTACTGAATTTCCAAATGTATTAGAAGATGAAGCCGTTTGGAATCACTGGTCGGTTGACTATGATTACGGCGGCAAGAGCATCAAGGGTTATAGCAGTGATATCGCAAGATTTTTACGAAATCACCAGAAAGATACGTGGATCGTTCGCCATCCAATCCTAGGCGGTACGGAGGCAAATGATGCGGAAGGATGGACGGGTAAAGTAGATTATGATGAGATGATCGATGATGTATTCAAAACAAATCTGCCAACGAAATATCTACAAAGCTTCCCAATGACGAAGTACGATGTGAAAAACAACGTAGGTAGAGTGGAATTTGAAGGAAATGTCATTGCACAAAGAACAGAAGATGGAAAAAGAACATTCACGAAGGATGGTAAAAAGCTTCTTGAAGAAGATGTAACAATTACACAAGCTTCAGAGGGCGGTAATACTTATGATAATGTAACGTATTCAAACCTTAAATATTTGCTGCCATGGTCGCCAAATGATGATAAGACAAATAGTGAATTGGCAAAAGTTGAAGAGAAACTGTACCACTACAATGAAGTTGGAGGATCAACGACTTGGGAGCTTCCAAATAGCTGGAACGATGTATCAACAGTGAAGTTATATACATTAACTGATACGGGTAAGCAAGAAGCAAAAGAATTAAGTGTAGTTGATGGCAAAATCACGATTGAAAATGCTGCAGCAAAACAGGCTTACGTTGTTTATAAAGGAGACGTTACGCCAAAGGTTGAAGATATGAATTGGGGATTTGCGATGCCTGCAAAGGACCCAAGCTTTAACAGCGGAACATTAGACAACTGGTCGATTATCAAAGGTGGAGACAGTGCAGCAACCGTAGAACGTAACCATCGTGGACAATATGAATTAGTCGTCAAAGAAAATATGGAAGATACTGTATTAGAGACGGAGTTATCAGGATTGAACCCTGGAACCTACTCGGCTTCCATATATGTTCAGGTAGGGAATACGCCAAGCAGTACAAATGCAACTGATCCAAACACGGCAGGAAATGCAAAACGTAAAACGACGATTGGCGTGAAAGATTTTGGCGGAGCAGACATCACGAACTATACGGAAAGTTCACCGCTGCAAAACTACATTTCAGCTGACTCCAAGCACAGCACCAATATGCAACGAATGAGAGTCGTGTTTGATGTTGCAGCAGGACAGGATACAGCCACATTGTACTTGAAGGTAGCTGGAGGAACAGCAATTGTAACCTTTGACGATGTTCGCTGCGTACCTACCAAGCGAGTTGTACCGCAATCTCCAGAGATAGTCGTAGCAGAAGATTTTGAGCATGTGGACCAAGGGTTGACGCCATTTGTCATAGCAGATGCTGACGGAGTAAGTGATCCACGTACTCACTTATCAGAATTACACGCTCCATACACCCAGAAAGGTTGGAATGGAAAAGCAGTTGATGACGTATTAAATGGCGAATGGTCCATTAAGTCACATAAAACAGGTAGCGGTCTGATCATGAGAACATTACCGCAGACTCTACGATTTGATAAAGGAACAACTTACGAAGTGTCTTTCAAATATGAAAGTCAGTTCGATAAGAAGATTAATTTCGTTGTTGGTAACGGTACTAAGGAAGTGATGAATGTACCAATGCCACAGGTAACAGTTTCTTCACCGTTTACGGTTAAATTTACAGCAAGCACAGAAGATTTCTGGATAGGAACAAGGAATACTACGGGGAGTTCAGCAGGAGACTTTATCCTTGATGATCTAGTGGTTAAAGAAGCAAAGGATGCTACGATTGAACCACCACAAATTACACCTGTTGATTTATCTGTTATTCCTGTAGATGGTATCACCGCAAGTGCAACGGGTTATGAACCAAGTGATGCACCAGAAAATGTTCTTGATGGAAACACAGGTTCATTGTGGCACACTGCTTGGGATGGAAGTGATAAATTACCACAATCCATTACGCTTGATTTAGGTAAAGCTTACAGTGTAAACAGAGTAGATGTAACGCCAAGACAAAGCCAGAAGAATGGAGTGATAACGAAATATGAGTTATATACAAGTGCCGATGGAGTGAACTTTGAGAAGGTAGCAGAAGGTAATTGGGAGGTTAATGTAGATACAAAGTCTATAAATATTAATAATCCTAAGCCAATAACTCATGTTAAGTTAACAGCATTAGAAGGAATTAATGGTTGGGCGAGTGTAGCTGAAATGCGAGTTGCTCAAGAAGCTCCATCCATAACTGGACCCAATACCATTACAGTTAGTACTACAGTTGGTATGCATCCGGAAATGCCTGCAACTGTAAAGGCAACACTGAGCAATGGCACAGAAATGAATTTGCCAGTGCAATGGCCAGCCATTACCCCTTCAGAATATGCAGAAGAAAGAGAATTTGAAGTAATAGGACATATTAATGGCGTTGAAGCTGCAGCGATTACAGCTACTGTAACCGTAACAGCGAGTGGGGCAGTAGATATCGTAGATGCAAAAGTGATGACGGTTTACACGACAGTAGGAACTGCACCTATGATGCCAGCAACGGCTAAGATGGTAACTTCAAAGGGTACAGTGATCCATGTACCTGTCTCTTGGGGTGAAATAGCCGAAGATCGCTATAAAAATGTTGGATCATTCAATGTAGAGGGTATAGTGGAAGGTTCTAATATCAAAGCACAGGCTATTGTTATAGTTACGGAGCGCCAAGCTACAATTAGTGAAATTCCTAAAATAAAAATGAGCACATTTATTGGTTTGAAACCGCTTTTACCAAGCATGATCGAAGTAACAATGAGTGATAATTCAAAGCGTTTTGTAGCTGTGACGTGGGATCTTATTACGGATGAGCAGATTAACAAAGAAGGTCAATTTACTGTAAATGGTACGATAGAAGGTACAAACATGAAAGCTGTTGCACAAATTACAGTCAAAGAAGATCCGAACATTGCACTGAATAAACCTGCAACGGCAAGTAATCAGCAGTCAGCTAATACGGCAGTGATGGGGAATGACGGTCTAACATCAACGCGTTGGAGCGTAAGTGATCCAAGTAAGGAACATTGGTGGAAGGTTGACCTGGGAGCACATTACGATGTTGCGGGTTCAAAGATGACTTGGGAAACAGCTTCAAGTACGATGAAGTATAGAATTGAAGTATCTTCTGATGGCGAAACCTGGAGAAAAACGGTGGATAAGTGGGATAATCCAGTCACTGAAAGCGCTACAGAAGATATTTGGTCAGCTCAAAATGTTAAATTTATTAAAGTAACTGCTCTTGGTGTTGGCTCAGCATGGGCAGGTTTCCGTGAGTTTGAAGCTTACGGAGCTAAATCAACCGTAGATCCAGGTCAAGAATATGCGGTTGAAGTCGTACATGGTAAAGGTAGCGGAAATTATGCTCAAGGAGCCACCGTTACAATTGCAGCTTATAGCGCACCAGAAGGCCAACAATTTGACAAATGGATGACGGATAACATTAGTGTTGAATTCGAAGATGCAAGTGCCCAAGCTACCACATTTGTCATGCCTGGTGAAGCTGTTAAAGTAACAGCAACTTATAAGGACGTAGTAGCTCCAGGTCAAGATTATGCCGTTAAAGTCGTACATGGTAAAGGTAGCGGAAATTATGCTCAAGGAGCCACCGTTACCATAGCAGCCTATGGCGCACCGGAAGGCCAACAATTTGATAAATGGATGACGGATAACATTAGCGTTGTGTTCGAAGATGCAAGTGCACAATCTACTACATTTGTAATGCCTGGTGAAGCTGTTAAAGTAACAGCAACTTATAAGGATATAACACCAGTAGACAAAGCAGCACCAACATGGTCAGAAGATAAAACATTAACGACTTCGAATGTTGGCAGAACTAGTCTTACACTTTCATGGACGGCAGCAGCGGATGATAAGGGTGTAACAAGCTATAAGGTTTACAAGAATGGAAACGAACTAGTTGCATTAACAGGGGATATCACTAGCTATACAGTCAGTGACCTGTCGTCTGATACGACATATACCTTCAAAGTCGAAGCAGGTGATGCAGCAGGAAACTGGAGCGTGAATGGTCCGAGTGTAACGGTGACGACTGAAGCTAGCTCTTCGGGCGGTGGCTGGACACCATCACCAGATCCAACGCCAAGCCCTACGCCTACACCAAAACCAGAAGATGTCAATAAGCCAACGAAACCAGCAGATCCAGTACAACCAACTAAGCCTGGACTTCCAAAAGTAAAGCTTACTGATCTTGGGGATCATTGGGCTAAGGCTTCCATCGAAAAATCAGTTGAACTTGGTTTTGTAACTGGCTATGAAGACGAGACTTTCCGTCCGAATGGTACTGTAACACGTGGTGAGTTTTCAACGATGTTAGCAAGAGCGCTGAAATTGGACCTTGGTGATACTGAGGTTAGTTTTTCTGATCAAAAGCAAACCCCAGTATGGGCTAAAGCCTTCATTCAAGCCATTGCTAAAGCCGGTTTCATTAAGGGATACGAAGATGGCACATTCCGTGCGAATAAAGAAATAACACGATCTGAATTAGTAGTCATTGCCGTTCGTGCACTGGGTCTTGAAGTGAATCCAAAGGCAACACTGACGTTTGATGATGCTGACCAGATTCCAGTATGGGCAAGACCTTATGTGGCAACAGCAGCAGAAGCAGGCTTAATTAAGGGGAATGGGGATGGCAAATTTAATCCGAATGCCTCTTCCACTAGAGCTGAAGCAGTCACCTTGATTCTAGCAATGCTAAATTCAAAAAAATAGAAGTAACTTCGAAGAAGATCTTCTGCTCTAGTGCAGGTGATCTTCTTCCTTCTTCAAGAGATCGATAGCCAAAACTATATCATGATTTCTAATGTTTTATCATTCAGGTCTCATATCGGAAGGGCTATGATATAAGCAGCAGATGAGTAATAGCCTGCATCAAATAAGTATAGGGGGAATGTAAAATGTATAATGCTCGACCACGTATTACACGCATACTAAGTATGATCATGATTTCTGCCTTAACGATTCCATTGTTTACAGGTTGTGCTAAAGGGGAAACGGTTGCTGATAAGGGGCAATCTACTACTCAGCCGGATACTAAGCAGGAGCAGAAAGAAGAAAAGAAGGATCCTGTTACATTAAAACTCCCGATATGGTCAACAATTACGGAGGATTTATTTACAAAGCTGGATCTTGTAAACGAATACAAAAAAGAACACCCGAATGTCACTATTGAATTGGAACTGTTAAAGGATACGGAGTATGAAAATACGATGAAGATCCGGAATTCAGCAAACGAATTGCCAGATATTTTGCCACTAAAATCAGCATGGCTAATTAATTTCAAGGATAATATCTTACCTCTGGATGACTTGGATGCAGCCAAGAACAACATGTTCGCAGCTGATTTCAAGGTGGATGATCATATTTATGGTGTACCCGATAGCCAATTCAATGAGTTTGTCTGGTATCGGAAGAGTGTGTTCCAGGAATATGGACTTGAGATTCCAAAGACTTGGGGAGAGTTCGTAACGGCTGCTAAAAAGATTAAAGACGGCGGCAAATATATTCCGATTGCGATGGGCGGAAAAGACGCATGGCCGGATTATCCTTTTAACGAGTTTATGCCTTCTCTTGTAGCGGGTGATGGGGATTACTGGTCAACGATGGCGACGATCGATGAACCTTTTACGAAAGGCCAGGCCTTCTATGATGCTTCTGCGAAAATTCAGGAGCTGTACGATGCAAAGGTTATGGGTCCAGATCCCCTCGGTGTTGGCTTTGATCAATCCAAGCTGATGTTTGCTTCCAAGCAGGCGGCGATGATTGCTCTTGGTCAATGGTTCGGCAGTGATTTGAAATCGATGACAGATGTGGATATGAATGATATTGGCGCCTTCTTGCTACCGGTTCGTGACTCCGTAGATCAGCCATTCAATACGATTTCAATGGTAGACACGTTCTATACGATTCCGAAAACTTCGAAGCATCCAGAAGAAGCGAAAGAATTCATTAACTGGTTCTTCAGCGATGCATGGTATTCGAAATATTTGACAGAGGCGCAGCTTCAATCAACGATGAAGGATACTAAGATTGATCTAGGTACCATGTTCGACGGAGCTTTTGATGTATCCAATCTGAATTATGTGCTTAATAAAGGCGGCAATGAGGATTATAAGAAGATCGAATCGGCTATTAAGTTCGATGTGAAGAAAATGGGGCAGGACATGATGTCAGGCAAGGATTTCAATAAGATGATGCAGGAAATGAATAAAAGTTGGAAAAATGCCCGTTCCAAATAAAAATAAATCTCAATTCGAAAGTTGAGTAAAGAGGAAAGTGGCTACCGTTTAGATAGCCACTTTCCAAATATAGAAAGAAATGGAGAGGTAGAAATGAAAACGATTTCTAAGCAGAAAAACATACTGTTATTCAGCTTTTTATTGATTCCTATATTCCTGCTATTGGTGTTTGTACTTTACCCGCTTATAGAGCTTATCAGACTAAGTTTTACCGATTGGAATGGAGTTGAAGCCCATCAAGTTTATATAGGTTTTGACAATTACATTAAGATGTTTACGGATTCATCAGATGTATGGCTATCCCTTCGCAATAACGGCATCTACTTCATTTTTCATTCAATTATGATTCCGCTTGAACTAATGATTGCGGTTTTATTGGATAGTAAGATTCGTGCCAGTAAGTTTTTTAAGACCATCGTATTCATGCCTTACATAATCAATGGGGTTGCTATTTCGTATATTTTCGCCTTCTTTTACAGTCCTATAAATGGTGGGTTAAATGGTATTCTTGAAGTGCTTGGGCTAGAGTCGCTCATACAGAATTGGTTGACGAATGATTCTATAGTTAACAT
The DNA here is from genome assembly GCF_924513355.1 of Paenibacillus pseudetheri. Classification (NCBI taxonomy): domain Bacteria; kingdom Bacillati; phylum Bacillota; class Bacilli; order Caryophanales; family Paenibacillaceae; genus Paenibacillus; species Paenibacillus pseudetheri. The sequence goes on from NZ_CAKMAB010000020.1 coordinate 37,110, forward strand.
TAGCTTAGTGTTTGTATCGATTTGGCGATTCTCAGGCTTCCATGTCATCTTATTCTTAGCCGGCTTACAATCCATTCCTCAGGATCAATTCGAGGCAGCAGAAATCGATGGTGCCAACAGCATTCAGAATTTCTGGTATATTATCCTTCCTGGTGTGAAAAAGGTACTCGAGGTTATTTTGTTCTTAAACGTCGTTGGGGCACTACAAGTGTTCGATATTCCATATATTATGACACAGGGCGGTCCGGGTCATGCGAGTAGTACATTCATATTATATACCTTGGAGACAGCCTTTAAATTTAACAGCTTCGGTATGGCTTCTGCGATGGGCATCACGATGTTAATTCTCATTTTAATCCTGAATGGTGTACAGAACAGGCTGTTCAACCTAAAGGGGGTTGGTGAGGAATGATGACGACTCGTTTAGTAATCCCTATCAAAAAGCTTGCCTTGTATTTCATTCTAATTATGATTTGTATGATTATCTTTATCCCCTTGCTTATAACGTTTTTCGCTTCATTTAAAACTTCGGTGGAAATTGGCTCTGAATTTGCTCTGAAATTGCCTGTAAGCTTTGATTTCGATAACTACAAAGTTGTACTGGAAAAGGGGAAGTTTTTACAGGGCTTTGGTAATTCTTTATTCCTTATTGCATTCAGTGTCATCATTAATTCTCTATTGGGAACAATGACTGCCTATGCGATTAATAGATTTGATTTTCGTTTGAAGAAGATCATACTCGGTCTCTTTGTAGCAGGTATGATCATGCCCAGTATGATTACTGAAATTTCACGGTTTACCATTATTAAAAATCTTGGACTTTATAATACAATTTGGGCTCCGATCGTGATTTATGCAGCAACGAATCTGGTACAGCTCTATATTTATACGCAGTTCATAAATGGTATTCCCAAAGAATTGGATGAGAGTGCGATGCTGGATGGTTGTTCGTACTTTAAAGTTTTTACTAAAATGATTTTCCCACTTCTACTGCCGGCAACTGCAACATTAGCAATTATTAAAGCGGTTGATGTTATGAATGATATGTATGTTCCGTATTTGTATATGCCGTCAAGCACACTAAGAACGTTGACTACAACGTTGATGTATTTTAGTAGTTCAAAGTTTGGAAGTTGGGATTATTTAAGCGCTGCGATTATATTGGTTATGTTGCCGACACTTGTGATTTACCTTGTATTTTCAAAGTACATTTTCAAAGGTATCGTTGCAGGCGCAGTGAAATCATAAGGAGGGATCTTAGTTGAGCAGCAAAGGACGAATGACAGTACCCATAGAAGCAGGCATGGATTACGATTTAATGAAAGACATTCTTGAGCGATGGGGAGCTGATGCAGTACGGAATAGTGATGGAACGGATCTGCCTGACCAGTTGCAGGAGATGAAGATGAAAGTCTATTCCACGTATTTCCCGACAAGAAATGATCAGTTGTGGGCACACGAGCATCCCGATCAACGTCAGCAAATGTACATTATGACGCCCCATACTACGGCTGTCGAGGAGTCGCTGCAAATTGAGCTAATGAAGGGCTATTATCGGGAACAGCTTGAAGTAGATTATGATCATGATCCCAAGCGATGGTGGGAAGTTATTAACCGAACGACAGGAGAAATCGTGGATCCTGAAAGCTGGAGTGTCGATCCTATAACAGGAATTGTTACCCTCCATCAGGTGAACAGATTCCATACCTATACCGTTACGTTTCTAGTCTGGCAAATTTGGGATCAGACCCAGATGTACAATCATATTACGAATCAATGGGGAGATAAGCCGCATGAGATTCCATATGATGCTCGCCACTCGCCAACGTGGGCACATATCACAGAGTATATGAAAGACTGGCTCGAAGCTAACAAGCATGTTGATGTAGTACGTTTTACCACCTTCTTCTACCACTTCACCATAATCTTTAATGAGTTAGCAAAGGAGAAGTATGTCGACTGGTTTGGCTATTCGACGACAGTTAGTCCGCTAGCGCTGGAGCAATTTGAGGCGGAGTATGGTTACAGGATGCGTCCAGAGTATCTTGTTGATCAGGGGTATCATAATACGCCTTTCCGCAATCCGAGCAAACAGTATCGCGATTGGATGCAATTTCAACACAAATTTGTCTGTAAACAGAGTCGGGAATTGGTTGACATCACCCATCAAGCAGGACGTGAAGCGATAATGTTTCTGGGCGACAATTGGATCGGTACTGAACCCTATGGCGATCTGTTTCCGTCTATTGGGCTAGACGCTGTGGTAGGCTCTGTTGGTAATGGTGCCACGTTGCGAATGATATCCGATATACCTGGTGTGAAATATACAGAGGGCCGTTTTCTTCCGTACTTTTTTCCGGATGTATTCTATGAGGGAGGCAATCCAACGGCTGAAGCAATTGATAATTGGGTAAAGGCGAGAAGAGCAATTCTACGAAAACCAGTCGACCGAATCGGTTATGGCGGTTATTTGAGCTTGGCTGCTTCATTTCCTGACTTTATAACATGTGTGGAACAGATAAGTGACGAATTTCGGACGCTATATGAGCGAATGAACGGTACGAAGGCATATACGCCTAAGTTTAAAGTAGCAGTGCTCAATTCTTGGGGCAAGCTTCGCTCTTGGCAGACTACGATGGTAGCCCATTCTCTTTGGTACAAAAAAATTTATACCTATCTAGGCATGCTCGAGTCGTTAAGTGGATTAGCAGTTGATGTTGAGTTTATTAGCTTTGATGATGTGCTAGAGTCGGGTATACCGGAAGATATAGGAGTCATTTTGAACGCCGGGGATGCAGGAACCGCCTGGAGCGGCGACGATTATTGGGCAAATGAAGCAATCATTGCTTGCTTGAAACAATTTGTCTATAATGGTGGCGGCTTTATTGGAATTGGCGAACCAAGTGCGTTTATGCATCAGGGACGTTTCTTTCAGATGAGCGATGTGCTGGGTGTCGATAAAGAAATAGGCTACACCTTAAGCTACACTAAGTATGATCAAGAAAATACGAGCGATCACTTCATTATGGGGGGACAGGCTAAACCGATTGATTGTGGAGAGAAAGTTGAATTTATTCGCAGTGTAAGTGAGCAAACGCAAATCATTCAGATGCAAAGAGGCGACATTGCCGTCGCGGCGAATAGTTTTGGGAAAGGACGCAGCGTTTATATTGCAGGAATACCTTACTCACCGGCAAATAGCCGCTTACTGCTTCGATCGATCTATTGGGCTGCAAGTGCAGAGAATGAGATGTCGACATGGTATTGTGATAATGTAGAAACGGAATGCGCCGTTTATTTGGAAACTGGCTGGGGAATCGTCATTAACAACTCACAGGATCCGCAACGAACGAAGCTATATAAAAATACTGAGAGCTATATTGAGGTTGAGCTTAAACCGGGCGGTCATGAATGGTTTAGGGTGGATAGTTTAACTAAATAGCTCGGTAAAAAAGTTTGGATTGTTATTAACATAGAACAGAGGTAATCTCAATACGGCTAAATAAAACAACAACGCTTGGGCCTGATGAGCCCAAGCGTTGTTGTTTGCTGAGTGAAGAAAGGATGCTGACATCTTATTGTGCTTCTACGAATTCAGCTGATTTAATACCGGCTTGGTAACCGAAAATAATGATTTCCGCAACGGAGTTACCGCCGATCCGGTTTTGACCGTGTAATCCGCCTGTAACTTCGCCTGCTGCGAACAGTCCCGGAATCGGCTTACCGCTTTTATTTAAAACTTCTGTGTTCGAATTGATTTTCACACCACCCAAGGTGTAGTGAATCCCGGGACCAATTTTGATTGCATAATATGGCGCACTGGACAAGTCGTTTTCCATTGCTGTTGTTCTGTCGAATTCAGCATCCTTTTTATTCTTCACTGCGCTGTTCCACGCCAGAATCGAATACAAGATAAGCCGATTTTTCAGGAAGTTTATTGATTTGCGGCAGTTACTACGTGATTTTTTTCACTTCACTCGTACCCGAATGATCCAACACTGAATGATTCATGTTTGAGTCAACACTCTCGCTGTTTGCACTATTTCCATATCCACTTCGTACACATACATACTGCCGCGGGCTATCTACTGAGATGCCCAAACACATATGTCAGCACAGTCACGAAGAATATTGATATAGTGGACACTAGTTTTAATGCAAGCGTCAATACACATTTGGAATGGTTGAACAGAAGAATTTACAACCGCTGGCATAGTTACTTTCCATAGTACTAATAATTAGGATTTTCCTTGAGTATGTTCTCCTGCGAACCAAATTCTATGCATGTCGTTTCCTTCACATCGAACGCAGAGAAAGTAAACGTATATTTACGTACGAGTAACATATAGGGCAGATAACCGTAGAGCGGAATCAGAAAACCAATACCGTGAAAGTCTGCAAATGGTCGGGGAAAATTATGTAACCATAGGAAAAAAGACAGCTTCAGTTGAGAGCAATATAAAAAAATCTTTGCCAACCCAGAAACAAACTTTTTAGGTTACCTCATACGTCTTACTAATGTAAGAAACAAACAAGAATAAACGGAGGTTTGGAAGATGAAAAAACAGTTTGCGAAAAAAATTCCTTATTTAGTACTAGCGGGTTTCATTTGTGCGGTTGGAATCGGAGCGCCACAAATTTCATTAGCAAAACAGGCCAACTCAGTTCCAGAAATGGTGAATCAGCAGTCCGAAAAAACATTGCAAATAATAGAAATTGGTCAAAAAATTGGAGTGCCCGAACTTAAACTGAAGGAAAATACGTATGTACTTGATTACAAAATATCCGATGTTACCGGTGACTCCGTTAAAGACCAAGTGATTTTGGTCGGGACAAAAGAAAAAATTGATGGAAAACTGGATGCGTATGCGAGTAATTTATCCGTTATTGTGCAAGATGGAAAAACCTACAGATACGATAAATATGATTGGGTGTACGAAGGAACGGACGGGAAATTGTACGGAGAACTTGGAAGAGAACCGAATTTGATTATCGGTGACTATACAGGTAACAAAGTGAATGATATTATCACAACAGCCCCTCAAGGAGGAAATGGTGGATACGTGGATCATCTGATCTTAACATGGGAAGGGAATAAACTTAAAGATGTTTTGGCAAAAGATGTTGTGGCGGATAACCAAGAACTATACACTAATTCTCAGGCAAACTTCAGTTTGAAATTGCCTGCTTCATGGAAGGGATATTACAAGGCAAGCCAATATGCAGGTGCAAGTGCAAATAAAATCATACCGTTGGCTAAGCATGTAGTGCAGTTCGATTATACGACAAAAGATCGAAAAGATGCTGAAATGCTGCTGATGATCTCCGTATTCTCCAAAAATGATTGGAGCCGCCTCTCCAGTGAACAAGGCCCGTCTGTAGGGAGTGTAATTACGGAAGCCAACGGAATGGTGTATGTGTATACAACTCCGCAGTCCAATCCGTTTGATCCCCAGTCGAAGGATGGCAAGCTGTTTGACCAACTCTATGGTGATTTGAACATTGGGAAATCTTTTAAACTGCTAAAATAGGTTTTTGTAGATTCAAGTTGCCCCATAGTTCAATACGAGCATAATTCTTTATTTTCTGTGTCACCTCGTAACGTTCCCTCACGGAAGAAAAAATTAGATTTGCGTAAAAAACTCGATTTCCTTAGGATTAGGAACATCGAGTTTTTTAATCCGACGGAACTCTTAGTAGTTCTCATTACAGTGGGGGACCCTACTTTGCGAATTAGGAAATGAACTTGAAATTTTTTCATTTCATACTCATGAACCGAAAAACAAACTTTTTTAGGTACCACTCACGTCTTATTTGTATAGCCAGGAAATGATATGCGCATATCAAAGGGAGAGTCTTTAAATGAATAAGAAGTTTGAAAAGTTACTCATTGATTTTATTACGGAAAATAAAGAGAATATGTATCACTTAGCCTTTAGTTATGTGAAAAATGCTGAAAATGCACTCGATATTGTTCAGGATACGATCCATAAAGCTCTCTCTTCATCAAAAACATTGAAATCCGAAGGTTCGATAAAAAGCTGGTTTTACAGGATTCTGGTGAATACATCGATCGATTTCCTGAGAAAACAACAGCGGATTCAAATTGTAGATGATAAGACATTGGAATTTAACAGTCCTACAGGTGGAGACGTCTACCCTGACATAGATCTGGAGAAAGCTTTGGAGGAATTGCCCCATCCTTATCGTACTGTGATTGTACTTAGATATTTTGAAGATTTAAAAATTGACGAAATTGCGGAAGTTATGAATGAAAACATCAGTACTGTAAAAACACGATTGTATCAAGGGCTCCGCAAACTTCGAATTAAAATGAGTGATGAGATTTTAGAGGAGGTAAAATAAGATGAACGAACAACTGGAACAGTTAAAAAGCAAATATAAAAATACGCCTCTCCCAGATGAACTGGACTTCGTGGTGAAGAAAGCCATTAAACAAAGCAAAAAAAGACATGTGGGTTGGTTGAAGAATCTCGTTGGGGTTGGGGCAGCGGCTATTATATTGGTAACAGGCATTAATGCCAGTCCTGCCTTTGCAAAGGCTTTATCAGATGTGCCGCTGGTTGGTTCACTCGTCAAAGTACTGACTTTTACAGAGCTTAAAGTAGATGAAGGAACCGCTAAAGCCAATATCAAAGTACCGGCCATTACGAATATGGAAAATAAAACGTTAGAAGCCGCTCTAAATACCAAATATCTGGAAGAAAGTGAAAAGCTGTACAGCGATTTTATAGCTGAAATGAAGGAGTTAAAGAAAAATGGCGGGGGCCATACAGGCGTGGACAGCGGCTATGAAGTCAAAACCGACAACGATCAGATTCTTGCCATTGGCAGATATGTCGTAAATACGGTTGGCTCATCCTCAACAACATTTAAATACGATACAATCGATAAGAAAAATCAACTTTTAATTACCTTACCAAGTTTATTTAAAGAGGACAGCTATATCAGGCTGATCAGTGAAAATATTAAAGAACAAATGAGACATCAGATGAAGGCGGACCCGGACAAAACGTATTGGGTAGATGATAAACTCAATTTTGAGAGTTTTGAAAGCATTGCTAAAGATCAATCCTTTTATATTAACAATGATGGCAAACTTGTCATTTCTTTTGATAAATACGAAGTTGCGCCAGGTTATATGGGTGTAGTTGAATTTATCATTCCGACCAATGTGATTGCCGATGAATTAGTAAGTAATGTTTATATAAATTAAAAATCCGTAAATTAAAAGGATGCAGCTTAGAAGGCTGCATCCTTTTAAGGGTGTCAGATAGATTTTGCTTCTAGAATAAAAGAATACATATCAAATCGTATAACACACCGCTGACAAAAAGCAGCACTAGGAAGAGCGCCATTTTTCTCCAGAAGTAATCTCGGAGTATCGCACGAGCAAGAAATACATAGATGTAGACCTGAAGCTGCTTGGCTGGGCAATCGGAGATAACGTAAGGGAAGAAGTAGAGCTGTACAGAATGCCTAATAACGAGGAAAAAGGGCATGCCGATTGTCTGGAATAAATGACTGGCACCCGGCCTATGATGTTCACAACCAACAGATTCGAAACCAATTGCTATACTTGCATCCCCTATTTTTGCTTTTCTAACTTGGAGAACTATTAAATACTGGTCCTATGAGATGCGTAATTATATGGTTGCTCATTTATTACGTATGCCACTTTATTATTATGACCAGCATCACAGCGAGAGCGTGCGCTCTTTATTTACAAATGACCTGTTTGTTGTAGAGAAAACATTGACAGATCGATTTAGTAACTACGTTTACTATCTTGTTTTAGGCATAGTAACGATTGGTGCCATGTTGTGGCTGAATGTACAATTTGCTTTAGTATTAATTACCGTAACGGAGCATTGAATCAATTCATGAAAAGCAGGACAACGATCTCAATAACACACAAAATTGATGAGACAAAGAATTCAGATCTTGTTCTTGTTTTGACGATGGAGAACTTATACAATACGGTTCTCCAGTAACGTTAATGAAACAGCAGGGGAAGTATCGTTCATTATATGAGGCCTATCATACTTCTTAATATTCAGATTTGAAGGAGTGGCAGTTTAATGAGAATATATTCATTTCCTCATGCAGGGGGCTCCGCTACAGTTTATTATAAAGCGGACATTTTTTCATTGAGCAGCATTGTAGTGAGGTATTAAATATCATTAATCAGACTTGCAACTATTTATTTTATTCATGAATTTGTGAGCATAATCAACGCCGTAAATACATTATATTCCTTTAATTATATTATAATGTTAATATATAACGGTAGTGATTTTTTTAAAAGGTGGTGGACAAATGACAGTGGATGCACTATTAACACTAAAAGAAGTTTCGAAAAAATACGGAAATAGAGATGTGTTAACAGATGTCTCTCTTACGATTAACAGAGGAGATTGTATAATTCTGAGGGGGAACAATGGTTCCGGAAAAAGTACGATGCTCCGAATTGTAAGTGGGTTAATTCCAATAAGTTCTGGAGAGAGGTTACTGAAGCATTCTAATTTAGTTATTGGTTACACACCTGACCGCCTCTCAAAACTAAGGATGACGTCTACTGAGTACCTGACACACATGGGAAGAATATCTGATATTCCCAAAAAAAATCTGGAAAATCGCATTAGGGAATTGCATGAGTTTTTTAGTCTTGAACAGAGCAATACTTTGAAAATGACTCAATTTTCTAAAGGAATGTTACAAAAAACGAATCTAATGCAAGCGATGATTAAAACGCCAGATATCCTTGTACTGGATGAGCCGTTTTCAGGATTAGATAAAGAATCTACAGCCCACTTACTTAACTCATTGAAGAAAATAAAATCTCATGGAACCTCAATACTTGCAGCTGTTCATGAGCCGTTATTAGCAAGTCAATTGGAGAATAGGACATACTGGATCAGACAAGGGCGAATATTGATGGATAATTCAGATAATTCTTCAGATCAATCGACTGCTTTTTTCGAATTGGAAGGCTCAGTGGATCAGGAGACTTTGGATCGTCTTTCTGGTTTATTTTCTGACGTTACTTGGAAAACATGTGATAGTGGTCATCTCTTATTCACCATTATGCAGGAGGATTATCGTGACTTTTTACTTGAATTTATACATAAAGGTGGAGTTATTAACAACCTAACAAGAAAGGAATTGAAACAATGACTGCACTGATATCATTCATACATACTTGCTTCATGCGTTCTTATCGGTATGGTCCACCTACTTTTGTTTTTATCCTAGGTATCCTATTTGTATATAGTGTGGTTCCCAATCCAGTGATGTCCAGTTATGCCTTTTCAACAATATTTTTATTTATTGTTTCTGCGGTGATTGGTTATACGCTTATTGATATTGAAACGGTTAATCAGGAATCTGTAACACTTTTACACAGTGGAAGTTTACTCAAACTTTATATCTCTAAATTGTTATATAGCTGGTTATTTTCCATTCCGTTGGCGTTATATGCGGTTTTGTTCCCAGCCATATTCCACAAATTTGATAGAAATCCTAGCCTCGAAGAACTAGGCATGTCCTTCATCTATCATATTGCTGCAGCTTGGTTAGGGGTCGCGCTAGCTTGTTGGTTCAGTTCTAAATTCATTCGATCCCGCGTAATGTCTTTCTTGATGTTGGGTCTTCTCATTGTCATTACGCTTTCTGTACAAGGGATTGAAGATCGTCTGCCTGATGGCTTAAAAAGTGCTATGATATTGTTTCCCCCATTAAATAGCATTATAAATGTGTTGTTTGATTATGAATCGGCGACGCTGTTTAATAAATTATCGGTAGTAGGCGCGTCATTACTATATGGTACGATGATCGCTATGTTATTCTTGCTAATGCTTAATAAACGAAAGCTTGATTCATCTCATTGATAATGAAATTTCCTCCAGCTATAATCATAGTGAAAAACAGCTTATAGCTTCCTCGCTACTCAACGTGGGTTAAATCATTTGGATTAAAGTTATCGATCGATAAGAACTAGTTACCTGAATCGTCAAGTTACAGCACTCGCGACAACTTCCGATAACCTCGTGGAGAGATTCTCTCGGCGCGGTAAACACCCGGCTGAAGTAGTGGATGTCCGGGTAACCGACGAGTTCTCCGATCCGTTCGTTTGGCCAAATAGTCTCCTGCAACAGCTTGTGGGCCTCCCGGTGCCGGATGGAGCGCACATAATCTCCAGGGGGAATCCCTACAATCTGGCGGAAGAGCTTGGAGGTGGAGTCCTCGCACATTCCGAGACGTTCCGCAAGAATGGCATTGCTCCACGTTGCAGCCGGAGTCTCCTCTATGTCCTCTATGTCCTGTATGATCTCCTTTACCTTCTGGTCATGGACCGAAGCGCCTGTGATTCGCCGGGACATCTGGGAACGAATGAGGGAAGCTAGAATGTTCAGCATTAGCCCCCTACATACCAGCTGGTAGCCCAGTGGACGCATCGTAAACTCGTGGACCAGCTTCTCCATGAATTGCACGCAATCGTGGGAGGGTTGATATACCGGCTCCTCCGACAACGGGGAACAGCTCTCTTTCACTGCCTCTACCTCAATTTTTCCTTCCATTACCCCCTCCTCCAGAATCACCATATCCTCTTCCCTGTTGATGTTCAATTCCCCGAAGAAGTCAAAATGGATCGCGATCAGTTTGGTGGCCGGATCAGCCTCCGTTGCCTTCCGGTGGTAGACGCCGGAAGGCTTAACGATAAGCTGCCCGGGTAACACCGTGTAGGTTCCCTCCTCCATCACAACGGACAACTGGCCGTGGCACACATAGAGCAGCTCGAAATCGTACAGCCTCCTTCCCGGGAACAAGCGAGGCGGACCTTCTGGAACTGCGCGTAATGGATGGATGGAGTCCACTCATGGAAGGGGACTCGCTTGCAGACCGGGTGTTGGAGAGAGGGGGGGCATAGCGGGACAGCTCCCTTACATAGATTAGATGGAATAACGGAATCGTGCAAAAAGTAACTTTCTTAGCTAAATAAAACTCTCCATCATTCTTATATAATAAAGGTAACAAGGTATCATAACTAGACGAAAGTTATTCTGTAGTAATCCGGTATAATACAAATGTAAGAGAAGGATATGCATGAAGAATGGTAAGTCATCAATGCCCAAGAAGACTAGACGTTGTAGGGAGACTTCGTTTCTCCCAACAAGGAGCTTGGATCAACATAAAATAACCTCCGCGAGTGAGAAGGATAGGATGGATGCATCATGAAAAGGTACGGGGCGGTCGTGATAGGCTGCGGTTATATGGGCTCTCTCCACTTGGACGCGATATCACGACAGGAGCGGGTCCGGTTGATCGGCGTGGCGGATTGGAACCGAGACAGGGCCTCTTTAGTGGCAATCAAATACGGAGCCGAGTGTTGGAGCACGGATTACCGGGCTTTGATCGAGCGTGACGATGTGGATCTGGTCATTATCGCCACGTACCCGTCCTCCCATCTGGAGATCGCAAAAGATTGTCTCGCTGCAGGGAAGCATATCCTATGCGAGAAGCCGATGGCGGGCAATGCACGGGAAACGCAGGAATTCATGAAGCTGGCCCGTGGAGCCAAAACCAAGGTCCTGATCGGTCACATCCTTCGCCATAACACCACGTACCAGGCGGTTATGAAGATGATCCGGGAGGGCGCCATCGGCTTCCCCTTGGTCATCCGGTTATCCCAATTGAAGCCCTCTAAAAATTGGGATTCCCACTTGTCCCTGCTCCGGGACGTCTCGCCGATCGTGGATTGCGGCGTCCATTATATCGATGTGATGCGTTGGGCTACAGGGGCGGACGTGGTAAGCGTCAACGGGATCGGGCAGCGTCTCTATGAAGAAGTCCCGCCGTACACTTACAATTACGGACTCATGACCCTCCGTCTGTCGGACGGCTCCATCGGCTACTTTGAGACGGGATGGGGCAAGGGGATTCCGACTGATAGCCGGAAGGAATTCATCGGACCCGCAGGCCGGATCCGCATCATCTACAAGAACGAACGACCGCGAGAGGATCAGCATTTGGGAAATCTGGTCGAGGTCGAAGACCACCGGAAAGGAACGGTCCGGCAGATCAATATGGACTTCTCCGTGAAGCCTACGGGTGCCCAACTGGACTATTTCCTGTCCATGCTGGAGAACAACTTGCCCGCTATACCGGCAATGGAGGATGCCTTCCAGGCGATGGAGATCGCTCTCCTGGCCGACCGGGCGATCCATGAAGGAATTACGTTACCTTGCACGAAATAAGGGTGGACCAACATGGTGATGGTAACAGGGGATGACCCGGTGCATGGTATACACCTGTTGAAGGATTATATCGTCCACACTTATGTGAAGGACAGCATCCGACATCAGGCGGTAGATCCGAGGGATGTTTACGGTGCCGTCGGGTACCAGCAGCTGGATCATCAACGGATTACAGAGATTATAGGCTCTGGAAACATAGTGTTGTTTTGCTGTGTTAACCCCAGTGGGATTCCGAACAGAAGGGAACGAACCATGGAAAGAAAATTGGAAACCTTAGTAATTTCCCGCCTGACAAATCAGACGGATGTTTCAGATACAGATGAAGTCCAGATCATCAAGCAGTATCAATGGCTTAAAGGGTATAATCCGGTCGTTACAGCAAGATTAAATTACAGTCAGGAGGATCTGAAGCTTCAGTTTAAGGTTTACGAAAAGAATCCTATACGAACATATAGAAACATGAATGATCCCGTGTATAAGGATAGCTGCATCGAGTTCTTTTTTCAGCCTACTCCAGATTCGGACCAGCGTTATATGAATTTCGAATTTAATGCGAATGGTGCAATCCTCTTGCAGATAGGAGCGGATCGGTATGATCGCTTCCCAATCACTATCAATCCGGCACTTTTCCACATCCTATCCACCACGGATCAAATCAATGATAAAGGGGAAGTGTATTGGGAATTAAGCTTTTCGATCTCATGGGTTTGGGTACAATCTTATTTTTCGGACTTTCGGGCAGTGCCGGGAAAAAGGATAAGAGGAAATTTTTACAAGTGCGGCGACGATACGACCTATCCGCACTATGGAACATGGAGCGAAGTTCATTCGAACAAACCAGAATTTCATAGCAGCTGTGATTTTGGGATTCTGTACTTAGAGTAACTGCGAAACGCAGTCAATGAATAACTTCCGAAGCCGCATATACGGGGTTGGAGGTTTTTTATCTTTTTTAGGGAAATTAGTCAAATAGAAACAAGATTGATATCATGTCAAATTATACATAGGTTTAGGCTGTCGGCAAAAATGGGAGCAACACGAGTTTCCGGTATTATGCCGAGGCCTGCACTATATAAAGAGCACTTGCCGGAAAGAAGGAACCTCCAACTCTTTCAAATACACAGGTGAAGTGTACGATGCTGAAAGCGGATTATCATTATGTCTGCTGATTGGGTTTGTCGGCTTTAAAGTCTCGTTTCGACAGATTTTCAACGATCCATCCATTCGAGACTGCCGCCTCACAGCTTGTTCTGTGAACATATTTACGGCGTATAGTCGCTTTAATACCGAGGTCCCGCATGAGTCGCAAAACCTTTTTGTGATTCACAACAAGACGATATTGAAGGTACAACTCATCCTGTATAAGGCGGTATCCTACGGTGCTGTTACGGTGCTCATAAATGGCTTTGATCTTACGCCCGTCAGTATCCTTATCCTTGCGTTTCAGATAGGCAGAGGCTTATGGTTTGCTTGTGCTTAAGCTCGCCGATGACGACATATCTCTTCTTCCAACCCTCCCCTTTCAAGATTTGTAACCACTTTTTCAGGACATTTACCTCCAATTTCAAACGACGCATTTCTCGTTCATGCTCGGTTTCAACCCTGTGTGCATCTCTACGTCTATACTCAAATGGTTACCGCTTCACATAACGATTTATCCCCGCTGTCCAGACTTCGATCAAATGCTCAATCTTGATACGTCCTCAGTGCATTGGAAATCAACTGTTTCGTTAATTTTCGTAAAAAATCATTGATTTATGTAGATGAATGTATAGTAAGCGCTATTTTCCCGGCATATAATAGCTTTGCGAAACAAACACAAAGAAATCCCGAAACTCTGTTTCGTTCATTCCAATGAATAAATTTTCTGGGAATTCATCGGGAATGGACGCGATTCGCTGATGGTGAAGTAAAAATAGAAGAAACAAAAAGAAACGGAGGCTAATTATGTTTAAAAAAATCTTTACAGTTTGGTTAACGCTGGCGTTGGCTATTTTGCCGCTGGTGGGCACGAAGGTGAATGCGGCGGGTGACTACACTGCCGGCATAAGTGAGACCGGCTCCACAGGCACAATTTGGTTTCAGACCAGCTTAACGCTGAGATTCCTGGATGTACATTACACCATCACATCCGGTGGTCAAACAGGTGTTCAGCAGAATATCTCCATGCAAAAAAATACAGCTACAGGCAACTATGAATATAAAATTCCTGTTGCATTAGCTGCGAATGATGTCATTAAATACTCATTTACCTATTTTAATGAAGCAACCGGAGGAGCAACCGACACAGCACAGGTTTCTTACACCTACGGACAAGGCGGAGGAGAAAATCCGGCAACATTATCCGCTCCAACGTTCAGCCCAGGTGCAGGCACTTACACCTCAGCACAGAATGTTACTATCTCTGCTGTACCAAGCGATGCCGCCATTTATTACACCACCGACGGCAGCACACCCACCCGCCAGTCCGCACTATACACCGGAGCCATCCAAGTGTCGCAAAGCCAGACCCTCAAGGCCATAGCTGTAAAAACCGGTTATTTTGACTCTCCAGCAGCGATTTCGGCATACAGCATTAATACGGGCGGAGGCCCGGATGTGCCGGTCGGAAGCAACCGCTTGACTATCCAGATTAAAAATGACAGCAAAGGCCAATACACAGATAGCCAGGTTTACTGGCAGATTGTCGGCAAATCCTATCAAACGGGAAAATTCGTTCACGTGGATGCAACCGGCAGCCTAGTCGAAATGAAACGAACGGACAATACCTATTACAAGAATAACCAAGACGGCAATAATACGAATGATTATTACACCAACTACTTCCATAAGCTGAGTGACGTAAGCTGGGTATCCATCCCGGATATCGAATCTGCAAGGCTCTATGTGAGCTATGGTGAGCCTGTGTTAATCCGTACGGTTGACGCTCTGGATGGCGCCGGAAATATCGTCGGCCTTGGATATCAGGGACCGGACATCAACTCCCCAACGGACGCCAACCAGAAGGTTTATTTTGATTTTATCGAATTCAATTTGGGTCCAAACGGATTCCATGGCAACACAACAAGAGTGGATCAATTCGGGTTCCCGCTAAAAATGCAATTGATCGGACACGACGGTTACAACCGTACTGTCGGCGAAACGGAATCTCGCGCGGCCATTTACGCCGCCTACAAGAACGAGGTATCCGACAAGTTCGTTTCCTTGGCAAACTCTCCATACCGGATTCTGGCTCCGGGTAAAGGCTCATTTGGACACCCCGTGAACGGTGAAGACAATACGCACTTTTTTGATGCCTACATTAATGACATCTGGAATACTTACCGCAGCAAAGAACTGGTATTTTCCGTCCCTGTCGGCGGAGGCAATCTGGTAACCTACAGCGGGCATGTGATGCCGGGAACCGACAAGCTCGTATTCAAAAAGGATGCGAATAACGGCAGTGGATTCACACCGTACCTATACTATGTGGATAAACCGACAACTCCTGACGCATTGGAAGGTAAAGGTGCCTTTGACAGAAGAAGTGCTGGCCAACCTGCGTCGATTACCGATGTTGAACTGGCGATCCAGGCCCAACTGTGCGCGGCAATCAACAGACACCTGCTGCTTACGGTTGACCCAACAAACTGGGGAAATGAAAGTTATTTCTTTAAAACAGCACCTTCCAACGAATATGTGAAGTTCTGGCATGACCACAGTATCGATCGGTTGGCCTACGGCTTTTGCTATGATGATGTCCGTGACTTCAGCCCATCGCTTCATACTCCAAGTCCTAAAGCAATGGTTGTCACTGTAGCCTGGTAGAAGATACACCCTTTCGGGCGGTTCTCTGGATGAATGAACCCATGTAATACGAGGCGGACACAACTATGTGCCCACCTCTATTATTATTGGGATGAGTATGGAGCAACACTTTCAGCTAATCCAACCATAGTCTTTAGTGACAAGGGCTTACTGGTGGAAATTGAGAAGGAAAAACCGTTTTGAGACCATGATACAACAGAAAATAGGTCGTTGTTTCCTTTAATGGTCAATTCACCATGGTCTGAGGGAACAATCTTGATTTGCTTATATTCAGTAAAATCTCCGCTCTCATCCAGCGCTCCTTCTGTCATCTGGAACTTAATTCTGTCAGTATTGCTTGAGTAAATCAGCTGGGCGGTTCTCTCAAACAGAATCGAACTGGATTCCAGTGTATAATCTTTAGATAAACTCGAAGGCATATAAAGCTGAAAGGGAAGATTTTCAGACAGCTGGGACAGGCTCTCATAATCTATAACGGGTGAGGTAGTTAGTAAAGGTGGTATAGGAGTGTCCGGTTTCATTATAAAAGGCTTAACCGTCATAAAACAAACCACAAGGGCTAAACAGGCTGCAATGGAAATCACAAACTTAAGAGGAATACGGGGCACAACGGGCTTCTTCGCCTCGGATATACTTTGCTCTGCCTGGGCTAAATGAGCCAAAACCCTTTGTTCCATATCCGGTGTTACATAGATCATTTCCTGCACCTGCCGATACTTATTCTTCAAAATCATACACCTCTTTTAATTCATCTTTCAAATAGCCCCTAGCCCGGTGTAGCAGGGAACGAACAGTAGATTCTTGCTTATCGAGTAGCTTAGCTATCTTTTTGGTAGTCATATCCTCCTGATAAAATAGGTGGATTACTTCTCGATACTTAACTGGCAACGAACCGACAGTATCCCACACAAAGGTGAGATCCTCCGATATCTCACAAGAGAGTGATTCAGACAATTCCTCCCAGCGTCGTCGCTGGTTATATTTAATTTTATTTTTGCATAAGTTGATGGCTACCCTCAATAACCAAGCCTTTTCGTGCTCCAGGCATTCAAAAACCGGCGCTTTCCGTAGCATCTGGATTAAGGTCTCCTGCAAGATATCTTCGGCATCAGAAATATTATGAAGATAGGAATGGGATAACCGCAAGAGAGCATCACCATGCTCCTTTAATGCAGTCTCCACTCGCAGTATATTAGCGCCTCTGACTTGTAACTGCATCGCATCAGAATTAAGTCTTGGCTGGTTGCTGGCTGCACTACTAAGGTTAATATATTGGCCAAAGAAGAGACGACATAAATAAATGATGAAATTTAAACCTGTTTTAATCCTGAAAAGGTATTTAAAGGATGCTTGTAGTAAGACGGGATTATTCGTCATCATACCCTCACTTTCTCTAAAATCATCACAAACAAGGGACCTGGAAAATCAACTGATTCCGGGTTGGCATAATTGCGTAGAATTAGAATTATATGATGCTTTTAATGATAGCTTGTAACTCTTCAACGGAGAGTGCAATATCTGGCATCAAGCAATAGTTGAAGCCATTTGCTTCCCAAGAAGCTATGGAGACAAGTCCTTTATTTCCTTTCAGTGTAATCTTTAACTCTCCTATAGCTACAGTTTTTGTGGTCTCATACTCGTTGTAATCACCGCTAATGTCACCGGAGTTTTGCGATACACGATAATACAGTTTATTATCCCCATTCCGATAAACAATCTGTGCCATTTTAATCTCAGTGTCATTTATGATAGAAATAACGTCCTGCTTGTAATTCTTCGGAAGCAATGAAGGAACCGTAAAATCTACGCCCATTGCCTTTCGTGCATCCTCCACAGTATTATAGCTCACATAGGGATTTGGAATCTCTGTTCCCTTTTTGTCGGCGTCTTTGTTTACTTTATCACCATTAATACTGATGTTACCGTCTTTTACAACGACGGCATTGTCATTGCCAAGTATAATACGGAACAGTCCCACAGGCACATAAACGGAGCCACTGATTGTAACGGGAGCCGTACCAAGGGAAGTGGGTGCAGTCATACCAAGGGAATGAGTGCTATAGGCAAAAAAACTGTCTGTTCCAATAACAAAATCAGTTTCTCTCTCTCCGTTTTCAGCATGGAATGCCTTCTTTTTTCCATCCCATTTGACAGTAAAGCCAAGGGCTTCAAAAACTGCACGAGCAGGCACCATGGTGACATTATTGATCACTTTCGGATGCAGTTTTATCACTATTTTATTCCCAGTAATGTGATACTCCTGATGAGTGGCAGTCAGCCCGTTCTTCGGTGCATTAGCGGCAAGAACCGTCATCGGTAATGTAAGCGCAAGTGTGCAGGCCATAATGGCTGTAGAAAGTTTATTCATAGTTAAGTTCTCCTCTCGTCTTGAACCGCTTATTTGGTCTACACTGTGTAAACAACTGGCATAGAGGAAATGTTGCGTGAAGGATGAAATTTTATTCAAAGGCTCCCGACCCAAAATTATTATTGGCAACAAGAGCTGGAAAAGAATATATACTAGACCACTGCGAGAGATAGGTGATAGGTTTTTCAGAGTTTTCCCAATCATTAGGAGTCGGAAGGGTGCGACCGCACCCATATATGCATCCCGTACAATCAGACCTCAAGTCGCTGTTAATGATTTTGATAACAACCTCAGGTTTATTTTTCAGGGCAGCCCCCATCTGTCTCTAGATTAGATTTATCGTAAGTAGCATTAATTAGTTCAAACTGAGATTGACATTATTTTCAAATGAACTTATAATCAACTCGGAAATCGTAATAATTACTAATAAATTCGAGTATTTTCATGAGTATAGATAAGCTAAAGTATTTGAAATACTTCATATGGAACACAAGATATTTCAGATGCAACTCAAGAACAATTTGCATCTGTAGAGGAAATATCTTCTTCTAGTTTATTGTTGTCACAAATGATTATCGTTTAGAAAGAACTTCAAAAGGTTCAGGCCTAAGTTAACAATAAAGAGACCCTATACGAGGTCTTTTTTTATTTAAAGAAGCATGGATATCTCAAAAAAGCAAAGTATCCAAAAGATTTAAAAGCACTAAAGCTATGGCTTTTGGTATTAGTAAATACATTTCAATTTCAAGAATAAAACTTAAGGCTAGCATTCTTCAAATAATAAATATAGTTTTCACATGATTAATTACACTATTTTATTGGGTTATATAAGCGATTTCAAGAGATTATCATGAAGTCAGAGAAAAGGAGGCAATGTAAATGGAAGCGTTAACAGTAGCGAAACCACTTAAACCCCGGGGGAAATCGGGTAAGTTCTGGAGGACCCTTCTTCAACAAAAGTATTTGTATTTGATGTCCATACCTTTTGTTGCTTGGGTATTCTTATTTAACTATATCCCGATCTGGGGCTGGACGATGGCATTCCAACGCTATCGGCCGGGTAAGTCTTTCATGAAGCAGGAATGGGTCGGGCTTGATAACTTCAGGGAATTGTTCCATGATGAACGGTTTTACATGGCGCTCAAAAACACGCTGGCAATGAGCTTTATGGGGTTATTCGCAGGATTTACAATTCCTATCCTATTTGCCCTTTTGCTTAATGAACTGCGTCGTCAAATGTTTAAACGTATTGTGCAAACCGTATCGTACCTGCCCCACTTCGTATCCTGGGTTGTCGTAGCTGGAATCATCAACAAGATGATGTCCATTGATGGCGGAATCAACGGACTACTTATGAATCTGCATATTATTGCTGAACCTATTCAGTTTTTGGCGAAAGCAGACTGGTTTTGGGGAATTGTGACAGCTTCCGATGTCTGGAAGGAGACAGGTTGGAATTCGATCATCTACTTGGCTGCAATGACGGGAATTGATCCGGAACTGTATGAAGCGGCCAGAGTAGATGGGGCGGCCCGGATTCGACAAATGTGGCATATTACGCTTCCGGGAATTCGGACAACAATCATCATTCTGCTGATTATGTCCATCGGAAACTTGATTAATATCGGTTTTGAAAAGCAGTTCCTGTTGAGCAACCCGATTGTTGCTGATAAGGCCGAAACCTTGGACCTTTATGCCTTGAATTATGGTTTACAGCTTGGGCGTTATTCCTTTGGTACGGCCATTAATATATTCAACTCTGTAGTTGCAGTGATCCTACTGTTTACAGCGAACACGATATTTAAAAGAACATCGAAAGAAAGCATTATGTAGGAGGGCAGGGATATGAACAGACAAAGCAGAGCTATTAACGCTTCTAGGTCCGATCAGATATTTGACATCGTTAACTGTTCCTTTATGACTTTGGCGTTTGTCATTACGCTTTACCCCTTTCTAAACGTACTGGCCATATCATTAAATGATTCTATGGATACCGTCAAGGGAGGGATATACCTTTGGCCGAGAAAGTGGACTTGGGCAAACTACGATGCCATCTTCTCCTTCAAGGGATTGATTACCGGATTTAAAATCTCATTGCTCAGAACTTTTGTTGGTACGTTACTAGGATTGCTGAGCTCATCCATGCTCGCCTTCGTCCTGAGCCGATCCGATTTTCAGGCAAGAAAGCTGGTTTCGACTTTTCTGGTCATGACCATGTATGTATCCGGGGGATTGATCCCGGGCTTTATCCTAATCCGTCATCTTGGAATGATGAATTCCTTTTGGGTTTATGTACTGCCCGGTATGGTAAGTGCCTGGAATGTATTTATCATCCGATCTTTTATAGACGGACTGCCCAGTGCACTTCAGGAATCTGCCAAGCTGGACGGTGCCAATGACTTTACGATCTACTGGAGAGTGATCCTCCCTCTTTGTAAGCCTGTGTTGGCTACTGTTGCTCTCTTTTTGGCAGTGGGTCAATGGAATTCCTGGTTTGATACGTTTCTTTATAATAGCACGGCTCGCCATCTAACTACCCTGCAATACGAATTGATGAAGGTGCTGCAAAGCACGCAGATCGGTTCCAATGATATACATGATCCGAACATGTCACAACTAATGAATAGAATTTCACCGGAATCTGTCAAAATGGCTATCACCATCGTTGTAACTGTACCCATTCTGATCGTCTACCCCTTCCTGCAAAGGTACTTTGTGAAAGGGATGACCTTAGGTGCAGTGAAGAGCTAGCTTCGGTATCAACAGGGTTACCTGTTATACATATATCAATATCTTTCAGGGGAGGCAGTACAGATGAAGGGGAAAACAGGTAAAATGATATTAACGCTATTACTGGTCCTATCTTTGACAATCACAATGATCGGTTGCAGCGGCAATAACAATGAAGAAGCCAATAATTCAAACGTCAATACCAGCAAAGGAGCAGACAAAGGAAGC
Organism: Paenibacillus pseudetheri; assembly: GCF_924513355.1. Classification (NCBI taxonomy): domain Bacteria; kingdom Bacillati; phylum Bacillota; class Bacilli; order Caryophanales; family Paenibacillaceae; genus Paenibacillus; species Paenibacillus pseudetheri. Next base: position 58,521 of record NZ_CAKMAB010000020.1, read on the forward strand.
AATGACAAGCAAGGTTCAGAGAAGCTTGAACCGATCACCTTCTCCTTTTTTGCAGAAGATCCAAATCCGAACTGGGTAGACATGCGGGATGATATCGGGAAAGTCATCACAGAAAAAACAGGTGTATCCCTGGATGCAGAATTTGCTGTAGGTGATCCTTCCCAAAAAGTATCGCTTATCGCAGTCAGTGGCGAGTATCCTGATTTGATCAGTGCAAAAAACGATATTAACAAGATGGTTGATGCAGATGCACTCCTTGACCTGACCGATCTGATAGAGAAGCATGCCCCTAATATCAAAAAGCTATACGGGAAATATATGAAGCGCCTGCGTTACAGTGAAACAGACAATAGTATCTATGCACTTCCAACTTATGCAGGCGTGGATGGTATCGGGTTTAGCGCAACCGGCGGTTTCGAGCTTCAGCATCGTGTCGTGAAAGAGCTTGGATACCCGAAGATCAGAACGGTTAAGGATTTCGAGAACGCTATCAAAACCTATCTCGACAAGCATCCGACCAATGAAAAAGGCGAGAAAAACATCGGTCTATCCCTGCTCGCTGAAGACTGGAGAATTTTGATCTCTGTTACAAATCCTGCATTCTTTACTACCGGTGCCCCGGACGACGGAGAATATTATATCAACCCTGAGACCTATGAGGCAATGTATCACTTCAGACGTCCTGAAGAGAAAGAATACTTTAGATGGTTGAATCATATGAACGATATCGGTCTGCTGGATCGAGAATCCTTCATACAAAAATTTGACCAATATAAAGCGAAAATCGCATCAGGCAGCGTATTGGGCTTGATCGACCAAGACTGGGAGTATGGTGACGGTGAGAGAAGCTTGAAGGCAGAGGGGAAATTCGATCATGCCTACGGTCATTATCCGGTTACCTTGAATGAACAATTCAAAGATCATTCTTTCCAGTCAACTGGCTTCATGGCAGGTTACGGTATTTCGATCTCTAAAACTTGCAAAGATCCGGTTCGTGCCATTAAATTTCTTGATTATCTCGCCTCCGAGGAAGGCCAAGTTCTTACCTACTGGGGTGTTGAGGGTATGCATTACGTTGTAGAAAACGGCGTGCGAAAAATTCCTCAAGAAATCAATGATCAAAAAATCAACGATTCCATTAATTTCTCCAAAAAAACAGGTATAGGCTTTTATAATAACATAGGTCCGCACTATGGCGACGGCGTAAAGGATTCCACAGGCAACTATATTACTACTAACTTCCCGGAACAAATTGAAGCTTCCTATAATGATGTGGAGAAGGAAGTGTTAACAGGCTACGGCATCAAAAATTGGAAGGAGTTATTCCCGGGTGAATCTGAATTCCCGGTTAAGCCTTGGGGTGTAGCATGGAACATTTCTGCTCCAGCTGACTCCAAAGTCAGTGTGCTAGCTGAGAAAATGAAGGATATTACCTGGAAACGTATACCTGAAGCGATTCTTGCGAAACCTGAAAAATTCGACGCCGTCTGGGATATTTATATGAAAGATATCGAGAAGGCAGGCGTGGAAGAGATGGAGAAGGAATATACGAAGCTGGTTCAAGCACGCGTGAAGCTTTGGAATGAATAATCAAACATTAAAATTAGCCTGTATTTTATACAGGCTCTTAAATTTAGACAGACAGAAATGATTCTCGAAAAACGTTAGCTGTAAAAGTTACTAATAATGCTTTTAATAGGAGTAATGTATGCCATAATGAACCTCTTAAATAACATGAGGATACGGAACAAATTGATATTATCCTTCATCATTGCTGTATTTGTTCCGGTCATAATAGTTGGTTTTTTTTTAACGTTAGAACTGCGGAAAATGGCGTTGAATAACGCCTTAGATCAGAGTATAAAGAATGTGGAACGGTTGAAGAAACGGACGGAGGATTTATTGTATTCTCCTTCCGATGTATCTTATCGTCTGTTATTTGACCGTCAGCTGAGTAGGGTTGTCACCGCTCAATATACATCCGTATATGATGTAGTCAAAACGTATAACGACTATAAAAAATTTCAAGAATACGTGGATTTATACAAAGAAATTGAATATTTTCGTTTCTTTATCAAGAATCCTACGATGTTAAACAACTGGATTTTCAACCAGCCAACACCGGAAGTCATGCAGATGCCATGGTATGTAGATGCGATGAACGCCAGGGGACTAATTACGTGGAGTTTCATTGAGGATGTTAACACGCACAAGAAACAGTTGTGTCTGATCCGACGAATAGATTTTTTGGAAACTCATAAAACCGGAGTGTTGGTAATCGCTATCAGTACAAATGAGTTGGAATCCATCGTAAGCCAGGAGCCTTTCGAGACCATGATTGTGGACAGCCATAACAATATCGTGGCAGCAAATCATGAAAACCTAACTGGAAGGTCCTTGGAGGACATTCATTTGGATACTGAATTAATGGATCACGGCAAAGGAACCTACGATGCTCTTGTGGATGGTAAGAAATCAAAGATTGTTATTGAAGAGCTGATGCCAAGATCAAGTCTAAATGGAGTGCGTATTATTTCCATTTATTCCGTTGAATCCATTGTTAAAGATGCCAATCGGATCAAAATGTTGGCTCTATCCGTGATCATCGCCAGCTTGTTTGTGGCAGTTTTGCTGGTTTACTTTTTCTCTATGTTAATATCATCACGCCTATTGCGCCTAAGCAAACATATCAACAAGGTAGCTTTGGGGAATTTAACGATAACAATGCAGATTGAAGGTAAAGACGAGATTGCCCAACTTTCCCGTCAATTCAATTCGATGGTGGGCAGTATCCGCGTGTTGATGTCGGAGATTCAAGAATCTAACCAGCAAAAAAGCTTGCTGCAGCAAAAGCAAACTGAAATCAAACTGAAAATGCTGGCAAGCCAAATCAACCCGCACTTTCTGTTTAATGCCCTTGAATCGATCCGGATGAGAGCGCATTTGAAGGGAGAAGCTGAAATATCCAATACCGTACAGATGCTTGGGAAAATGATGCGGAAGAACCTGGAGGTCGGCAGCAGGAGCATTCCGCTGAAAAGTGAGATTGAAATGATTCATTGTTATTTGGAAATCCAAAAATTTAGGTTTGGAGACAGATTAACCTACAAGATGGATGTGGAACCTGCTGCCCTAAACGTACCGATTCCACCGCTGATCATACAACCCTTGGTCGAAAATGCAGTCATCCACGGTTTGGAAAACAAGATGGAAGTGGGTTGTATTTTCATAAGCGTGACACGCCTTCAAGATGAACTTCAGATTGAGGTTGTTGACAACGGAATAGGCATATATCAAGAAAAGCTCGAAGCATTGCAAAGCTCCCTGGAAGACGTAGAGGATGAAAAAAATAGGATTGGTTTACGAAATGTACATCAGCGTCTTGTGTTGACTTACGGCAATACATATGGGCTTCACATCGATAGCATAAGCAATCAAGAAACGAAGGTAAGTTTTCGAATTCCGCTGGGAGGAGATAAGCATGTATAAGGTTCTGATCGTAGATGACGAGCAGTACATCCGGGAAGGATTGAAAACACTAATTCCCTGGGAAAACGCTGGTTTCCAAGTCTGTGATGCGGCTTCCAACGGAATAGACGCCATAGAGAAACACAAAACAATGCTGCCGCATCTCATGATCATTGACATCCGTATGCCAGGTATGAATGGATTGGAACTGATCGAGAGGCTCCGAAAGGAGGATCCTAATGTTCATTTTCTTATATTAAGTGGATATGCGGATTTTGATAATGCTAAAAGAGCCATGACTTATACAGTGGACAGTTATATTTTGAAACCTGTGGATCAGGATGAATTATTGGATTACCTGCATCGTTTAAGGAGCATCCTTGATGGGGAGCAAGAAGATAGACGAGAGAAGATGAAAGTAGGTTTGATTCAAGCTTTGCACTCGGGCACAGTCACCCCGGAACTGGCGGAGCATGCCATCCGGTATAACCTGATGTTGAAAACCTGTCAGGTGTTGGTGATTGAGTTGTCCAGCGAGAAAAAAACAGCCGAAAAAGCGCTATACCGAATGGAAGCGTTGCTCAAGAAACACTTTGAGGCTTCCGGACGTGGAGAAGTGGTTCCCATGGGTTCCTACACGGGGATTCTTCTAAATGAGGATATAATCCAGGAAGAGGATCGAAAAGCCTTACATTCGGAGCTTATTCAATTACTTGGTTCAGAGCTTGATTTCTGTGCCGCCATTAGCAGTCCGGTACATTCATTGACTGATGTAGTACATTCTTATCAAAAGTGCATAGACCTTTTGGCCTTCCGCTTTTTTATGCCAGGTGAAGACTTGCTGCATATCGCTCCCGACTTTCCATCATTGGAGCAGGAGATACCGCTTGATTTGGAAGAGTTTTCCGAAACATTATTGATTGCTCTAGATGTCGGAGATATGGAAGCCGCACAGAAATGTATTATTTCAATGGGAGATGGGATGTTTCAGGCCAGGTACAGGGAGCAAGATATGAAGCTCGGATATGCGCAGATTATTTCAACGGCCATAAACAAGTTGTTACTCTCTCTACCAACGAAGCACGATGTCATACAGGATGCTCGTGGTAGAATCGTTCAATTGTATCAGCAACAAAGTAGATTTGATCTGAACAGGTTTGCGATGCGGTTGTTATCTGATTTAAATAGACAGATTAAATCAAGTAATGGAGATACCTCATTGAAGCAGTTGATCGAGTTTATTCAGCGGAATTACCACAAGAATCTCAAACTGGAGAGCCTAGCGGATTCCTTTAATTACAACAACGCATATTTAGGTAAAATTTTCAGGAATTATACGGGAGAGCCCTTTAGGACTTATTTAGATAAAGTACGTATGGATCGCGCCAAATCCTTGTTGGAGCAGGGATATAAAGTATATAAAGTAGCAGAGTTGGTTGGTTTTCCTAACGTTGATTACTTTCATTTTAAGTTTAGAAAATATGTCGGTTGTTCCCCCTCCGATTACAGGAAAGCCCATTCTTTACAGTAGAAGCGCTTAAGGTAAAAGGGAGTGAAGGCTCGGTCTTTTGACCGGGTCGATTGTTTTTTGTAGTGTGCCTAGCGTGGAATTCAGCAGTATCATTCAAGTCCTAAACGGGTCAGGCCAGTGTGAGAGGAATGAGCCTATAAATTTTATATGAAATTTAGTAGTAGAATGTTGGGTATTAAAAAGTATTTGTATATTTTATAATCAAATAGAAATGTAAGCGGTTTCCGATCAGAGAAACCTGCTTGAGAACGCATCTTGTGAATCTCAATGTAAATTTAAATAACTATTATACTCGATTGATAATACCTCTAAGATCGGACCCTTTCCACCTCTATATGCCTATCAACTAAACTATACCGATTTGACGCGCTACTTTTTGGTAGCCATGTGCTTTTCCTATGCAGTAGCAGATCTTTCTCCTACCTATCCATCCCTCAAGTAATTTGTTTTATCTTTTTACATCATTAAATCTCTATGGATTTTTATTGTGTAAGGCATCCATAAAGATACCAATTATCCGATTATCTTTACTATTTAATGTGTAATTGGCTAAATGACAATGAGACACCAAGAGATACCATATAGATTAGCAAGTGATCCTTTGATAAAGGGGGGATTAACGGGGCCAGGTATATGAAGGTTTCGGGCACTAATTTTCTCTAAGTATTCAAGAAATACTTTGCTTCCTCCAGCGTTCGTACATCATTAGGATACTTTACCTAAAAGGTGTTTCTCACTTGGGAGATGTTTACGGATAAACACTAATCTACCGGAGATTTGGAGTCCTTATTCATTTTAAGATCAGGTTATTCTCGAAATTCAGGTTTAATGAATGAAGTACTGCGATTATCAATCGGGCGTCCAAGCAGAGTAAGCCACGAAAATGTGCAACAAACAATTTAAGGAGGTAGTTATACATGTTGAAAAGAATGATTGCGTTTTTTTTTGCATTCCTTATCACCTTCATGGCCGTATCCTTCGTCCCAACTGAAAAAGTAAAGGCCGAAGAAGTTAATTCGGTAGTATCCAAAAACGGCCAATTGCGAGTTTCTGGAAACCAATTAGTGAATCAGGCAGGAGAAGCGATCCAGTTAAAGGGTATGAGTACACACGGCTTGCAGTGGTTTGGACAGTTTTCGAACTATGACAGTATGAAATGGTTAAGAGACAATTGGGGAATGACCGTGTTTCGTGCTGCGATGTATACGCAAGATGGCGGATATATCAACGACCCTTCCCAAAAAAATAAAGTGAAACAGGCTGTACAAAACGCTATTGATCTTGGCATCTATGTAATCATCGACTGGCATGTGTTGGGTGAACAAGACCCGAACGTCTACAAACAACAAGCAAAGGGATTTTTTAGTGAAATGGCCTCCTTGTATAAGGATTATCCGAACGTGATTTATGAAATCTGCAATGAGCCCAATGGATCTGCCACTACATGGAACGATAAAATTAAGCCTTATGCAGAGGAAGTCATTCCGGTTATCCGTTCTATTGCTCCGGGTAGTATTATTATCGTTGGAACCGGAACATGGAGCCAGGATGTACAGGATGCGGCGAACAATCCGCTCTATTACAGCAACATTATGTATACAACGCATTTCTACGCTGGTACTCATGGTCAATGGCTGAGAGATCGTATAGATTATGCGAGAAGCAAAGGCGTAGCTGTATTCATCACGGAGTGGGGAACAAGCGATGCCTCTGGAGATGGTGGTCCATTCCTTGCCGAATCTAAGGTTTGGACGGACTTTATGCAAGATAGAAAAATAAGCTGGGCCAACTGGTCGTTATGCGATAAATCGGAAGTATCCGCTGCACTGGTGCCAGGCGCAAGCCCGTATGGTGGATGGTCAGATGCGCAGTTAACTGCATCCGGTAAGTTTGTTAAAGATCAAATGTATGGATCCTCGCAACCGCCAAGCGATGGCATCGTTTCAGGGAAAACCTACAAATTGGTTAACGTAGGCAGCGGTAAAGCTTTGGATGTAACTGCTGCAGGTACTTCAGAGGGTACGAATGTACAGATCTGGGACGATAACGGAACCGGTGCTCAGCAGTGGGTGATCACAGATGTTGGCGGCGGGCTGTACAAAGTCATTAACGTCAATAGCAATAAAGGTTTGGATGTAGCGGGTACAGCTAGTGGTTCGAATGTACAAATATGGAGTTATGGTGCCGGAGCCAATCAAAAGTGGAAAATTGTCAAGGTTGGGAGCGCTTATAAATTGATTGCCAGCCATAATGGTAAAGCTTTGGATGTAGCTTCCGCAGGCACTGAAAACGGTACGAATGTTCAAATTTGGGATGACAATGGCTCGAACGCTCAAAATTGGAATCTGTATCAATTAAACTAACTGTCAGTTATGAAAGAACTGATATAGCAGCCACTCCATATCGATCAAAGGTTGGATTTATAACTTTAAAATCGAATGGCAATGACAATGACAATATGCATTTGTTACATGAATTACTGGAGAGCGATAGAGGATTTAATCTCCATCGGCACCATCGGCTTGATTAAAGCCATTGGGAAATTGCTGACGAGCGTGGGATCTCACGGAGTTATGTTAACATTAAAGTATTAAAAGGCGACTTGTCTGCGGATAAGTTGCTTTTTTTAGGAAAGTTGATTAGACAACAAAGTATCCCGAATCCTGCAACTATTAAAAAACGGGATACCTCATTAGCTGTAATAATATCGGACAGGCTCTTTCCTGGAATAAAGCCATAATAAGCTGTGTTCCCTTCAAATAATGTTCAGTCCGTTTTTTTGTATTTTTTTGTTTATCAGAAGAAATATCGGGAGCTGTGATCTCTGGTTCGTCGCCCTGCAAAGCACCCACGATTTCTTCCAGCTTACCTATTGCTCCCATATCGCCAGCCAGGCTTGAATCGGGTTCGGTTATGGGATTAACACCCGGGCCGCGTCCGTCAAGCGGAGCTTTCTGGTCATCCTTCATTTGATCGCCTCCTTTCTCTATAGTCTTTGTATTGCTTTCCAATCCAAATCAAGAAAATATGATATAATGACGTCGTTATTGTAAGTTATATTTAATATGAAAATAGGATGGACAATATTAGGGGATATATTCATAACTGGACGAAAGTTTATTGGAGCCGGGACTTTCGTAAACGCAATTTTTTTAGGGTATATTGCTACTTTCTTTCATAGTAATTGGTTATCTCTGTTCGGTGAACCTCAGTTGTTATGGCAGCGAGTGGTTATCGTAGCAATTGGCGTGGTGGTATGCAGTTTTGGGGTATCCTTGTATCAGACATTGGTGTCAGCACTTGGTCTGGGACCCATCATTCACTTTTTTGATGTGAATTTTACGGAGAAGCTTCTGGCAAAAATGCGTACCAATTAAAAAGTTTACGAATTGAGTAAAGGCGGGGCAGATCAATCTGCCCCGCCTTTACTGTAATTTGAAGGTCCATTCCTAATGAGTAAATGCACTCTTTATTTTATTGTTTTTATGAACATCTTCCGTGCCGCTATCCAAGGCGGTCTTGTAGTAGAAGCATTTATGTTCTATGACTTCCATCGTTTTTTTTAATTCTTCCATCTGTGCTTCTACGGAAGCTTTCCGCTCCAGGAACATGTCGTATCTTTGCTGTAAGGTGGAATCCCCCTCAGAGCACCACTCTATGAAATGTTTTATTTCTTTAATTGGCATCCCGGATGACTTCAGGCATTCAATTACTTTTAAAGCGTCCATATCGGATTGTTTAAATATACGTTTACCGCCGGAGGTTCTTTCTATAGAAGGAAAAAGACCTTCCTTATCATAGTAACGCAGGGTATGTGGTGTCATGTTAAAGGATTCTGCAACTTCACTTATGGAATATGTCTTCATCATCTATCTCCAATCTCAAATATATTTTGTGCTTGACTTAGAGTTAACTTTAAGTAATAACATATGTTTTGTAAAGCTGACGTTATAGATTTTAATATTATCCAGAAGAGAGGTTTCACTATGATAAAAGTTAATGCACGCGCTACATTCAGTCAGGAAGGTCCATTCAAGCTAACCACAATTGAACGCCGAGAACTGCAGCCGCACGATGTTCTTATTGAGATTAAATATGCTGGCATCTGCCACTCGGACATTCATACTGCCCGCGGGGAGTGGGGACCGGTCAACTATCCACTTGTTCCGGGACATGAGATCGCCGGAATTGTCAGCCAGATTGGTCCTGAAGTCACAAAGTACTCAGTGGGCGACCGGGTAGGGGTAGGTTGTATGGTTGACTCCTGTGGAGAGTGCAGTAATTGCCATAAAGGTGAGGAGCAGTATTGCCTGAGTGGAAATACGGGCACCTATGGAGCTATTGACCGGTACGGGCAGTATACACAAGGCGGCTATTCCACCCATATCGTCGTAACCGAGGATTTTGTGGTTCGGATCCCAGACAGTATTCCGCTTGACGCCGCTGCACCGCTTCTATGTGCAGGAATCACCACTTATTCACCACTGCGTCATTGGGGAGCCGCTCCTGGCAAAAAAGTAGCTGTGGTGGGTCTCGGTGGACTTGGACACATGGCTGTGAAGATCGCTCATGCCATGGGGGCTGAGGTTACTGTTTTATCACAGTCACTGAAGAAGAAGGAAGATGGATTGAAATTAGGGGCGGACCATTATTATGCCACTAGCGATCCGGAGACATTTAAACAGCTTGCCGGTTCGTTCGACCTAATCGTAAATACTGTAAGCGCGCAGATTAATATCGATGCCTATCTTTCGCTCTTAGCGCTGGATGGTACATTAGTTAATGTCGGTGCGCCTGCTGATCCATTGGCAGTTAACGTATTCTCGCTGATTGGCCACCGCCGCTCGTTTGCCGGATCGATGATTGGTGGAATTCGTGAAACGCAAGAAATGCTTGATTTCTGCGCTGAACATAATATTGCATCTGAAATCGAGGTCATTTCTGCTGACCAGATTGATGAAGCCTGGGAGCGTGTGCTTGCTTCAGATGTCCGTTACCGGTTTGTCATCGACATCAGCACGATGGGGAACGAATAAGAGACGCCCTCTTTGTTGACATCACATCGTGCATCGGCTTGATTAATGCCATTAAGAGCTATCGTCCCAATAAAGGGAATAGAAGGACATTCTTGTAGTCTAACAAACATAAAGAGCCCAAGCGATTGGATTTTAAATCGCTTGGTTTTTTTGCTTCAAAATTATGAATTCATCAACTGATATTAGGCGTAGATTCTCTTATGATGAGTTTGGTATAAATATGAGAGACCTGATAGGGTTGCTTCGGATCATTAATTCGGGAAAGTACATTTCGGTGTTGCACTTTTTATAGCGCTTATAATTATAAATTGAGTAAAACTATTGGTTTTGTGTAATATAGTGACTTACTATTTCATTTGAAGCAGGAAAATATACATATATATTGAATACAAAACAACAAAGAGGGAGGATGAAAATGTCATATAGAGCAAATGCATTACGTTCGTCATTAACCCTAGCTGTTCCAATTATTTTAGATAGGCATTACCATTCTATAACTATGAAAAATATCGAATCGGCCTGGTTTGTAAAGACGCATAAGGAAATGTTAGATTCAACATTCAACACGATATTAATGAGTATGATAGAGGCACTGTTCTTGGATTCCTTTGATTACGACCAATACCTAAACCTACTAGAAAAAGAGGGGGTGGAGCGAGGGATTTATACTGCAGAAATATTCGGTGATCATTTTGATATCTTACTTGAAATGAGCAAGGATTTAATCTTAATCGCTCAGAATATTATGTTTAAGATCATTGAAGAGATGGAAGATGATTCTACGACCCGATTATTTTTTTATAATCGTTTAATGGAAAGCAACTGGACCGGTTTTACGGGCTTTGCAAAGGGTTATTTATCTAATAAAAATCAACAGATTGACAATTTGCATGAACAAAAAATTGCTGTTATGGGACAAATGGCAGCTGGTATGGCACATGAAATACGGAATCCGCTTGCTTCGATTAAAGGATTTGCCCAGCTTGTAAACAACAGGCTATATGAACCGGAGATCAAGGCGGATGAATTGCGTGCGTATCTGGATATAACCATCAAAGAGATTGATGCTCTGAACGGATTAGTAACGGACTTCCTGGTACTGGCTCGAAAAGGTGATAGTGCGAAGAATAACGGCGTAGTATTTAACGTTATTGAGGTTATACATAGAGTTAATAACATCGTGAATCAACTCATACTTAGTGATGATATTATTCTTACCGTGGAGTATTCTCTAGAGAAAGTACTAACGTATGGAAACGCCTCTCAACTAGAGCAGGTAATTCTAAATATATTAAAAAACAGTATTGATTCATTCACAGCATTTAACGGCAGAATAGACATTACAGTTAGCACCGCTGCTGAGACTAACGAAATTATACTTATTTTTAAAGACAATGGAGAAGGAATTCCACAGGATAAATTAAAGCGAATATTTGACCCTTTCTTTACAACCAAGCAAAAAGGGACAGGAATTGGATTATCAATTTGTAAACAATTAATAGAAATGTATGGGGGGAAAATTAAGGTAGACTCAGAAGTTCAGGTAGGTACTAGCGTGATGGTTATTTTGCCTTGGGTAAATGATTATCATCACATTTGAGGCTACGAACAATTTGAAGGATGAAAAGAAGGATGATAAATGGATCATCAGCTTCGGAGAGCTGATACAGCAAAAATAGACAAGCCTGGCACAGAAGCTCTTCAGGCTTGTCTATTATTTTTCATGCTGAAAAGGATCCCCCAAGCGATACACAGTATCGCTATTCAAAAAATACGCGTTCCTTAGAGGACGGTACAGCCTGTTCTACTTAACGCTAAGTTGTATCTCTTTTTCTTTTACAAACTTCTCCAGCACTCTAAAATCCTCGGTAACCTTTTTAAATGGTAAAGATTCCAGTGCCTTATCCCGGTAATCCTTTTTCGCAGCAGCAGACAGACGGGAATCAAGTATGCTGAGTACACCAAGGTCAGTCTCACTACGGATCAGTCGCCCGGTTCCTTGTCTTAACCGAAGCAGCATGTCCGGTACAAAAACGTCATTTAAGGGATCCTTCGCCAAAGATGCCTTATATTCATAGACAGGATCGGAAGGAACAGGGAAAGGCAGACGGAAAATAATTAACTGTGACAAATCGGAACCTTCGATATTCACACCTTCCCAGAATACACCGGTACTAAGAAGGACGCCTTTACTGCCACGGAATTCAGCGATCACCCCGTCCTGAGACGATCCTTCTCTTTGAACATGCACCGCCCATGCAAGCTTCTCGGATTTTAATTTTTTATGAATGTACTTCATATCTTCCTTCGCTGAAAAAAGAACCAATGTCCGTCCATCGGTTAAATTACAGAGCCTCAGCATTTCCTTGTATGCCGCCTCAAGATAACCTACCTTATTCTGATGGTTGTAGTAAGGGATGTCCTTGGCAATATACATCATGGTGTGGTTGTCATAATCAAACGGCGAAGCCTGGCGCTCCATATAATCTCCCTTGTAACCGAGGGATTGCGTCAGATATGCATATTGTTCCTCTAGTGTTTCTCCGCTTTGGCACATGGTTGCTGATGTTAAAATAACAGATGTCTTCCCGTTAAATAAGCTATATCTTAGGAACTGGCTTATACCTTTAGGACAGATACTAATAGTGGCCTCACGCTGGGTATTGCTCCCCCAGATCAGGTAGTTATCCTGGACTCCGGCGAGTACATCAAAGAGATCTATTAATCCGTTCAAAGCTTCAAAAAGATTATCGATCTCTCGCTCATGCTTGGAAGTTAAGACGGATAAGCTGAGACTAAACGCTTTCAAAACCTGAGCCCCCCGCTTTAACGGAATCCCTGTGATCTCCGACACTTTTATCCGGTCATTATCCTGCTTGGCTGTTTGCAGCAAGTCCGCCTCTACCTGTTTGAAAATATGACCCACGCATCTTTTTAAAAATTTAAATTGCGGCAAAAGGCCGTTATCTGCGGATTGCTTGAAGAGTATCTGTAAGGTGTCATCCAGCATACGGCAGGTTCCCCGGTATGTAAACTCGAGCGTTCTAGCATCTCTAACCTTTGCTTCCAGATTATGAGCTTCATCAATTACGATCAGAGCTGGCCGTTCAGTGATTAATCCCTTCATTCCTTCTTTTTTCCTGATCAAATCACGGATGAACAGGTCCTGGTTGACGATAATAAAATCCATGTCGCTGGCGTCGGCGTTAATCTTTGCTCTCATCTCGTAGAATGAACAGGTACTTTTATAATGGCACCGTTCAAACTTACAATCATTCACACAAACATTAGACCAAACTGCATCACTAACCCCACCCTTAATATCTGCTCGCTCATCAATGTCATAATTCACAATACGCTGGGCAAGTGTAGATAGAGGGGAGCTTAAATCATCAGGCTGTAACAAATCTGCTGCTCTGTACCGGCAAGCATATTGCCCCATGCCCTTTCCTACTACGGAGCGAACCGATGTAAATCCGAGCCGGCTTCCGATGAATCTCAGATCTTTATGTATCTGTTCTGAAAGTTGTATGGAGGATGTTGCAATAATGATCGGTTGCCTTGCGATTTGGTTTATGAGCAGGCTGGGAATGAGGTATGCAAAGGACTTGCCGATGCCGACTCCAGCTTCAATCATTGCGTTTCGACCATTAATATACGCATCAGCGATATCTAGAGACATATCCTGCTGGCCGATTCGCTCTTTAAGTCCAATCCTAGGAAATCTATCATACATTCGAAAGATGGCATTGACTAAAGAGGGCTCGATGTCCTTTTTTAGCTCCTGCTTCTGTAATTTATAGAGATCACTTAACCAGCTAATAACGACCGCCCCTTTTCATTATCAATTTTCTTCCAGTCTCAGTTTTTTGGGTGAGGTTGTAATTATCGTAGATGAAGCGCTAACAGTCAAGTGTCGGAATATAAAATAATGATTGTTAACCCTAGTTCTTCCAATCATTTGGGTTAGGAAGTGCTTAGGATCACAAAGCATTTATTGGATACGTTTATACTCAATATATCAATTAAATTTGAAATATAAATGACATAAGAATTCGGAGGCTACGGGCATGGATCATTTTACTTTTACAGATATGAAAAAAATAAAGAGAGATAATTGGGGTGATGCTGTACCCTTAGAGCTTTTCAGAACGATTAGACTTATTGGATTATATCAAGCGTTACCTATGAATGGTAAGGGTACAACGTTGACCATAGGAAGAAAAATTGGGGAAGAGTTTGGTGTTACCTCGGTTAATGAACTCTTCCGGTTATTCGAACAATTGAAGATAGGGATCCCTGTAATAACCCATGAAGATGACAATGGAATGTCTATTGCAGTACACGATTGTTTCTGCGAAGGTTTACCTATTATGGAAGGGAAAATGGTATGTGACCTAGAGGGGCTATTATCGAAGGAGCACTTACCAAAATACGTGGGAAACGTGTTTCCGTCCGGGAAGTAAAATGTAATGTTCATGGGGATGAATGTTGTGAATACATAGTCAAATATTAAAAATTTACGTGAAATTTTGATCATAATACGGATGATTTAATCAGATCTGTAAATGACAGAAGAACAGCGATTCTCCATTCTTGGAGAATCGCTGTTTTGTCTTTTTGTTCAATTGTGATCAAGAAGTTGATTTAGGAGTAAACGCTCTACGAACAACCTTCGTCAATTCCATTAGGATGACGGCGCCGAGTGCCAGACCGCTTGCAATCAGCCAATCGGACATTCCGAATGAAGCCGGGATCGAGAAGATTTCTCTAACCCCTGGCAGAACCGCAATCCCGTAAAAGGCAAAGCAGACCAGAACGGCTCCGATGACATATTTGTTGCTGAAAAACCCAGCTTCAATAGCTGTTTGACTGTTCGAGCGAGCGGCAAAGGTCTGAAGCGTACGAGACAGGATAAGGGTTGTAAATGCCATAGCCACGCCCATATCAGGGGAATGCTGGAGTCCGATATACAGGGATATAATTACGGCTATACCTATAAGTAGACCACGGGTAATAATAGCCTGCATCATTCCTCCGGCAAATATACCTTCCTTCAGTTCTCTTGGATTTCTGTTCATCACGTTAGGTTCAGGTTTCTCCATACCAAGGGCAATGGCGGGCAGTGAATCATTCGCCAGATTGATAAATAGAAGCTGAATCGCTGTGAAGGGATTAATCCAGTCGAAGATCAGGGCAAACAGAATGGCGATAATCGCACCCAGGTTGCCTGAAAATAAATAGGCGATCGCTTTTTTGATATTGTCGAATACCGTTCTGCCCACAGATACAGCATTCACAATCGATACAAAATTATCATCGGTCAAAATCATGGCCGCCGCGTCTTTAGCAACGTCGGTTCCACTACCCATGGCAACACCGATGTCTGCTTGCTTCAAGGCAGGCGCGTCATTTACGCCATCACCGGTCATAGCAGTGATTTTGCCTTTTCGCTGCCACGCCCGGACAATTCTGATCTTATTCTCCGGGGAGACTCGGGCGTACACACCAATCTGCTCGAGTTTATTATCAAGTTCTTCGTCGGACATGGCATCGAGCTCTTGACCGGTTACGGCAATTTCTTTTTCGGTCATCAGGCCGATATCGCGTCCGATCGCTTGTGCGGTTGTCTTATGATCACCAGTAATCATGATGGTCCGAATTCCAGCCTTTTTGGATTCTGCGATCGCGCCATAGACAGCTTCCCGAGGGGGATCAATCATAGCTGTCAAACCTACGAGCACCAAGTTTTGTTCATCCTCAAGGCCCACTTGAGTGACCGTATTTGGTACAGTTTTGTAAGCATAGGCAAGTACACGTAATGCTCTGCTGGAGAATTCCTCATTGGCTTCAATGAAACGATCAAGAACTTCCGGTGTCATCGGCACTTCTTGTCCACTTAGTAGTACATGCGTACAAAGACTAAAGAGTACATCTGGTCCGCCTTTGGTGATCATTGCTTTTTGTCCGTTAAAAGTGTGTAAGGTCGTCATCAGCTTGCGGTCCGAGTCAAATGGAAGTTCGGCTTCACGAGGGAAATTGTCGCGTATTTCCTTGTAATCTTTATTCATGCTGTTACTGAAGGCAATAAGTGCCACCTCAGTTGGATCACCTAGTTCTTTACCATCCTCATTAATGTTAGAGTCGTTACAAAGCACAGCAATGTGCAAGAGGCGCCGGGCTTCCTCAGACCATTCTTCGGGCTCTTGATTGAATTGATCACGATCACCTTCCGGTAAAAAGTAATCTACAACCGTCATTTTATTTTGGGTCAGAGTACCAGTTTTGTCCGTACAGATGACACTGGTTGATCCAAGTGCTTCGACGGCTGGTAGCTTACGAATAATCGCATGTTGCTTAGCCATTTTGTTCGTACCTACGGTTAAGACAATCGTTACGATCGAGGATAGAGCTTCAGGAATAGCGGCGACTGCCACCGCGACTGCAAACATTAGGGCATTCAGGATGGCTTCCGTGGTATCCACTGTATCATTCGACAGCCAAACACGTCCGGCTTGGATGGCAAAGATCAAAACGGACAGCACGATAATCGCTACGCCCAGCTGCTTGCTAAAGGTTTCGAGCTTACGCTGTAGTGGCGTCTGTTTGGCTTCGGCGCTCTCAATGAGTTCAGCGATTTTGCCGATTTCGGTTGTCAGTGCAGTTCCTGTTACTACAAGAGTTCCACGGCCATATACAACCAAAGAACCGCTAAAAGCCATATTACGACGGTCTCCGAGTGGAGATTCCTTCGCGATGGTATCCGTATGCTTCTCTACAGCTTCGGATTCTCCGGTCAGCATGCCTTCGTTGATCTTCAAGCTTCCCGATTCTATGATACGGCCGTCGGCAGGTACAAAATCTCCGGCTTCCAGTAATACGATATCACCGCAAACAAGTTCTCTGGCAGGGACGGTTTTTAAGACTCCATCCCGCAGCACTTTAGCCTCGGGTGCCGACATCTGCTGCAAGGCATCGAGTGAACTCTCCGCTTTACGAGTTTGGATGACACTTATAACTGCATTGAGAATCAACACGAGGAAAATGATAAGCGACTCCATAACTTGACCCATAACAATTTGGACAATGGCCGCAATAAGCAGTACGACCACCATAGGGTCCTTGAAATTTTCAAGGAAAAGCTTCCAGAGGGGATCTTTTTTCTTTCCTTTTAATTCATTGTAACCATCACGTTCCAGTCGTTTGTCGACTTCTGCCGACGTAAGCCCGTTAGTTGTACTCTGCACTTCCTGTAAACTGTCTGTTACATTCTTGCGGTAATACTCCACTAATGATAGCTCCTCTCCGCTGTGCTGTGTCTTTTTTTGGTCTCATAAGCTTCGATTTACTGCATAAGTGCACATAACTGCGTGTTCTACACAAGTATGGTATATCAGTTCGTCAAATCAGTAGACTTCAGGACCTATCCTCAAACTTACGATTCAACTTGGCGCAAGTTTCAAAATATGGAGCTTAGTATGCTCATATCTAAAAAAAGATCATCCGTAATCGTCCATATTGTGAATTCTTTTTAATGAATTATATTGGATTACATATGAGAAAGTATTATTACATGGGAAGACATAGGGAATTCCTAGATCTTGCGTGTGTTTTCCTATGATTATGGGGGGTAACACCTTTAGTATTAGTATAGTTGTGGATAGAATCGGAAGGTAAAATAATGTGAGCATAACTATGATTACAATGATGATAATCAGAACAAAGCACAGGCTATCTACAGTATGGTCAAAGAAATCAATGATAAGTATGCGCTGGAACACCCAGGTAAACTTCTTATCGATGGTGTTGGTATGCAGGCGCACTATAATATAAACACGAATCCGGAGAATGTTAAGCTGTCATTAGAGAAGTTCATTTCCTTGGGTGCAGAAATAAGCATTACGGAGCTTGACATCATGGCTGGAAGCGACTCTAAGATTACCGAGCAACAAGCGAATGCTCAGGGTTATCTATATGCACAGCTTTTTAAAATCTATAAGACTCACGCAGCAAATATCTCACACGTGACATTCTGGGGGCTGAATGATGGTACTAGCTGGAGAGCCTCTCAGAATCCATTGCTGTTTGATAGTAACTTGAAGGCCAAACCGGCTTATTATGGGGTAATCGACCCGGACAAATTTATAGCAGACCATACACCTGATGTTGTAGATGCTAATCAGTCAACCGCTAAATATGCAACACCTGTAGTTGACGGGACTGCTGATGCCGTTTGGGGCGATGCGGCCCAAATGCCGATTAATCGCTATCAGATGGCATGGCAGGGCGCAAACGGTGTAGCAAAAGCACTTTGGGATGATGAGAATCTTTATCTTTTAGTCCAGGTCAACGATACGCAGCTTAACAAAAGCAATGTCAATGAATATGAACAAGATTCCATTGAAATCTTCTTGGATCAAAACAATGCAAAAACAAGCTTCTATCAAATTGATGATGGGCAGTATAGAGTTAATTATGATAACGAGACCTCATTCAATCCGATAAGTATTGCAGCTGGCTTCGAATCGGCAACTCACATTTTCGGAACAAACTACACGGTTGAAGTGAAGATTCCGCTTCATGGGATAACTCCGGATGACGATACAAAGCTTGGGTTCGATGTTCAGATTAATGACGCTAAAGATGGCTCTCGTCAAAGCGTTGCTGCTTGGAATGATACAACCGGCACTGGATATATGGACACATCTGTTTACGGTGTGCTTACCCTCATGGGTAAATCTACTGATACGGAACCAACACCAACACCAACGCCAACAAATGAACCAACGGGTAACAGCAACTCCGTTAGTGCAGTAACAACTCCACAGCCTGTAGCCATTGCATACAAAGATGGTGTTGTTACGATTACACCGGAAGTGAAATCCGATAAAGGGCGTGTCATAGGTACGATCTCCAGCGACAACTTGAAAAAAGCGCTTGAACAAGCTACAGCAGCGGCAAACGGCAAGAAACAAATCGTAATCGAAGTACCAAAGCAAACGGATGCGAAAGTATATGATATACAATTGCCAACCCAAAGCTTGATGGGGAAAGAAAACTTTGAACTATTGCTTAAGACGGAAAATGCTACGATCCAAATTCCAAGCAATATGCTGTCGGGTGTAAAAGATCTCGCTGAGCAAGTGTCTATACGCATAAGTAAAGTCTCTGCGGACAGCCTGAGTGCAGCTACCCGCAATTTTATCGGTAACCATCCAGTTATTGATCTAAGCGTAATATCAGGCGATAGAGTCATTCCGTGGAATAACCCTAACGCGCCTGTAACGGTATCCATTCCTTACACACCGACAGCGGAGGAACTAAGTAATCCAGATTTAATCGTTGTTTGGTACATCGATGATAAAGGCAACGTAGCTCCGGTTCCGAATGGTCGATATGATGCTGGAACCCAAACGGTCGTATTTCAAACAACCCACTTCAGTATTTATGCACTAACCTTTGTAAAGAAAAACTTCGGAGACCTGCAGAGCGTATCTTGGGCAAAACAAGCCATAGATGTTATGGCAGCTCGCGATGTCATCCAAGGAACGAGCATGAATAATTTCTCGCCTGCAGATTCTATGAAGCGAGCAGATTTCATTGCTCTTCTTGTCAGAGTGCTTGAACTGAAGGGAACGGGAAAAAGTGCAGCATTGTTCAGCGATGTCCAAAAGACGGACTATTATTATGATGAACTGGTCATCGCGAAGGAACTGGGAATTGCCACAGGCTTTGAAGACGATACGTTCAGGCCAAACATTGAAGTCTCTCGCCAAGATATGATGGTACTGACTGCGCGTGCGCTAGCGGCATCCGGCCAGCAAATCAAGGCGAGTGGAACTTTAAATGCTTATCTGGATGAAGCAAGCATCTCCAGCTATGCGAAAGACAGCGCATTATTGTTGGTCAAATTCGGAGTTGTGAACGGAAAGAACGATAGAATTGCGCCTAACGATACGCTTACCCGTGCTGAAGCAGCAGTTATTTTGTATCGCATCTGGAAGCTGTAGGCTCAGCAGCAGAGAAAAGAAATCTGAATTGGCTCGTGGCAATATTTAGTCTGAAGAGCGGAAATACGTGTATATCCATCCCTTTGCGTTCTTCTGTTTCAAGAATCGCTGCTCACCTCCTTGCGGAGAGGAGTAGTGATTTTTTTATGTATTTACCGTTAAATTGGAGCTGGAACGGGAAAAAATGCTACGAAACAGACCGCTCAAGTGTTATAACTGTACTGATAGTAGAAAGGAGACAGTCGTGGACTCTATTGAAGAAAAGATAAAGCGGGTACAAGCAGGAGAAGTCTACCTTTTTTCAGATATTATCAGACTCTACCAACAACGGATCTACCTCTACTGCTTTCGCTTGTTGAACAATAAGGAAGAAGCCGAGGATGTGGTTCAGGACATATTTATTAAGGCTTATCAGAACATCAGCTAATTTGAGGCGAAATGTGGCGGTGGACAATGGAAATGTGTCTTTTTTAAGTATTCACAAATAAAGAACGAATATCCTATCGTACCAATATTTACAATATTCGATATAAAGTGATATAATTTTCAGGATTCATATACATAAACATGAAACGAGGAGTGCAGGGTGCTAAGAGTAACAAGCAAAAAAGTCATGTCAATTATTACAGTTAGCTCAATGCTGTTGGCTGTGGGTGCAGTCGCTTATGCTGACACGACATTGAAGAAGATTTCTGCGTATCAGAATGCGGCCATCAGCATTGAAGTGGATAATCAGAAAGTGAACTTGTCAAGTAGTGAAGGAACAATGTACCCAATTATCTATGAAGGACATAGCTATGTATCCGCCAAGGCTGTATCTGAAGCACTGGGGGCAACCGTGAAATGGGATAACAGTCGTCAAGCTGTTGTGATCACATCGGCGAACGGCGGAACATCAACATCGGTTGTCCCGGATAAGGACAATACAGTTGCACAAGCCACTGCAAAGCCAGCAACCGTATCTACTCCGCAGGCAACCGAGTCCACTCCGCAGGCAACACCAAAGCCTGCTGCATCATCTTCCGGTACGGCTTCCAGTAACAGCGGCGCTTCGTTTGCAGATGCAGTGAAGTTGGGTACTTCTTTTACTTATACGGACCTTGATAACAATTATAGCCCTAAGGGTGATTCAACATCTGCCCAATATACTTTCACTATCAATAAGGTTACGTCGACTAATCTCGGACAATTACATGCTCTTGGGTTTGAGGAACATGTCACTGATCCCGATGTAGCTGTAGATTATGTCCTGCTTGATGTAACGCTTAAGGTGAAGAACGCCAGTCTTGTAAAAGGTAGTCAGGACCAAGGGCGGAAGTTCCTTTCAAGTTTTACACCTAGCATTTGGGGAGTAGAAACGTCCAGTGGACAATACTATATTGGTGGCTCTAGTGATTATTTTGAGGGATCTCTCGGAGAAAATATCGAAAAGTTGTTGGCTGATTTTCCTGAAGTCACCCCAAGTAAACCGGGTTCTTTTGAAGCTTCGGGTAAAGTTATTCTGCCAATTATCAAAGGCAAGGAGAACAGCCTTGTTCTTCATAGAAACGATAGTAAGCTTGAGTCCGACAAAACGTCCATCTATTTTAAACTGAAATAGTTATGCAAGTTAGCAGATGGTTTAGTCGCTAATTGTTGTGATAAAGATCAGACTAAAAAGAGATCAACGATGTTATTCATCGCTGATCTCTTTTTTATGATGCTTAAACAGTGCAGATAACTTCTATATATCAAGCTTCTTTGGTAATGATTTTTTTGAGCTTCACTTCGGGTTCTTGCTCAGGATCAGGCGCTTGCCCAACACGTTTAATGAAGAATGAGAGCAGCAGCCCAAGAATGCCGATACCAACAATAACTAGATAGGAATCATTGATCCCTTGAATGGAAGCTTCCATAATCATATGTTCTTGTGTAAGTTCTGTGTGCTGCCTGCAGCCATCATATCCTTCATATGCGTTGTAGTACGGCTCGTCATTACGGTGACGAGTAAGGAAGTTCCCACGGCGCCAGCCACTTGTCGAATTGATTTGAGATCGCAGTACCGTGCGCACTAAGCTTGGAGGGTAATTGATTTAGTCCTAAAGTTTGTATTGGCATAAGGAGCAGAGCCATACCGATCCGGCAGCCTGTTGACATATATACAAGATACAGCTGGCTGCTGAAGCATTAAAGCAGGGGCATGGAGTCATAGCTGGGGTTCGCCGTCCCGATCAGGAAGAAACAGCACTATCCCAGCTTGCTGCGACCTATGGGAGAAGCTGACTGTGGCGGCGCTGGACGTGACAGATGAAGAAGGAATCGCGGCGCTAGCTGCGAATCTGCAAGGACAAGGCCGGACGCTTGGTGTCATTATTAATAATGCGGCGGTGCTGACCGCCAGGGACACACAGATTGAAGAGCTGGATTTCCAAGATATGCTTACCACGATGAATATTAATCTTTACGGACCGATGCGAGTGGTTAAGCATTTCCTGCCGCTACTTACTGAACCCGAACTTTCGATCATCAACATATCATCGGAAGCGGGCAGCATCACTAATGCTTATTCGGGGGACTACCCTTATTCCATCTCTAAAACGGCGCTCAATATGTTCACGCAGCAGCTACATGTATATGTAAAAGAACGCCGATTCAAGTGCTCAGCGTGCATCCCGGCTGGATGCATACGGATATGGGCGGGGCAGAAGCGCCAACGAATCCGACCCAAAGTGTTGAAGGGGATTCTTGACCTGATCGAGAAGCGGACTACGCCTGAAGGTCATTTCATGTTTGTAGATTATACGGGTAAGGATATGAAGATTTAAGCAGAAGTGTTCAGAGTAACTAAACATTAGCGAAAATTTAACTACATTATCTTCAGAACTTCAGAAGGTATCTTTTTCGTTACAAGAGACACTTTTTAATTTCAAAACGAAGTAAATACTGCCCAAGATCTATTGGTCCAAGACAACCTAATCCGTAATGAATATAGATACTACTATGTGTACTTCATTCATTGCGAGAGGTGATTCTAGATGAGAAGGCAGGTCGGACCGACTAAGAAACGTAGTCTTGCTTCTAAACTTCAACCCAAGCCTAGCCCGATGCTTAAAGCGAAGGCTCATATAGTTAACTTTGCTGTTATTGGTGATAGCCATGTGGGATATGGGAATAGCTCAAGTATTTTTAGAAATCTATTGCCAAAGGCAGTAGGGAGCGGGAATAAGAGGTTTGTTATTTTTGGAGGAGATAACACGCAGGCGGGAGCTAATCATGGGAATAATGCGAATGCCTACTATAAGGACTTCAAGGATACGGTGACAAGCACGCTAGGGAGTATCCCTTATAAAGCTTCGATAGGAAACTGGGAGGCAAGTACTCAGTCCTTATTCACACAATATTTAGGCGCAGTCGAAGGGCAAATGAATTTCCCGGGGACACAGGGCAAGGTGAAGTATGTATGGCTTAATTGTGCGATGGGGCAGTTCAGTCCGGGCAGTATAAATTTGTTGAAAAATTTAGATGACCAGTATTATTATATTATAGATTTTCATTGGCCACTTAAAGTGAGTGGGATTACGGTGGACCCCAGCCATGTATTAAGTACATCGGAGACAAATAATTTTTTTTCCTCCATTCCTACAAAAGTGAGAGATAAGATACTGGCTATTTTTACGCATCATGGACATCTGTTTTACCAGAAGCTTAGTAATATATATCCCGGTTACAACAAAACTAAATTCTTCGTATGCGGATGTTCTGGGGATTATAAATGTAAGCCCAGCGGTGACCGGGGGTATTATAATGCCACTTTGACCATCAATGGATCAGTATTTAACGTCGATGCTTTTAAGGTAACTGTCACTTAGTGAAAAGTAGGCGGTTTCCTGAAGCGTATTGGGGGTACGGATGGGCAACTAACGGCACGAAGCGTTACGGTGCATTTATCGGTAGAATTAGATCATCAGAAGCCATTTAAAAATATGTATGTGGATTACTTCAACAATACTGTTCTTGCAGCCATCACAGAGCTTTAATGGAAGAGCGCTTCAACTTAAAAAACCTGAGAGAACCTGCTAAACAGGCTCCCTCAGGTTTTTTGAAATCCTAAATTATCTTTATTAAGAAACGGTATTTAATCTACAAATGTAAGATATATATATCCATTATTAGTGCTGACATCTAATTTCTTATCGCCACCACTTTTATTTTCCGGTAGATTATTTTTTCCTTTAGAAGCTTTGATTGTAATGTTAAAGACATCATATGATCAAGCATTACTTCTCGGGCGATATCTTCGATGCTTCCAAGTCCACAAATCGCTTCTTCCTCGGCCATGCCATCTTCCATGCGATCGTCAATGATCTCGTCGGAAAGCTTCAAGTTTGCCAGCAAGTTCGGATAAAAAAACTGCTTCATTCATAATCAGCACCTCCTTTAATGAATTTATGCAGAGCCAAGACAGTCTCAAAGTTTAGCGCTTTGGAAGAGGCTAGGGAGGAGTGAACTACTTCTTAGAAAAGCAGAATAAAGTGGCAATCTAGGACTTTTTATTCTCGTCCAAGAGTGCTGTTGTTTCTTTTTAGTTACTGTTAGATTCTTTGTTTGTTTTGAATTGTCTAGGAGTGATGCCCGTGTATTTTTTGAATACTTTGGTAAAGTAGCTCTGGTCGTTGAAGTGCAGACGGGTAGCAATGTCGGATAGGCTGATGCCAGGTAATTCGATTAGTCGTTTAGCTTCTTCAATTCGTTCGATTTGAATAAAATCGCTAACGGTGAACCCTGTTTCTTTCTTGAATAGTTGAGAGAGATAGCTTCTGTTCAAGCTTGCAACTACAGCCAGCTTATCTAGGGAAAGCTCCTCATATAGGTGATTAAAAATATAGTTTTGACAGATGGCTACTGTTCGAGACAGTTGTGCACTTCTATTATTTCTGACATGGTCTGCGAAATCACAAAGCGCATTAAGAATAGCGTGGTCTACAGCCGGAATATCCTTTAATTCCTCAATATGCTGGATATGAAAGTCGCTTAGGGTATAAGAAATCTCCCAATACAGCCCTCCATCTATAGCTGCACGTGTGGCGAGTGTAATACAGGAGACGGCCAGATTTTTTTTGCTGCGTAATTGGCTCTTTTTGGAGAGCACTCCGTAATTCTCTTCAGAGAATGTTGCTTGGACACGAAGTAGCTCAGCTTTATTTCCATTTTTGACATGGTGAAATAAAGCTTTTTCCATTATAGGTTCGTGGTGCAACCATGTATTCTCTCTACGGTAAGAGACATCCAAATCCAAACTGTCGCTAGAGAGTTGTTTAGGTTCGAGAACTCGGGAGTCAAGCAGGAGTTCGCTAAGTGTCAGTGTTTTTCCGGTGACGAGAGAATAGAGAAGCATAGCGGTATGGTACAATCTCATCCGGTTTAATACAGGCAGACTGCGATAGTAAGTAAGCCATTGATCCTGAAGTCCGTGAGGCACATCATTGTCATGCATCAGACTGGATACATTGTCTCCTGAAAGTTGAGTATATAGCGAGGGGCCCACTACAATGATTCTTCCGCCACTTAGCTCTAAAGGAAGATGGAGTAAGATGTAATTTTCTAGAAAATTAGTGGTGCGAATGATCGGTATAGAGGAATTTGAGCTATCGTGATTAGAAATGTTCTCGCTTTTAGTAGGATCTACAATTTCTGAAAGTAGCTCATTGATGTTATGAACCCATGGGGCGCTCTCCGAAGAGGAAGGCAGCGCTAGCTCGATTCTCCGATTGGCGTCTAGCAGAAACACAGGAATTTGCAGCGATTCATACAACACTTTACAGATATATTGAGCTCCATCATGATCGTCTAAATGATTCAATATTTTTCAGCCTCCTTGCCCAACCAGAATACCAAAAATACAATAATAATGCCATAAATCCAGTGTGAAGTAGATTAAAATGGGAATAGAAACATTCAGAGGAGGTAAATTTATGAAAACCAACATTCATGAACTCATATCACAAATGACCCTTGAGGAGAAAGCAGGACTCTGTTCAGGGCTTGATTTCTGGCATACGAAGGGCATCGAACGACTCGAAATCCCTTCTTTAATGGTAACGGACGGACCCCATGGTTTACGCAAGCAAAAAGAGAGCGCCGATCACCTTGGACTCCATAACAGTGTACCCGCAACTTGTTTTCCTTCGGCAGCAGGGATGGCTTCTTCCTGGGATCGGGATTTAATCGGGCGTGTGGGTAAAGCGCTCGGGAAAGAGTGTCAAGCAGAGAACGTCGCTGTTCTACTCGGTCCCGGAACAAATATTAAGCGCTCTCCACTGAACGGTCGTAATTTCGAATATTTTTCGGAAGACCCTTATCTTTCCTCGGAAATGGGTGGGAATCATATCAAAGGTGTGCAAAGTGAAGGGGTAGGAACCTCGCTTAAGCATTTCGCCGCTAATAATCAGGAGCACCGGAGAATGTCTGTAGATGCTGTTATTGATGAGCGGACGCTGCGGGAGATTTATCTGGCTAGCTTTGAAGGTGCAGTTAAGCAGAGTCAGCCATGGAGTGTGATGTGCTCTTACAATCGGGTAAATGGTGAATATGCCTCTGAGAGTGAATTTCTTCTGACTAAGATTCTTAGGGAGGAATGGGGTTACGAGGGATTCGTCGTTTCCGACTGGGGAGCGGTTAATGAACGGGTGAAGGCTCTACAAGCTGGACTGGAGCTGGAAATGCCGTCAACCGGAGGCATTGGCGATGCCAAGATTGTCGCAGCAGTGAGAAGTGGCGAACTGGCTGAGGAAACGTTAGATCTTGCAGTGGAGCGGTTATTAACATTTGTTTTTAAGGCGGTGGAGAATCGTAAGGAGCATGCCTCATTTAATACTGCAGAGCATCACCATTTGGCTCGTGAAGTGGCACGCGAGAGCATGGTACTCCTTAGAAATGAAGAAGGCATTCTGCCGCTGTCAAAGCAAGGAACGATTGCGATCATCGGTGAGTTTGCTACAAATCCGCGTTATCAGGGCGGGGGCAGCTCACATGTGAATCCGACTAAATTGGATGATGCTTTTGAAGAGATGAAGGCCCTTGCGGGTTCTGCTGAACTGTTATATGCGCAAGGATATGAACTGAACCATGACGGGATTAATGAAGCTATG
This sequence comes from Paenibacillus pseudetheri, assembly GCF_924513355.1. Taxonomy (NCBI): domain Bacteria; kingdom Bacillati; phylum Bacillota; class Bacilli; order Caryophanales; family Paenibacillaceae; genus Paenibacillus; species Paenibacillus pseudetheri. Next base: position 85,693 of record NZ_CAKMAB010000020.1, read on the forward strand.
CTACAAGAGGCACGGGATACAGCGGCAAAAGGGGATGTAGCCGTATTGTTCCTTGGACTTCCGGATAACTATGAATCAGAGGGTTATGATCGCAGTCACTTGTCGCTTCCAGAGAGCCATAAAGCGCTGATTAATGCAGTGGCTGAGGTGCAAAACAATATCGTCGTCGTACTCAGCAATGGCTCACCAATAGAAATGCCTTGGATCCATAAAACGAAGGGTATTCTTGAAGGTTATCTAGGCGGGCAGGCCTTTGGCGGTGCAGTTGCAGATTTATTGTTTGGAGAGGTTAGTCCAAGTGGCAAACTGGCAGAGACCTTCCCGATGAAGCTGAGCGACAATCCATCCTTTCTTAATTTCCCAGGTGAAGGGGATACAGTAGAGTATAAAGAAGGTTTGTTTGTTGGCTATCGTTATTATGATAAAAAAGAGCTTGAACCGCTGTTTCCTTTCGGCTTCGGACTAAGCTACACAGCGTTTCAATACAGCAATTTGAGAATCTCCAAGAGCAGCATTAATGATACCGAGACCGTACAAGTTACGGCCACCGTCAAAAACACGGGTACTCGCGCAGGAAAAGAAATCGTTCAGCTCTATGTTAGCGATGTGAAGAGCAGCGTGATCCGTCCACTTAAGGAGCTTAAGGGCTTCCAGAAGCTAGCGCTTAAGCCTGGTGAAGAGCAAGAGGTTTCTTTTGAACTGGATAAACGCTCCTTTGCTTATTACAACGTCAACATTGGCGATTGGCATGTGGAAAGTGGAGTCTTTGAAATTGCTGTTGGTTCATCTTCACGAGATATTCGTCTGACTGCTTCGATTGAAGTAGAATCGACAGTTCCGCTTGCGTTAATTTATCATCGCAACAGTACCGTTGGTGATTTGCTGGACAATCCACGTACGGCGGATAAAGTGAAGAAGTTCAGCAGTATATTTGGAATGGAAGGTGCGATGGATGATAACCCAGAAATGTTCATGGCGATGATGAAATATATGCCGCTGCGGGCGCTGGTTGGGTTCGGTCAAGGGAAATACACAGAAGAAGATTTAGCCAAGGATCTGCAAGAATTTAATGCATTGGCTGTAGAGTAGGAGATAGAAAAGGCCGAGTCTGATCCGAGAATATATCAAAGATTGATTTAATGAAAATCTAATATAAGTAAGCCAGTAGTCCATATTAGTCATATATAATATGTAACACTGGCTTATTTTTTTACATTTCTTGTTCGGCTACCGTTATCCGTAAACTTGATGATTGTGGCATGATTTCATAGGTGTGCCTCAACGCTTTCTTGAAGGAAATCCGTATTCCTTAGCGCGCCACGCTACTAGCAGCGCAAGAATCAATAGAATAAACAGTACCCACGGGAAGGAGCGGACACCAACTGTTTCAATAAGAATCCCACCCATCACGCCGCCACCGCCGATAGCTAGGTTCCATGCCGTTACTAACATCGACTGGGCCACATCTGCACTTTCGCCAGCTGCTTCAGCAACTGCTGTTTGTAGCAAAGTAGCTGCTCCTCCGAACGTCAACCCCCACACAGCAACCACTAGATAGATCACTACGGGCTGACTGCTACTCATACCTAGTGCAATGGATGACAAGGCGAAAGCAGCGAGGCTGAATAGAACCAATGGACGTAGTTTGCGGTCGATCAAAATACCGATGACCCAGATGCCAACAAGCGCAGTAATGCCGAAAATAAGCAATACCAAGTCAACGCGCTGGGTAAGCCCAGCCTGAGTAAGATAGGGCGCAATGTAGGTATACAGGATGTTGTGTGCCAGCACCCATGCCAGAACGACAAACAATACCGGCCGTACCCCCGGAATAACAAAAACCTTGTAGAGTGGGAGCCGCTTATCAGGAGCCTCTCCGGGATAGTCAGGTAGCTTCCAAAACACCCAGGCGATCAGTATCAGAGCCAATAGCGACATGATCCCGAAGATGGAGCGCCAGCCCATAAGGGTGCCAAGAAGTGTTCCAGCAGGGACACCGAGTGCCAGAGCGAGAGGCGTGCCAACCATCGCTACCGCCATTGCTCGTCCCTTGAGTGAATCCGGCACCATGCGCCGGGCATAACCTGCTATCATGCCCCATAAGACTCCAGCGGATACGCCTGCGAAAAACCGAGCTGCCAGCGTAAGTACATAATTGGAAGAAAGAGTGGTGACGGTGTTGAATACGAGAAAACCAAGGATGCACATTAGTAGCAGTGGTCGCCGCCGCCATCCACGCGTCACGGTGGTTAAGGGAATCGCGGCCAACAGCGAACCAAAGGCATACAAAGTGACAAGTTGACCCGCAAGGGCTTCGGAGACTCCAAGCCCATCACCTATTTGGAGCAACAAGCCGGCCGGAATCGTTTCGGTAAGAATACAGATAAACCCCGTCATAGCAAGGGCGAGTAATCCTGCCCATGGTAGACGTTCAGAAGAAGGAGTGCTGGAGGCACTTTGTGTGGCAGAAGATGTGTTTTGGCTCATTGGAGAAGCACCTCTCTTTTATAATTGTAGAAAACTCAATGATATATATGACGAATAAGGTCTACTAGACAGAGAGCCTAGGCTGGTTCATGCCGGACCCAGGCTCCTTGTGTTCTTGCTCTATTTTTTACGTCTATCATAAATGGCATCACAAAGGTCTACAGTAAACTGACCCGACATGCCTTCCAGTGCGGTATTAGTGAAAGCCACGACACTGAGCCGTTGCTTGGGATCGACGAACCACGAATGACCATAGGTGCCACCCATGCGCCAAGTACCCGGGGATTCCGGAGTGTCTGCGGCGACAGGATCCTTTAGTACCGTAATGCCTAGGCCAAAGCCTCGTCCTGGCCAAAAGGCCATTGGCAGATCACCGATCTGATTGGTCGTCATATCGTGAACCAGAGACTCCGGCAGCAGTGATGCTCCACCCTTGCGTAAAGTTTCCAGCAGTTGCAAAAAATCTCCAGCGCTGCCGACCATGCCGGCTCCTCCAGAATGATAGGCAGTATCGTCAAGTGCACGACCAGGGGCAAGCAGGAATCCAGCCGTTCCCTCCATAAAGGCAATACTGTCGGGATCAAGTAAAGGCCGTGGCTCTGGAGCATCATTGGCGTAGGAAGTTGCCAATCGTTCTCGATCGACTGCAATAAAACCCGTGTCGCTCATGCCAAGCGGCTTTGTCACGAGTGAATGTACGGCTTCACTGAGCGGTGCTTCTGTGACCTTTGCAATTACTGCTCCCAGCACATCTGTCGCGATGGAGTATTTCCACTCGGTACCTGGCGTATAGAGGAGGGGGACAGAGGCAAGACGACGCAAGTTCTCTTCCAATGTGATGCCGGACTGATCCATACCATCTGATACCCCTGCTGACTGATAGGAACCATTCTCTTCTTGGAAAAATCGGTAAGAAAGGCCTGCTGTGTGCGTCATCAAATGACGAATCGTCAATGTCGCGAACTCGCCATTCTGCAAACGTGGCCGAAATTCTGGGAGCCAACGATCAACGCGATCATCCAGCTGTAGTCGACCTTGCGCAACTAATACTAGGGCTGCCGTTGAAACGATAGGTTTGCTAACTGAGGCGAGCCGGAATAAGGCGTCTTCTTGCATAAGTCTGCTCATCTCGCGGTCGGCAAGACCGACAGCGCGGCTATAAACCAGTTCCCCATCTATCGCCACTTTAATGACAGCACCGACCAGGCGCTTGTCAGCAAGAGTTCGATCAATTACTTCATCGATGCGACCTGATAAACATTCTGTATTTATTTTGTTTGAATCCAATATACTCAACAGTCTTCATCCCTTCGGAATAGTTAAAGCCATGAACACTTTACTATTGTAGGGTTATTATATATAACAAGTTATCTTGATTACATAAGGCAACTAAGTTAAATTAGCCTTATAACGGTTAATTGCAAGCTAGTTTATAGGGGTAACCTTAAATTTAAAGGAAGTGATTTTGATGGACCATATTGATAAGCAAATTCTTTTTCATCTTCAAAATCAAGCGAGAATTTCTATGACAGAGCTGGGGAAATGTGTCGGTTTATCGCAACCTGCAGTTACGGAAAGAGTTAGGCGTATGGAGGAGAAAGGCATCATCAGCGAGTATCGCACCATAATTTCCCCTGAAAAGATTGGAAAACATGCTGCTGCCTACATGTTATTTCATTCTAGGGATTGTAATGCATTCCTTGATTTCTGCCGCTCGAGTCCTGATGTCGTCGAATGTTACCGTATAAGCGGGGAACACAACTACTTATTGAAAGTAGTAACCGACTCTACACGAGCCCTCGAGGAGTTCGGAAATCAATGTGACAAATACGGTACCTACACGATTCTAATCGTGATGTCCTCGCCAATCGATCATAAATTTCTTATACCATCGCTTGAAGATACAAGCTTAAACTTGCTGAGTTAGAAAACATTACTCTGCTAGCTCTTAGCAATGCAAAAAACTCTTCTATATAAATAGAGGAGTCTTTTTGGTTTGAAATATTTTTCAGGATAAATGGTTCCACAAATCGATGTCGGGTCCCTTTTACCATTGTCTTCATTATTGATTACCTTGCTGCTGAATCAAAAAGTTCGTGCAGTCATTGCTTCGAACGTTGCATTATGTACCGTGTCATTTCTGGCGTGGCCGTATCTTACCTGTGTCATGGTTACTTAACCCGACCTTCGAGGCAGTTAAGAGTGATGGCGGAGGACACTTGGTCATGTATTGGAGAATTCTCCTACCCTTGTTGGCACAGGCGCTCGCTACATCTGCTGTACTAGAAATCATGTCCAGCTGGAATGATTAAATTAAGTAGCCAAGCTAATGCCAGCATCGCCTAGTTTCCAACGGCAGGTCATTATCAGTTTCTCACCTTCCAGGTCGGCTGTCAGTGTGCCACCCATCGTATTCATCAGACTTTTGGCAATGGAGAGGCCAAGCCCCGATGCTTGAGAAGATCGAGTGCGGTCTGCGGTATAAAATCGGTCAAATAAGAGGTTAACATCACTTCCGGCTAGTGCCTTAGCATCGTTTACAATCGTCAAATCCGCTGTGTCCTGCTGGAGGTTAAAACTGATTTCCACATACCCGGTCGTATGTTTGACTGTATTGACAAGCAAATTCTCGACAACTCTCCGCACAGCGGATTCATCGGCGTATACGGATACATTTTCTTCAGGTAACCGTATATCTGGTGTAATATTGCGATCGTTGAATGAATCGTAAAATCCGACCAGAATTTCCGAGAGTAGGACAGTCATTCCAAGCTTTTCGGTATGTAGAGGATAATCTAACGATTCGATCAAGGAAAGTTCGAAAAAATCATTCAGCAGTGCCTGCAGCCGTTTCGTCCGATTCTTAACGATGGCAACATATTCGAGCCTTTCTTCAGGTGTAATTGACGCCTCCTCCAGCAGTTGAATATAACCGGAAATGGAGGTGAGCGGTGTACGGATATCATGTGAGATATTCGCAATAGCCTGACGAAATTCTTGTTCAACTCGTATCCGCTGGGCTTCCGATTCGACAATTAAATGGGATTGACGATTGATTTGTCCCGCAAGCGCCTCAAGCTTTTGGTCGAATAGAGCTACATCGATTTTTTTACCGGTTCTGTGCTCGTTGTAGTGGTATAATTGCTCCGTAATCCGCCCTAACTCACGCCTAAGCATCAAAAGACGGATGAGCAGGAGAGCTACTGCCGCTAACAATATAATCATCAGAATGTGCAACACTCTCCCGCACCTCCTATGTGTTATTTGATTTCCTTTCTACGGAATACGAGAATACCGAGTATCCCGGAAACGACAATTGTTAACAACGGCACGAATAGTAGCGCTGGCAAATCTCCGCTGTCGATACTGGGCTTGCCGATATCGCCCACCAGTTTGAAGATGGAATAATCGTACAAAGTACTAAAAAAAGAGATCTTCGAACCTACACCAGCTAAAACCGTATCGATCATAAGGAAGAAAATCATTGAGAAGCCGATAGTTTTGCCGCTGTCAGTAAGGATTACGGTGAACAGCGCCCCGATGGCCGCGTAGCTAGCCGTGTACAATAACGTCAGCCCGAGGGCTCGCGGTATGAAAAGTGTAGTACTCCCCTCCGGCAGATGACCGAAGCCCGAAAGCAGCGTGACTTCGACTGTGCTGACAATAGGAAAGACGAGTGAAATCGCCATGGCTCCAACTGCGAAAACGACCAGTTTTGCCGCAAACAGTCGCCCTCTGGTGTTGCCCGAAGATGCGATCGTCTTCATGACCCCTGTGGAATATTCGTTAGAGATAAAGAATCCAGCCAGAATGGCTACGCCGAATTTAATAATGTAGGCATTGCTTGAAATAAAGGTAGTCAGAAATTCAGCGCCGGTGATCTGAGGTTCCCCATTGGACCGATGATCAAAATAATATAGCAGGGGGTAAGCAAGTGAGAGGATGGAAAGCGCCAATAGAAAAGTCCAAATTGATCTATTCTTACGGAGCTTGAAAAACTCAACTCTGATCAGATTATACATTTGGATTCCCCCCAATTCGTTTCGTAAAATAGCTTTCCAAGTCTTCACCCATGGGCATAAACTTCTCGATCTCGAGGCCTGCAGAGAATAACGCTGTGGATACTTTACCTGGCTGCTCAATGCGGCTATACAACTTGATGGTTCCATCCTGCATCACTTCGAAATCGGCCGTACCCAGCTCATTCTGAATGACGGCTGTTGCCTTGCCCGGATCATCCACTTTGATAAACAAATACTGCTGACATTTCTCGTTCAATTCCTCCGCAGTGAGTTGTTCAAGCAGCTGACCGCGATGAATAATACCATAATGACTTGCCATTAAATGCAACTCACTTAGAATATGACTTGAGATCATTATTGTAATGCCCAGCTCACGGTTTAGCCGCTTGAGCAGTTCGCGCATTTCGACGACCCCCATCGGATCCAACCCATTAGTCGGCTCGTCGAGAATCAGAAATTCTGGATCTCCCAGCAAGGCGATGGCAAGACCTAGCCGCTGCTTCATTCCAAGCGAGAAATTTTTGGCTTTCTTTTTGCCGGCTCCCTGCAGTCCAACTTGCTCTAGCATTCTGGGAACGCAATCTTTGCCGGGAATACCACGTAGAATCCGGTTTGCTTCTAAATTTTCGCTTGCAGTCATATGCGGGAACAGAGCGGGGCTCTCAATAATCGAGCCGATCCGCTTACGAGCCTGAATTAAGGCCTGTTCTTCACTGGCTCCGAACAGCTCAATCGTCCCCTGGGTCGGAAAAGCAAGTCCGGTCACCATACGGATTAATGTTGATTTGCCGGCTCCATTTTGTCCAATAAAACCATAAATAGAGCCTTTACGGATTGACAAATTGACTTTGTCCAGCGCTGTATGGCCCTTGAACTTTTTGGATAGTTGATTTGTTTTTAATACATACTCGTACATCTCGTCTTGGCCTCCTTTTCGTGATAGACCAAGTATAGAATTGAAAATATAAGAAGAGCTAAAGCCAAATCTTAAGAATGTCTTAAGGCTTGAGCCGATAACCTATACCCCATACCGTCTCGATAAATTCGCTTCCTGGAGCGGCCTTGGTTAGCTTGCTGCGCAAATTGCTCATATGGACATTGACCGTATTGTCGTCCCCGTAATAAGGCTCGTGCCAGACTCTTTCATACAAATTAGCTTTCGTAAACACCTTTTTTGGGGCCGACAAAAGCAACGAGAGAATCTCAAACTCTAGAACTGTGAGCGTCAGTTCTGCTCCATTTGCCGTAACCGACATCGCATCTCGATGAAGTACAAGGCCCTGATGCTGGAGCACGCTAGGCAAAGCCGATTGCGCAATCCGCGAATACAAACGTAGATGAGAATCGATCCGTGCAGAGACTTCCTCAACATCGAAGGGTTTCGTTATGAAATCATCCGCCCCTGCACGCAGAGCAGACACCTTGGTCTGGGGCTCACCTTTAGCTGAAATGATTATAACTGACATATCATCCCGCCCGGCGATCTGCTGAAGTAGTTCCTCTCCCGTCATGCCAGGCAGCATCAGATCGAGCAGCAACATGCTCCATTGACGCTGCTCCAGATAGAGAAGCGCCTCCGTTCCGGAGAAAGCGGGTTGGGGAATGTAGCCGCTTTTCTTAATAATGCTGCACAGTAAACGGCTGATGTCACTGTCGTCCTCAGCAACGAGAATATGTATCGGGTTATTCATTTAATCTCCTTTTCTTACCTAAAATAGGTCGTTATTCGGATGAATGCCTATTAAATAGGATAGCAGGTTTTATAATGTGTATCCAGAGAGGTAAAAAAGAGACTCTTCTATATAAATAGAGGAGCCCTTTGCTCTTAACAATTTAGATAAATAGATTATGACTAGATTGATCGGCTTGGCCGAGGTAATATCCTACGCCGCCGATTCCTACGCCGTCGATTAGTTCTTCACGGGTGATGCCCATAAGATCCATAGACATTTGGCAGGCGACGATCTCGACGCCTTGGTCGACAGCCATCTGAATCAATTCCTCCAAAGAAGAGACATTATTGTTCTTCATTACAGAGCGAATCATTTTTGAGCCCATGCCCATCATGTTCATATTAGAGAGTGTTAGCTTCCGACTGCCGCGGGGCATCATTGCTCCGAACATTTTACCGATGAAATTCTTGTTCACAGGCACTTTCTCATCCTTGCGGATAATATTGAGGCCCCAGAAGGTAAAGAACATCGTCACTTTTTTGCCGCTGGAGGCTGCTCCGTTGGCAATGATGAAGGAAGCGATCGCTTTATCCAAATCACCGCTGAATACAACCATCGTACTTGCGTTACTAGTTTGGACGGGGTGTGCTCCTGTTGGAATGGCTTCTTCGGTTACTCCTTTGCGCAGATAAGCTTCGATCATGCCAGTAGGCAGCTTTGTTAATTGCAAAATCGTGTGCTTAGACATGCGAGCCCATGCCTTGATATCTTCATAGAATCCCGGATCGGAAGCCGTTACCTTCAAAATTTGTCCGTCCAAGAGCGGGTCCATGCTCATCTTGACTTGAATCAGCGGTCCAGGGCAGCACAGTCCACAAGCATCAAGCACGGAATCAGGTGTTAAATCCAGTTCTTGTTCGAATGGGACGGATACAGTGGCGCTGGAGTTGGCCGCGAAAGCTGTAGCATTGGGATTGGCTGTAGCCAACCCGTTAACTGTAGCTGTTCCAGCTCCAATTGCGGATTCTGTAGCAGAACTATTGTTAGTGCCAGTCCCCGTTCCCGCCGGTGCTCCCGTTGCTGCGATTTCTTTACGGGCTGCTGAAATACCTGCGTTTGGCGTCAGGCTATCTTTTTTTTTAGGCGAATATTTACTTAGTTGATATGTCTTATAGCCTCCGGTCAGATTCTTCACACGGAAACCTTTTTGCTGCAAAATCCGGGAAGCTGTGTAGCCTCTAAGTCCAACTTGGCAATACACCCAAATTTCTTTACTAGGATCAAGCTCGCTTAGACGACCACGCAAATCATCCACAGGGATGTTAATGGAGCCTTTAATATGACCGTTGGCATGCTCGATTTCCGAACGTACGTCAACTAAAATGGTATTGTTGTTGTCACGACCTTCTAAATCCTTAGGAACGAATACTGTAGTCATGCCTTTCAAAATATTTTCAGCAGCAAAGCCAGCCATATTCACCGGATCTTTAGCGGAAGAATAAGGAGGGGCGTAAGAAAGCTCCAATTCCGTTAAATCAGTGACCGTACCTCTAAAGCGAATCACTGTAGCGATATCGTCGATACGTTTATCTACTCCACTATAACCCACGGCTTGTGCACCGAGCACCGTACCCTTTGGATCAAAGATCAGCTTCATTGATATTGGAGTTGCCCCCGGATAATAAGTTGCATGAGAGCTTGGATGAACATAAATTACGTGATACGGTAAGCCCAAGCGCTGCAGTGTTTTTTCGTTATTGCCGGTAGAAGCACCCGTGACTCCAAAAACCTTAATAATAGAAGTCCCTTGTGATCCTTTGTAAGTAGTGCCTAGACCGCTGATGTTATCCGCAGCAATCCGTCCTTGCTTATTGGCAGGACCAGCTAGTGGAATAGCAGTTTTAGTTCCGTTTACGAAATCAACCACCTCGACCGCGTCACCTACTGCATAGACCTGATCCAAATTTGTTTCCATGCGCTCGTTGACCAAGATATGGCCGCGCGGACCGAACTCTAAACCACTATCCTTCAGGAAAGAGGTATCCGGCGAAACACCGATAGCCAGCAGAACCATATCACTTTGAAGCACAGTACCACTTGCCAACTGAACCTCTATTTGTTCGCCTACTTCTGCAAACCCTTGGACCATATCGGAAAAAATAAGATTAACGCCATGCTCGTCGAGCTCTTTTGCCAGAATAGAAGACATTTCGGTATCGAACGGAGCTAAGATTTGTGGACCTGCTTCAATTAAGGAAACTTCCAGACCAGCTTCTCTAAGGTTCTCAGCCATCTCAACACCGATAAACCCACCACCGATCACAACGGCGGAACGAGTGCCTTCGGCTGCGACTTTGGTTTTGATTTTGTCAGTGTCGGGAATGTTGCGCAGCATGTGAATTTTGGAGCTCTCGATACCAGGTAGATTCGGGCGAATCGGTTTAGCGCCGGGCGATAAAATAAGCGCATCATAGCTCTCTTCATAGGAGCCTTTTTCTATACTTTCTACTCGTACTTTCTTGTTCACAGGGTCGATAGACACCACTTCGCTTTGAATCCGAACATCGATGTTAAAACGTTTATGCATTGCCTCTGGTGTCTGAACCAGCAGCTTGGAGCGATCCTGAATGGAACCTCCGATATAATAAGGTAGTCCGCAATTGGCAAAAGAAATGTACGGATCACGCTCAAACATGACGATATGAGCCTCTTCATCTAATCTCCGAAGCCGGGCGGCCGCTGATGCGCCTCCTGCAACTCCTCCGACAATCAGTACTTTTTTACTCATGATGATTTATTCCTCCCCTAAAAATAGCTGAATTAGATGTTTGATTTTCTCGTCTTTAACAGAATAGTTAATTTCCAGTCCATTACGTTCGGTTTCGACAATGCCTAGAGCTCTAAGCTTCTGCAAATGCTGGGATACCGTAGATTGTGGAAGGTCGAGACAGTCCTGCATGAAGCTAACGTTGCAGCTGCCTTTTTCAAGCAGACCTTTAATGATGCACAAGCGAACGGGATGAGCGATAGCCTTTAAGGTTTCGGCGGTTTGGTTATAGGCTTTGAAATTTTTATCCACAGTTATGATCTCCTCGCTTTACAATATCCTTATACCGTAATATTATGATATAGTGATATGAAAATCAAGTTATTTTTAAAAAAAGAGAAGGAGAGATGCTCGATGTCTTTTAAAATTCCAAAGGAAATTACCCCTCAGCAAGTGGCGGAACGTCTGAAGAATGGAGAGGCTCCTACGTTGCTGGATGTACGCGAACCTGCCGAATGGGTGGAGGGACATGTGATCGGTACGAAGCATATTCCGCTTGGGCAGCTGTTAATACGTATAGATGAACTAGATCCTAATGAAGAGACGATTGTGATGTGCCTAAGTGGTGGTCGAAGCGGTTTAGCATGTGAGCTGCTGGGCGAAAAGGGATACAACGTTGTGAACATGACGGGTGGATTAAGTGCTTGGACGGATGATTTTTTGGTACGGGGGTAATAGCATGAACATGGTGTTTAGGATCCTACTGAGTATAGTAATTGCTTTTAGTATTGTAAGGTTCTTACGTTACGCTTGGCCGGTCCGTTCACTCTCATATGTAGAAGCCCGCGACGTTCGCGAATTAGCGGATCAATCATTGGACATGAAAATGCTCGATGTTAGAGATGCCGTAGATTATGAGAAGGATAGTATCCGTGGTTCGATAAATATATCGATCGGGCGGTTAGCCTATGTCTGGCAACACTGTCTATCTCCTGAAGATTCGGTTCTAATTCTTGCTGATAGTTACTATAAAAGAAACAAAGCTGCGAGAATTCTTTATAAGCAGGGCTTTCGAAAGTTATATGCGGTAAATGGTGATTTTTTAGGAAGCAAAAGAACACTCTCCGACATTTCGGTGAAAGGTTGTTGTGAAGGATAATGGATTTAAGCTCATTGATGTCCCGTCTCGGATTTGGCAAAAGCGCAAGTGTAAGCGTAAGAACGTTGAAGGTGGCAGGTTTCGGAGCGAAATGGAGCAATCCAAAAATAGGCTGCTGATCGATGTCCGTGAACCGGATGAATACAAGAGTGGATTTATTCCGGGGGCGAAAAACATCCCGCTGTCTCAGTTGGAAAAGCGGATCGGTGAGATCCCGAAGGATCGGGATGTGTTACTATACTGTCACAGCGGTATGCGAAGCAAAAGTGCAGCGCGGATTCTGAGTAAGCAGGGGTATACTCGGCTTGCACATTTGCAGGGCGGGGTAAGTAGCTGGAAAGGGAAGTTGAGTCGACGCTAGGCTTTAGTGGATTTCGTACTTAGCATAGTTCAACTAGGGTAGCTTTATCGCAATGTACTTAAACTAATTAGCTTTTTTAATTGAAATGAATGCTGTGGTGAGGCAACTGTAGATGAATTACTCTAACTGTGCTAACTAGGCTAGTTAGCTAATTTAGCTGAATTTACTGTAACTAAACTGCAGTAGTTAGCTAACTTAGCTGACCTTACTTTAACGCAACGTACTTAAACTAATTAGCTTTTTTGCGGGATAAGTTATTTTTAGCTAGCTGGAACTATTGTTGGCTGTTGAGTGTTATTGACAGTATCAGAAAGCGAATACTATACTTTTGAGTAATAGGATGAAGCACGTCCCGTACCCATATTGGGTGCGGGATTTTTTTATGCCAGCGTGCCCAGAGGCACGCATTATCTAGTTGGTGAAAGTCCAACCGAAGGAGGGGCCAAGCCACCTTTGTAGCTAGGATGCTTGCGCATGGCGAAATCTGTGTGTAAAAGCGCATCGACA